>JANLQJ010000131.1:0-42079 GCA_031367715.1 Hyphomicrobiaceae bacterium | reverse complement strand
CTGGATCGACGATCGCAACGCAAGTCCAAAGCCCTTCAAATGGACCGCCAAAGCCGATATGATCCTGGAAAAGACCAACCGCGCCCGCAAAGTCCTCGCACAGGTCAAGGCGGGTACCTTATGAATGAGTCAGAACACTATCATCACGTCATGGCCGAGCTGAAGGCCTATGCGCCGCTGGTCAGTGTCGGCTCATACATTGTCGCCACGGACGGTGTGATGGAGTTCCTGGCTGGCGATCCGCGCACGCAAGCGGACTGGGGGACCAACAATCCACGCCGTGCGGCGCTCGATTTTGTCAAGGCCGATAGCCGGTTTGTGCTGGAACAACCGGCGCCTGGATTTAATGAAGCGCTGGCGGATGTTCGGACGACCTACTGGCCGGACGCCTATCTCAGGCGGGTCCGCTAGGACAGCCAATCCGCCCAAAAGCGGCATCGACCGTTCGTTGCTGATCGCCGTCTTGAGCCCCCCCATGCACCACCTCTCCTCATTCCCCACCGGCGCCACCGGCACTCTTCCGCCCAAGCTCGTCACCCTGCCCGAAGTCCTCGCTTTCGCCGCCGAGTTCGACCCGCAGCCGATGCATCTCGACACTCGCGCCGGCGCCGCGTCGCTGCTCGGCGGGGTGGCTGCGTCAGGGTGGCACAGCTGCGCCATGCTGATGCGCATGATCTGCGATGGCTTCCTGCTCGATACCGCCTCGATGGGCTCGCCGGGGCTGAACGAGGTACGCTGGCTGAAACCGGTCATGCCGGGCGATACGCTCACGGCCACCTGGCGGGTGCTGGAGTCGCGCGTCTCGGCGTCGCGGCCGGAGATGGGCGTGGTGCGCATGTTCTATGACGTCAGGCGCGATGACGGCAAGACTGTGATGACGTGGGATTGTGTGCATTTGGTAGCGATAGAAAGAGACGTGAAATCGTGACATCGCCAAATCGCGGGACCCGACTTCACGATTTGGCGATTTAGCGACTTCACGCCTTTCGTGCTCATCCCTCATCCCTCATCCCTTATCCTGCTACCTCGGCCGCCATGTCCCTGTACCTCCAAGACTACCCGATCGGCGATACTGTCATTCTCGGCACCCACACGTTCACGGCCGAGGCGATCACGGCGTTCGCCCGCCTCTATGACCCCCAGCCGTTCCATCTCGATGCGGCGGCGGCGAAACGTTCCCACTTCGGCGGGCTATGCGCATCCGGGTGGCATACCGGCGCGGTCTGGATGCGGCTGAACGTGCAGCACGAATTGATAGAGCTGGCCGCCATGACGGCGCGCGGCGAAGCAGTCGGGCGGGTCGGGCCGTCGCCCGGGTTCAGCGACATGCGCTTTCTCAAGCCGGTGCGGCCGGGCGATCGCGTGACCTTTACCAGCCAGTTCACCGGCATCGAGGACTGGCCTGGCAAGCCGGCATGGGGGCTGCTGTTGTCGCTCAATGAAGGGCGCGACCAACATGGTGAATTGGTGTTCTCGTTTGCCGGCAAAGTGCTGATCGAGCGGCGGCCGGCGCAGGTGGGCACGCCGCCGCTTTGATGAGCCGGTAGCGGGCCATGACTGGACTATGACTAGGCATCGCTGGGCCATGACAGGGCGATAACTGGCTCATGGACGGCATTCTGTGTGCGCCCTGTCGTGCCGTTTTGGCGCTCCATTAAGCAACTGCGCTAAGGCCACTTGCAAGCTGGATTTGCCATCGACGCGACCACCTTCTAGACAGGTGGGCTGAACGGTCTATGATTCCGATTCAACGGAACAAAACGGCAACTCAATAGAGGCCGAACATGCATCATTTTGCCTACAAGAACGGTGAGCTGCAGGCCGAGAAGGTCAACTTAGAGCACATCGCAAAGGTGGTCGGGACGCCATTCTATTGCTATTCCAGCGCCACCCTGGAGCGGCATTACAAGGTCATGCTGCAGGCCTTCAAGGGGCTCGATCCGCAGATCTACTACGCCATCAAGGCCAATTCCAACCAGGCCGTGCTGACGACTTTGGCTAAGCTGGGCGCCGGCATGGACGTGGTGTCGGAAGGCGAGATCCGGCGTGCGCTGGCGGCCGGAGTGGCGCCGGCGAAAATAATTTTCGCGGGAGTGGGTAAGACACGCGACGAAATGGCCTTCGCGCTGCGTTCCGGGGTAAATCATTTCAACGTCGAATCCGAGCCGGAGATGGAGGCGTTGTCCGAGGTCGCGACGCACCTGGGCGCCCGGGCCAAGGTCGCGTTGCGGATCAACCCGGATGTCGATCCCAAGACGCACCGCAAGATCGCGACCGGCAAGGGCGAGGCCAAGTTCGGCATCCCCTACAAGGACGCCATGCGCCTGTATGCCAAGGCTGACCGGCTGAATGGCATCGATGTGGCCGGCGTGCACATGCATATCGGCAGCCAGCTGACCGACCTCGCGCCGATCGATAAGGCTTTTACCCTTATGCGTCAATTGGTTATCCGATTGCGCGCGGAAGGCCACGACATCGCCCATGTCGACCTCGGTGGCGGCCTCGGCGTGCCCTACAAGGGCGCCAACGAGGTGCCGCCGCACCCCGACGCCTATGCCGAGATTGTCCGCAAGTGCTTCGGCGGCCTGGACCTCAAGATCATGCTGGAGCCGGGGCGGCTGATCGTCGCCAATGCGGGGATTCTCGTAACTAAGGTGATCTACGTAAAGAAAGGCGCCGAGCGCACGTTCGTGGTGGTCGACGCCGCCATGAACGACCTCATCCGGCCGACGCTATACGATGCCTATCACGAGATCTGGCCGGTGGCCGAAAAGCGCAAGGGCACGGGCGCGCTGGTCGATGTGGTGGGTCCGGTGTGCGAGACCGGCGACTATCTGGCGCTGGGCCGCAAGCTGGCCGGCACGACCGCCGACGATCTGCTCGCGGTGATGAGCGCGGGAGCCTATGGCGCGGTGCAGGCCGGCACCTACAACTCGCGCCTGCTGATCCCTGAAGTGCTGGTGCGCGGCGACCAGTTCGCCGTCGTCCGGCCGCGCCAGACCTATGACGAACTGATCGGGCTCGACAAGCTGGCGCCTTGGCAGCTCAACGAGGCCCGCGCCGAGACCCGGCCGGCCCGCGAGCCACGGCCAGCTCCGGTTGCTGCCGCACCACAGGCGGCGCGGCGGCCTGAGCCGGCAGGCGCCAGTGCCGGCCCGGCGCGCTCGGCGGCCGGGACACGCGCTGCCAGTCCGCCGGCCCCTCCCAAGCGCCCGTCGCCTCGTCGCAGCTAAGCGGTTGCCGCCCTGATGGGGCCATGGTCGCAGGCTAAATCCGGGACCCGAGCGAGCACCTCACAAAATCGCGAGCGGTGAGGTGCGGCAGCACCAACCCGTGCTAGGCTGGCCCTATGATGGACACTGAAACCAGCGCCATTGCGGCGCCGAACGCCGGACTGGAGCGCAAGATCCGGCTCAGCTGCTGGGCCCTCGGGCTGGAGCGGGCCTGGGCTCTGGTCTGGCTGCCAATCGGCGTGCTATGCCTGTTTTTCCTCGCCAGTCTGGCCGGGCTGTGGCCGCTGCTGCCGATCGCCTGGCATATCGCCGTCCTGGCGGCCTTCGTGCTGGCTGGGGCAGCGTCGCTGCTGCCACTGGTCCGCGTCAGCCGGCCAACGCGCGCGGAAGGCCTGCAGCGATTGGAGTCGCAATCCGGCCTGCCGCACCGGCCTGCCTCGTCTTACGAAGATCAACTCTCCCCGGTCGTGAGCACGCCGGTCGCGCAAAGCCTGTGGGCCGCGCATCGCCAGCGGCTGGCCCGGCTGATCGACGGCATGCGCGCAAAGCCGCCCGCGCCACGCACCGAGGCCCGCGATCCGCTTGCCCTGCGCGCGGCCATGCTGCTGGCGCTGGCGACGCTGCTGTTCGTCACCGGCGACGCGTTTGCCGACCGTATTGCCTCGGCCTTCCGCTTTGGTCCGGCCGTCACTCTGGTTCCCACCCGGCTCGATGCCTGGGTGACGCCACCCGCCTATACCGGCCGGCCGCCGTTTCTGATCGCCGATGGGGCCGAGCCGATGGCCGATGACCGGCAATCGAGCCGGCGTTTCGAGGTGCCCGAAGGCAGCCAGCTGCTGATCCGCTCAGCTGGTCCAGCGCATGGCAACATCGCCGTCAGCAGGCTGCCGGCGGGCGAAACGGCAGCCCAAGCCGTCGCCGAGCAGAATGGGACCGCAGCCGCCAGCGCAGTGTCCGAATTCAAACTTGCGCTCGATCGCCCGGTCACCATCCGGGTCGCCGACAGCGGACTGGTGCGCCAGTCCTGGATCTTCGCGGTAATCCCCGACAAGCCGCCGACCATCGCCCTGACTGAAGCCCCCAAGCAGGGCGCGCGCGGCGCGACGTTGCTCGATTACCGGGTCACTGACGACTATGGCGTCGCCAGTGCCGAAGCGCATATGGATCTCGCCGATATCGCTGCGTCCAAGCCGCTGAAACTTGCCGATGGCAGCGAGATCGGCCCGCTGGGCGAGCCGCCGCAAATGCCGTTGAAGCTGCCGAAATCGGCCTCGGCCAAGGACATCAAGGGCCGCACCAGTCTCGATCTGGCCAGTCACCCCTGGGCCGGGTTGAAAGTTAAACTGGCCCTGACTGCCAAGGACCGTGGCAATCACGCCGGCAGCGCCGAACCGCCCGCCTTTATGCTGCCCGAGCGGGTGTTCCAGAACCCGCTCGCCCGCGCCATCATCGAGCAGCGGCGCCTGTTGGCGTTTTCGCCCGGCCGCTATCTCGACGTGCGCCTGGCACTCGATGCGCTGGCCATTGCGCCCGATAAGTTTCCCATCGATCCGGGCGCCTATCTGTCGTTGCGCTCAGCCTACCGGCAACTGACCGAGACGCCCTCCAAGGAGCTCTTCAAATCCGTCAGCGAGCAGCTCTGGCGGCTGGCGCTGCAACTGGAAAGCGGCAAGCTGAGCGAGGCCGAGCAGGCCCTTAAGGACGCCGAGGACAAGCTGGCCAAGGCGCTGGAGGAAGGCGCCAGCGACAGCGAACTGCAAAAACTGATGCAGGATCTGAAACAGGCGATGAACAAGTTCCTGCGCTCGCTGGCCGAGCAGGGGCAGCGCGATCCGAGCCAACAGCAAAACTCCGAGAACAGCCGCACGCTGAGTGACAAGGATCTGCAGCAGATGCTCAAGCAGATGGAGGAGATGGCGCGCTCGGGTAACAAGGATGCGGCCCAGCAGATGCTGTCGCAACTGCGCGATCTATTGGACCGGCTGCAATCCGGCAAGATGGCCGGCCAGGGCCAGAACGGCAAGAATGGCCAGATGCGGCAGTTGTTGGATAAGTTCGGCAACCTGATCGGCAAACAGAAGAAGTTGCTGGACGAAACCTTCAAACAGGGCCGCGACCGGCGCAATGGCGATGGTCAAGGGCAGCAGGGCGGGCAGGGACAAAAGGGGCAGGGCGGCTCGGGTGATGGGCAGCAGGACGGGCTGGATGGTCTTGGCCAGCGCCAGGGCGACCTGCGCGGCGAATTGGACAAGCTGATGCGGGACCTCGAGGGCCTAGGCGGCAAACAGCCGGGCCAGCTGCAGGATGCCGGCCGCGCCATGGAGGATGCCCAAGGCGCGCTGAAAAACGAGGACCCGGAAACGGCCATCGAGAACCAGGGCAAGGCGCTCGATCAGCTGCGCAAGGGCGCGCAGTCGATGGTCGAAGAGATGATGAAGGGCCAGGATGGACAGGCCAACGGCAACCGTGTCGGTAATGGTGAGCGCGATCCCCTTGGCCGTCAACTGACTGACCCGAATGAGGAGCTTGGCTCGAACAAGAACATGCTGCCGAATGAACTGGCCATACAGCGCTCGCGCCGCATCATCGAGGAGCTGCGGCGGCGACTGGGCGAGACCACGCGCCCGCCGGGGGAGCTGGATTATCTGGAACGGTTGTTGAAGTGAGGAAACGGGCAGTAGGGCAGTAGGGCAGTCGTGACGCAACATTGTCATCCCGGATGCGCTGCAGCATACTTATGGTGCAGCGCTGATCCGGGACCTCAAAGGGCTCCTGCCGTGTTGGAATGCGGCTTGAACCCGATGAGGTCCCGTGTCTGCGGCGAAGCGACAAGACGCTGCGCCGCGCACGGGATGACAGTGTGGTGTGCTATGCCGACTGGCGCATCGAGCGGAACACGCCGGTCAGGCCGCGTTTGCGCACGTTGCTGGCCGCGCGTGCATTTGATTTGCCTGCCGCGGCGTAAATCACGCGCATGCGCGCCAAAAACGCCGTCATGCGGTCATCGTAGACACCGCGCCGCTCGGCCATCTGCACCAGGCGGAAGTCAGGCGTGTTGTTGGCTTCCACCAGCACCGCGCCGCGATCGGTCATGGCGATGTCCCAGCCGATCAGCGGCACCTCGTTCAGCACGCGCGCGCCCCAGAGCGAGAGATCGAGAATGTCCTTGAAATTCGGAATGGTCGCGCCAACCAGACGCGCGCCGGTATCGGGATGGTTTTCCACCTCGACCTGGCGTGGGCCGGTACCGCGGATCACCCGCTTGACCGTGCCGGTGGTTTCGTCGAGCGCGGCCAGCATGTTGCCGTTGCGCCAGAAATTGTCGGCCATGTTGGCGCCAGCCGGCACCTTCCAGCAGACCCGGAACACTTCCGGCCCCTGATCGCCCCAGATGGTATAGACGCGGATGGTGCCGATGCGATTGCCGGTCAGCGCGCGCAGCTCAGGATGCGGCTCCAGCCGCTCCTGGAACATATAGCCGTCCTGGCGGTAGTTGGCCCGGATCTCCTCGACCAACGGCGCCACATCGACCTGGCGGCCGCTCGACAGCAGCAGTTTGTCGGTCGTCGGATCATACGACTCGATCGCCACCGTGCCGAGGCTGAGTGAACCGCTGACCGGCTTGCCGAAGCAGGGGAAATGTTCCGGTTTGCGCAGCCAGATGGCCAGTTCGTCCTTGTTGGGGATCGAGTTGAGGCCCGGCAGCTTCACGCGCGGGTGGTAGACGGCCTTCTGCTTGATGGTCGGCAGGCCATAGGCCCCCATGACGGCGTAGAACGGCAGCTTTTCGGTCGCCATGGCAAACCAGTTCGGATTCTGGTTGGCTTCCAGGCCGATCCACTTGCAGCCCTTCATGCCGACAAACTGCTTTTTGTCGGCGCCGGCCAGTGCCCCGTCGTCATAGAGGCGCAGATCGAGATATTCTTCCGGCGAAATGCGCGAGGGAGCAAACGACAGCCGCGCCATGTCGCTGACGACGTGGGTCAGCGGCTTGCCTTGCGTTTTCATCACGCCCATCAGCAACTCGGCCATCGGCATGGCCTTGATCAGTTCCTCGACATCGAGGATCGGCGCCGGCTGGCCGGCAGCGGAAGAGGTGCCCGCATCATTGGCGATGGTCTTGGCGATGATCATCTCAGCCAGACCCGTCACGTCGCCCACCTTGGCCTCTGCCAGCTCGCTCATGCCGTCAACTCCTTGTACGATGGCGTGGTTTGACGATCATGGTGCGCGCGATTGGTTAATCGAGTTTTGCCAACTCGCGTCGAATTGTCATGATTTTTCCGTGATTTAGGCTCCGTTGGGGATAGCCATGACGCAGCTCGCCTATCTCATTTCATCCGACTATGCTCGCACCACTGGCGGCTGGATCTATAATGAGCGGGTGCTGCAGGAGTTGCGGCGGCTTGAGTACAGCATCGAGCGTAACGGTCTGGCGGCTGGGTTTCCCGATCCGGGGGCCGAGGCTATTGTGGCGGCCGGCCGCGTGCTGGCCGGATTGGCCGATGGCACTCTGGTGCTCGCCGATCAGGTGGTGCTGTCACCGTTGGCTGGACTGTTGCCGGAGGCGGCCAAGCGGCTGCGCTTTGCCATGCTCATGCATCACCCGCAGGTGTTGGAAGGCAGCCGGCCGCCGGCGCTTGCGGCTCGCCTCGACGCCGAAGAGCGTGGCGCGCTGCAGCAGATGACTCTCGTCATCGCCACCTCGCACCTGACCGCCGCGCAGTTGGTCGCCGACTACGGTGTTGATGCGGCCAAACTGATCACAGCCGAGCCGGGCACCGATCCGCAAACGCCCTCGCCCGGCTCGGGTGGCCCCGGTCTACACATGCTCAGCACCGGCTCGGTCATTCCGCGCAAACGCCATGAGTTGATCATTGCCGCGCTGGCGGGGCTGCAGGAGCACTCCTGGCGGCTGACCATCGTCGGCAATCTCGACCGCGAACAAGGCCATGTGGCGATGCTACGACGCATGATCGAGGACCATGACCTCAGTCAGCGGATCGCGTTCGCTGGTGAGCGGACTGGCAAGGACATGGATGCCCTGTGGAAGGGCGCCGATCTCTACGCGGCGGCGGCCATCCACGAGGGTTTTGGCATGGCCGTCGCGGAGGCCATCGCGCGACAGATCCCGGTTGTTTCGACCCGCTCGGGCGCGGTCGGCAGCTGGCTCGATCCGCGGGCCTCGATCCTGGTCGAGCCGGACGATGTGGCGACCATGCGCGATGCGCTGCGGCGCGTGCTGAGCGAGCCGCAGCTGCGCAGGGACTTAAGGCAGGGCACCGGCCTGGCGAGGACCGCGCTGCCGACATGGCAACAAACCGCCGCCAAAATCGACGCCGCGTTGCGGCCAATGGCGTAGGCGACTCAAGTGCCGCCCCTGTACGCCAGCGGCGGCGTTGCCAGCCACCATGGCGGGCGCGACTCTCGCAACCTTGTCACATCGCGGGAATCGCGGCAGGTAACGCGGCACACGCCCTGGGCCCACTCATGCCTAGGGCCAGGGGTTCCATGCCGCACCGACTGTTTTCCGCCTATCAGGATTTGATCGCTAGCGGCGGCATCGAGCCCGAGCCGTCGCAATTGGCTGCCGTGCGGGCCCTGCAGCGGCTGGCTGACGTGCTGGAAGCCCAACAGCGGTCGCACTGGCCGATCCTCGGCGGTCTGTGGCGCCGGCAGGCCAACACGCCGCGTGGCATCTATCTTTGCGGCCCGGTCGGGCGCGGCAAGACCATGCTGATGGATCTGTTTTGCCGCAACCTGGCCATCCGCGCCAAGCGCCGCCTGCATTTCGATGCCTTCATGGACGAGGCCCACGGCGCCATCGAACAGGCGCGCCAGGCCAGCACCGGTGACCCGATCCCGCTGGCCGCCCGCACGCTCGCAAACCGCGGCCTGCTGCTCTGCATCGACGAATTCCAGGTCAACGATATTGCCGACGCCATGATCATCGGCCGGCTTTTCGAGCATCTGCTGGCGCTGGGTGTTGTGCTGGTCGCCACCTCGAACATCGCGCCCCAAGACCTCTATCCCGACGGCATCAACCGACAGTTGTTCCTGCCCTTCGTGGGCCTGCTGCTCGAGCATGTGAACGTGCTCGCACTTAGCGCGCGCCGCGACTACCGGCTCGCCAAGCTGGCCGGACGGCCGCTCTATTTTACGCCCGTTGACGCCGCCGCAACGGCCGCCCTCGGCGCGGCCTGGAACCTGATGACCAACTCCGCCGTGGGCGAGCCGCGCATGCTGCACATCAAGGGCCACACGCTCACGATCCCGCGCGCAGCCGAGGGTACGGCTTGGATGAGCTTCAACGAGCTGTGTGGCGCAGCGCTCGGCGCCGCCGACTATCGGGCGCTCGCGAGCGGCATCCATACGCTGATCCTGGAAGGCATCCCCATGCTAACCCCGGAACAGCGCAACGAGGCGCGGCGCCTGATCCTGCTGGTCGATACGCTCTATGACCAACGGCGCCGGCTGATTGTTTCGGCAGCCGCCGAGCCGCACGCCCTGTTTCCGCTGGGCGACGGCAGCGAGGCCTTTGGCCGCACGGCATCGCGCTTGGTGGAGATGCGTTCGCAAGACTATCTGGAAGCTGCACAATCCACGTCAGGGAGCCCAACATGACCGCCGAATCGCAAAAGGCCTTCCCGGTCTCCTGGGACCAGTTTCATCGCGATGCGCGCGCGCTGGCCTGGCGGTTGGCCGAAAAGGGCCCGTTCGAGGCCATCGTGTGCATCACCCGCGGCGGACTGGTGCCGGCCGCGATCGTGGCCCGCGAGCTGGATGTGCGGCACATCGAGACGGTGTGCGTGGCCAGTTATGATCACACCGACAAACAGGGCGTGCTCAACGTCATTAAGGAGATCGGCCCGAGCATCCGTGCGATCGGCGGCGGCAGCGGCAAGGGTGTGCTGGTGATCGACGATCTGACCGATACTGGCAAGACCGCCAAGGTGATCCGCGAGATGTTGCCGATGGCGCATTTTGCGACAGTGTACGCCAAGCCGGCGGGTGTTCCGACCATCGACACCTTCATCACCGAGGTATCGCAGGATACCTGGATCTATTTTCCCTGGGACATGGGCCTGAGCTATCAGGAGCCGATCGCCAAGGCATAGCTGGGGCGTCAACCGGATACAGGCGCCACTTCCCTTCTCCCGTCAAAACGGGGAGAGGAAAGTGGTGGCCCTGACTTTGCACCTTAGCGCCAGCGCGCTAACCGCCAACCCTGCCGACCCGTACCAGAACATCCACGCGCAGCACCGTCGTGCCATCGGGCGCCGCCGGCATCCCGATGACCTCCAGAGCGCCCGCTGGAATATCCATCAGCGAGCCGTCCTCAAACAGGAAATGATGGTGGTTGGAGGTATTGGTGTCGAAATGGGTGCGCGAACCATCGACGATCACCTCGCGCAGCAGGCCGGCCTCGGTGAACTGATGCAGGGTGTTGTAGACCGTCGCGACCGATACCGTGATGCCGGCGCGGCGCGCCTCGTCGTGCAGCACCTCGGCCGAGACATGGCGGTCGCAGCCGGTGAACAGCAACTCGCCCAACGCCTGGCGCTGGCGGGTCGGACGCAAGCCGGCCGCACGCAATCGGTCTCGAACGGCCTGGGACGCGAACAACATCGGCGGTTTCAACTCCTGGCGGTCGTCATACGACCTCATGGTATCACCAAACGATCACTTGTGACCAACCTGCGACACCAACTATCGCCCCTTGCCGAGCTTGGGCCTGGGCCGGCGACAACACGCCTCGTGACGACGGACGGGAGCGCACTCCAATCCCTTTTGGCCGCCCGGCGACTGTGCTAGGAAACCCGCGATGCCGTTAACGAACCGATTTTCCAGGAAAGCCTCGCGCCATGGTTGAACGCCGCAACGTTTACGAATACGAGGACCTGCTGTCCTGCGGTCGCGGCGAACTGTTCGGGGCCGGCAATGCACAGTTGCCACTGCCGCCGATGCTGATGTTCGACCGCATCGCCGAGATCACCGAAACTGGCGGCGAACACGGCAAAGGGCGGATTGTCGCGGAATTTGCCGTCAAACCGGATGCCTGGTTCTTTGCCTGCCACTTCAAGGGCGATCCTGTCATGCCGGGCTGCCTGGGGCTGGATGCGATGTGGCAACTGACAGGTTTCTTCCTCGGCTGGATGGGCCTGCCTGGCCAAGGGCGGGCCTCGAGCGTCGGCGAAGTCAAGTTGATGAGCGAAGTGACGCCTTCGGTCAGCCAGGTCCGCTACGTCATCGACATCAAGCGCGTGATCGCCCGCAAGTTGAAGCTGGCCGAGGCTGATGGCCGGCTGATCGTCGATGGCGCAGTCATCTACTCGGCCAAGGATTTGCGGGTGCTTTTGAAACCCGAGGTCAACATGCCGTCCGCCGGCCCCGCTTGAGGCCGTCAACAACCGTTACCAGCACTTGAGGGCTGGCCGTGCCGGTCACGGCTCCTGCCGCGAAGGAAAATCACATGCGACGTGTCGTCGTTACCGGAATGGGCATCGTTTCCAGTATTGGCAACAACACTGGCGAAGTGACCGCCTCGCTGCGCGAGGCCAAGAGCGGCATCGTCAAGGCGGACCGGTATGCCGAACTGGGCTTCCGCTGCCATGTCCATGGAGAGCCGAAGATCGACTGGGAGGGCAAGGTCGACCGCAAGGCCAAGCGCTTCATGGGCGCGGGCTCGGCCTGGAACTATATCGCCATGGAGCAGGCGATCCGCGACAGCGGGCTCGAGAGCAAGGATATCTCGAACGAGCGCACCGGCATCATCATGGGCTCGGGCGGCCCCTCGACCAAGGCTCAGGTGTGGGCCGCCGACATCACGCGCGAAAAGGGGGCCAAGAAAGTGGGTCCGTTCGAGGTGCCCAAATGCATGTCGAGCACCGCTTCGGCGACGCTGGCGACGCCCTTCCACATCAAGGGCGTAAACTATTCCATCTCGTCGGCCTGCGCCACATCCTCGCATTGCATCGGCAATTCCACCGAGCAGATCCAATGGGGCAAGCAGGACGTGATGTTCGCCGGTGGCTCGGAGGAGCTGGATTGGACGCTGTCGGTGCTGTTCGACGGCATGCAGGCCATGTCCTCGCACTATAACGACACCCCCTCGAAGGCCTCGCGTGCCTATGACAAGGACCGCGACGGCTTCGTCATCGCAGGCGGCGCTGGCGTGGTCGTGCTGGAGGAATTGGAACACGCCAAGGCGCGCGGCGCTCGCATCCTGGCCGAGGTGATCGGCTATGGCGCCACCTCCGATGGCCACGACATGGTCGCGCCGTCGGGCGAGGGCGCGGCCCGCTGCATGAGCAATTCGCTGAACGGTTTTGATGGCAAGCGGATCGAAAAAATCGACTACATCAACCCACATGCCACCTCGACGGTAATCGGGGATCTCAAGGAAATCGAGGCCATCCGCAGCGTTTTCGGCAAGCGCGTGCCGGCCATTTCCGCCACCAAGTCGCTGACCGGGCATTCGCTCGGCGCTGCCGGCGTGCAGGAGGCCATTTACTCTCTTTTGATGATGAATAACGGCTTTATCTGCGAATCCGCCAATATAGTCGAAATCGATCCGGCCTTCGCCGACTTGCCGATCATGCGTGAACGGCAAGATGGCGCGAAACTTGAATACGTGATGTCGAACAGCTTCGGATTCGGCGGTACAAACGCAACGCTCGTGTTCCGGAGGTATGGCGGATAGACCCGGAACAGCCTAAGCAGGCAGCGAGTAAATAATGAATAGACTGGTCAAGTGGTGTGAATTCAAGGGTCGGGAGAATTGGACGATGACAACCAAGGACATAGCCGTTCCTGCGCCCTTGATGGCGGGCAAGCGCGGCCTGGTCATGGGTGTCGCCAATGACCGCTCGATCGCCTGGGGTATCGCGCGGGTGCTGGCTGGTCAGGGCGCCAAGCTCGCCTTCACCTATCAGGGCGACGCGTTCGGCCGACGCACCATCCCACTGGCCAAATCCGTGAACTCGGAAATCATCGAGAGCTGCGATGTTTCCGATCTCGCCTCGGTCGACAACGTGTTCAACACCATCAACAAGACCTGGGGCGGGCTCGACTTTGTCGTGCACGCCCTGGCCTTTTCGGATCGCAACGAACTGCGCGGCAAATATGCCGAGACGACGCGCGCCAATTTCGTCCAGACCATGACGATCTCGTGCTTCTCGTTTACCGAAGTCGCCAAGCGCGCGGCCGAGCTGATGCCCAAGGGCGGCTCGATGATCACGCTGACCTATGGCGGATCCACCCGCGTGGTGCCGAGCTACAATGTCATGGGCGTCGCCAAGGCCGCACTGGAGGCGAGCGTGCGCTACCTGGCAGCCGACTACGGTCCGCAGGGCATCCGGGTCAATGCGCTGTCGGCTGGCCCGATGCGGACGCTGGCTGGCGCCGGTGTGTCAGACGCCCGCGCCATATTCAATTTCCAGGGCGACCACGCGCCCTTGCGCCGCACCCCGACGCTCGACGAAGTGGGCGGCAGCGCCTTGTATCTGCTGTCGGACTTGTCCGGCGCGGTGACCGGCGAAGTGCACTACGTCGACTGCGGATACAATATGGTTGCCATGCCGGGCCTTGAGGATCTGAAGTCCATCGAGGCCGACGCCGCCACCGCTGGCCGCATGCGCCGCGTCGACGCGGCGGAGTAGGAAGAATTCGGCGCTTCGTCCCCTTGATTGCAAACGCGTTTCTACGCGGCAAGGCGCTTGCCCGTCGTGTCCGGAACGTTGAGTTGAATGACATTGGCAGACTGCGACAATACTTTTGGAAGTGTTCCGAATACCTCTTTGTCCCGAACCACCGCCACCCAGTTTGGTGGCTCGATGCCCGTGGTCACGCGACACGTCCTGACTGAGCCGATACAACTGGTTCAGCCCAAACGTTGGCGGTTTTGCTTGTTGTCGCCAGATATTTTTCGGCGCATGGCCTGACAATCGACCCGTTCTGGCGCTCTTTCTCTGCCGCGCTTGCGGTCGGAAAACCGGTTCCCACTTTTCCGGAAGCGCTCTATGCTCCGCCCATGATTGGTCTCTTCGATTCCGGCCATGGCGGCCTTACTGTGCTCCGCGGGCTGACGCTGCGGTTCCCGAGTGTTGCCTTCGTCTATCTCGGCGATCACGCCAATGCGCCCTACGGCAACCGGCCGTCCGAAGAGATCGTCGGCCTGACCGCCAAGGGTGTTGAGGCTCTGTTTGGCCTTGGTTGCACGCTGGTCATGATCGCCTGCAATACCGCGACCGCAGTGGCCGGACGGCGGCTGCAGCGCGAATGGTTGCCGGCCAGCGGCTGGAAAGGCCACAACGCCATCGGCATCATCGCCCCGACCGTCGAAGCCGCGACGCAGACGCCCTGGGCGGTGACCTCGCCGCAATACCCGCAGAAATACAACACCGATACCATTGCCGTCTTTGGCACCCGGCGCACCATCACGTCCGGGGTGTTCCAGGAAGAGATCCGCAAGCGCTGCCCGAAAGTGACCGTGCTACCGCAGGCTTGTCCGGACCTTGCCGGTGCCATTGAGGAAGGAGCGCCGGAAGCCGAGCTGTCGACCATGGTGGAAGGTTACGTGGCCGAGATGCTGCGCGCCAATGCCGGCCATCCACCGCACCGCGCTATTCTCGGCTGCACGCACTACCCGCTGATCGAGCACCTGTTCCGGCTTTATCTACCGCCGTTCACGCGCCTGCTCAGCCAGCCCGAAATCGTCGCCGACAGCATGGAGGACTATCTGCACCGGCACCCACATTACGTCGGTGCGCCGCCTCAGGCCGGCGCGCAGGTGGTGGCGCTGACGACCGGGGATGTGGCAAAAATCGAACCCACCATCGCCCGCTTCTGGCCAGGGCATCCGCAGTTCGCGGCGCTGTCGACGTGTCCACTCGAACGGGTCCGCGCTTAGGGTGCAACAGGCCGTTTCCGGTTATACTGCACCGACCAGGGCAAGTCGGTTGGACAGTGCAATACGGCCCGTCAAAAGGGGCCTATTGCATGCTACGGTCCGTTTCAGGCTTGGTGTTGGCCCAGCGTTGGCAGCCGTCGTGGAACTTGCGCGCCTTCCACACGGTGAGCATAAGCGGCTCGCTGGCGTCCGACAGCAACCGGCGCGTGGTATCGCGGTCGCCGTACAGGCAGGCGAGATAGGCGAAATTGTTGCGATTCCAGGCATCGGGATAACGCGACACGATCGCCTCGAAGCCGCCGCGCATGCGCTGCCAATCAACCTGCGATTTGCGGAACAGATCGTTGCCGTAGATGGCGGAATAGGCGTGCCAATAGAGGCGCGCGTAGATGGCCGCGCCATCGGCTCCGTGCAATCGCCGCGCGGCGGTGTTGGCGAACGCCTCGATGCGCCGCGCAATGTCCGGGCGCTGCGGGGCATTGTCTTCAGCAAAAAAGTCAAGACCCGAAAAGTAGAGCGGATAGTAGCTGGGCGCCTTGTCGAGACCCTCGCTGACAAGATCCATGAAGGGACCTGGCGCTTCAGCCAGAGCCGACGCCAGATCGGCGCGCACGACATAGAAATGCGGATCGGTGGCGGCAATGTTCTTGGCGCGATCGAGCCCGTTGGCAGCCATCCGCAACGTGTCGAGGAAGCGGTTCGGCGCGCCCGTGGAGGCTTCCAGCACCAGCCGGCGTGGCCGCAGTGACCAGGCGTGGGCCTTCAAAATGATCGCATTGGCGACATACACCGTTGGCTCGTCCCGATAGGCCTTGCGCCAGCGCTCGACCTGCTCGGTAAGGCTGCGCCAACCGTTGCTGTCGTCGCGCGGCAGCTCGGCCGCCACCTCTTGAAAGCCGGCGTAAAACACCGTCAACTTCCAGATGCCGCTCCGTGTGCGTTGCTTGCCGTCGCGATAGCTGGCGGCGAGCCGCTCCAGGCCCGCGAAATCGTTCGCCTTGAACAGGTCGCGAACCTCTTGCTTTAGTCGGTCGCGCTCGCCGAACTCAGTCGATGCCTGGCCGAGACGCAGCCGCCCCGCCTCGACCCCGGCGATGCCGATCCAGACCAGCGCCAGCGCGGCAATGGCCGCACCAATCGCAATCGCCACACGCCGGACGCTCCGAACATTGGACACAAATTGCACAAAACACCCCACACCACGCCCATCGGCACGCATGAGAGCATTGGTTTGACCTGAACGCTACGTTAGGGAGGCATTAGGGTTAATGCCCCAAAGCCACCGCGCAGACCATCAGCACCAGGGCTTCGGCCGTCTGCTCGGCAGCGCCAAAAACGTCGCCCGTGTAGCCGCCGAGATGGCGCGTGGCAAGGGCGGCGATGGCGATAATGGCGACCACTGCAGCCACCAGGGCGAGCAGGGCAAACGGGCCGGCGTCGAGCACCAGCGCCGCCGCCAGCGACAACCCAATAGCGGCCAGCGCGCTGGTGAGATTGCCGTTGGCCGTGCCCGCCGCCAAGCCCTCGGCGCGCGCCGGCCGCCAGAACTGAGGCACCAGCGCCAGCAGGCCGCGCGACAGAGTGTGCGACAGCACCAGCACGCCGGCGCCAGCGTGCAGATCGGTAATGCCGGCCAGTGCCGACCAGCGTGCCGCCAGCACCAGAAATAGGGCCACCGCGCCATAGCTGCCGATGCTGCTGTCACGCATGATCTCAAGTTTGCGCTCGCGCGTGCGCCCGCCGCCGATGCCATCCCAGAAGTCGGCCAGGCCATCCTCGTGCAGCGCCCCGGTTGCCAGCACAGAGGCCGCCATCGCCAGCACCGCTGCGCCGTTGCTGCCGGCACCGCCGAGGCGCGCCAGGATGAAGGCGGCGGCGGCGATGTGGCCAATGACGAAGCCGACCATCGGGAAGGCCCACAGATAGTCTGGCAGCTGCACGCCATGGCGCACGGTGAGGCGCGGCACCGGCAGGCGCGTGAGCAAGGAAAAGGCCAGCAGCAGCTCCTCGGCGCGCCGCCGCGGCCAGCCGCGCGGGTTTCGCGCGCTCACGAGTTTCGACTCATCCAGGCCACCACGAAATCGGCGATGGCGGTGACGTCATCAAGCCCGAACACCGGCAGCCGTTGGTCCGCCACCGGATGATCGGCGGCGATGGCGATGACGTGGGTGTCCCGGCCGGCCAGTGGCTCATGGCTGCGCGCCGACAACCGACGCACCTCGATCTTGGCGACCGCGCTGGTTTTGTAGCCTTCGACGATGACCAGATCGCACGGCGCAAAGTGGGCGAGAATCTCGGCCAGACCCGGCTCAGGCGCACCCCGCAGCTCGCGGATATGGGCGATGCGCGTATCCGACACGATCGCCACCTCGCACGCGCCAGCCGCCCGATGCCGCGCGCTATCCGTCCCCGCATGATCGATATCGAAGCTGTGATGGGCGTGCTTGACCGAAGCGATCCGCAAGCCGCGCCGCGTCAGCTCGGCGATCAGTCGCTCGGCCAGCGTCGTTTTCCCGGAATTCTTCCAGCCGGCAATGCCGATGACCGGAGGTGGTGCGCGCGTGTCAGTCATTGCGATTCATGGCTCAGCAAACGTTCGGCGGCCGCAAGATCGTCGGCCGTGTTGATATTGAAGAACGGATCGACCTTTTCTCCGCCAACCGGCTGCGGGGGGAACGTGACTTGGCTCATTTTGTGCGCCGAGGCAAAGGCGAGCACCTTGTTCTGGCCAATCGCGAGCGATTGAGCAAGGGCGTCCGCCAGCCGGCATGACCACAGGCCGCACACCTGGCAGAGCCCTGCCGCGGAGCCGGCCAACACGATGTCGGCAGCCGCGGAGCTCTGCTGCTCGGCCAGCCGCGCCACGAGATCGAGCGGCAGAAACGGCGTATCGGTCGGCGCCGACAGCACCCAGCCGTCCTCGCCGGCCTCGGATCTGATGGCCTGCATCGCGGCCAGAATGCCGGCCAGCGGGCCGGGCCGGCCGGGCCGGGTATCGGCTAGCAGGGGCAGCCCGAATGAAGTCAATTCCGGTCCAACACCATTGGCGTTCAGCAGCAGCCGGCCGGGTGCCAGTTGCGGCGCCAGGCGCGCGACGACATGCGCGACCAGTGGCTGACCCGCGAGCAACCGCAAGGCCTTGTCGCCACCGCCGAGCCGGCGACCCAGACCGCCGGCCAGGATCACGCCGACCACGGCGCAATTGTTTGTACTCAATACCTGCATACCAGCCTCAAGCTCTGTGCCGCAGTCACACTTACCAATCCGTAAGTGTCGCGCGACGTGGCCGCAATCCCCTCGACCCAATACTGCCTTCACGGTGGCCTATCGAAACAAGAGCCGCCGCTAGCGAGAGAGGCGATCAAGCTGGACTCGCGAATAGGCACGACAACCGGGGGGATAACCGGAAGCGCTCGACCTAACGCCCGCGTTCTTGGGGCCTTCGTTCTTGGGGGAAGTCCAACGCACTTTCCATTCGGACGGTTTTTCTGATGCAGCGGCGCATCCGCCAGGCAGCGGTCTCGGTTTGGCATTTTTAACCGTCTGACTACGTTGCAACTCAGGCAGCGAGTTGCGCGCATGCCCCTGTCATGTCCGGCGCGGGCGCGGCGAAACGTCGATTCAATTGCAATCAACTGGAAATGATCATGCAGCATGTACGAGCTCAAAGCGCCGGCTTCGATGACATTGCAAGGCCCGAAGACGTCCTGAGCATCGCCGTTGGCGTTTCCCGGCCCGACCTGATCCGCGACGAGGTGCTCGCCGACATTGTCGCTGGCAGCGCAGGCCGCTGGCCCGAACGCACAGCCATCGTATGTGGCGAACAGAGTTGGACCTTCCGGTCGCTGGACGCCGACGCGACCGTTCTGGCGCGCGGCCTAATCCGTGCCGGCATCGGTCCAGGCCATGTCGTCGGCATCTGGATGCCACGCGGCCCGCAGGCACTGATCGCACAGATCGCGGTCGCCAAGGCCGGCGCCGCATGGCTGCCCTTCGATGCCGAGGCGCCAACCGACCGCATCGCGGCCTGCCTCGAGGATGCCGAGGCCCGCATGCTGCTGACGACGCCGTGCCACACGTCGCGGCTGCCGCGACTGACCTGCCCCGCGATGTCCCCGACCGATCTGGTCGATGCCGATGACCGCACGCTGATCAATCCAAGACTGCGCGGCCTGACACCGCAGCATCCGGCCTATCTGATCTACACTTCGGGCTCGACCGGCAAGCCCAAGGGCATCACCATCACGCAAGCCAACATTTGCCATTACTTGCGCAGCGCCAACACCATTTTCGATATTCGCTCCGACGACGTTGTGTTCCAGGGCGCCTCGGTCGCGTTCGATCTGTCGATGGAAGAAATCTGGATTCCCTATCTGGTCGGGGCCAAACTGTGGGTCGCCACAGCCGAGGTGCTGAGCCAGGCCGACCGCCTGGCCGAGATCATGACGGCGGCTTGTATCAGCGTACTCGATACTGTGCCGACATTGCTCTCTTTGCTGAGCGGCGATGTGCCGACCTTGCGCACGATCATTCTTGGCGGCGAGGCTTGCCCGCCATCCGTTCTGGAGCGCTGGTCGCGGCCGGGCCGCCGCATCTTCAATAGCTACGGACCGACCGAAACCACGGTCGTTGCCACGGTCGCCGAACTGCACACGGGTGATCCCGTAACCATTGGCCGGCCGATCCCGAACTACAGTTGTTACATTGTCGACGACAGCATGAAACTGGTGCCACGCGGGAGGGAAGGCGAGCTGCTGATCGGCGGTCCAGGCGTCGCCAAGGACTATCTCAACCGTCCCGATCTCACCGCGCAAAAATTCATCGCCAACCCGTTCCCGTTCCAGGCCAACGATCCCGTGCTCTACCGCTCGGGCGATGCCGCCAGTTTCGATGCGCATGGCCGAATTGAATTTCGTGGGCGGATCGATGATCAGGTAAAGATCCGTGGCTTCCGTGTCGAACTGGGCGAAGTCGAAGCGGCGATCTGCGATCTGCCGGGAGTGACGCACGCCGCGACCTACCTGCGCAAGGATGGCGATATCGATCAGCTGGTGGCGTTCGTCGGCCTGCGCAATGGCGAGACATTCGATACCACGGCCGCCCGCACAACGCTGCGCGCGCGCCTGCCCGCCTATATGGTGCCACAGCATTTCGAGATCATCGAGACACTGCCGACGCTAGCCTCCGGCAAGCTCGACCGCAAGGCGCTGAAGGCTATCCCAATCACGTTCGCGGCTTCGCAAGAGGAGCAAGTAGAACCGGCGACACCCACCGAAGCCGTCTTGCTCAGCGCCGCCCGGACGATTTTCCCTGGTCGCGCCATTCCGTTCACGGTCGATTTCTTCACCGAACTGGGCGGCCATTCGCTGCTGGCGGCGCGCTTCATCTCGATCGTGCGCGAGACACCATCGCTGGCAGGCATCACGCTCAAGGACATGTATGGCCAGCGCACGCTGCGCGCCATCGCGATCGAGATGGATACCCGGACCGCGATCACAGCCGCTGCGCCTGCCAAAGCGGCCGTCGACAACGCCTTCGTGCCGGCACCCTGGCAGCGGCGCTTGCTGTGCGGCCTCGCACAGGCTGCCGTGCTGCCGATCGTGCTGCTGTTTGCCACTGGCCAATGGCTCAGCGTTTATGTCAGCTACCTTTATCTGACGCCGGACAATGCCAGCTTCATTCTCGATGCCGGTATGATCATAGCGCTGTTCGCCGGGTTCCAGATCTTCAACATCGCGGTTGCCGCCGCAGTCAAATGGCTTGTGGTCGGCAAGACCGAGCCCGGCCGTTATCCGATGTGGGGCAGCTACTATTTCCGCATCTGGGTGGCGCAGCGCTTTGCCATGTTGGCGCATGAGAACTGGCTGCAAGGCACGCCGTTCTACCGCGCCTATCTGCGCCTGATGGGCGCCAGGATCGGCCGCGACGTGCTGGTCGGCAGCCTGGTGAAGTTCGAGATGCATGATCTTGTGAGCATCGGCGACAACGCCACCATCGGCAGCCGCACGATCCTGGGTGGCACGCAGGTGATCGGCAACGAGTTTGTCATTGGCACGATTGTGATCGGCGAGGGTGCTACCATCGGCGGCTCTTGCGTGATCGAGAATGACACGCGGATCGGCGCGTTCAGCGAGTTCAACGATCTGACGGCGCTGTCGCAGGGCCGCGCGGTCGGCGACTACCAGACCTGGGAGGGTTCGCCCGCCCGCCAGACCGGCACGGTCGATGCGGCAACGCTGCGCGCACCCGCACGCGCAAGCCGCAGCACGCGCTATGCCCTTGCGCTGGCCAGCCTGCTCGCCCTCATCCTGATTCCGCCGATGGGACTGATCCCGCTCATTCCGGCCTTCTACGTCATCGAGAAACTCGACGCCGTCATTTCGATGTTCGTCGATGTGAACTATCTCTACTATATCCCGCTGCTGGCCTGGCCGGCCGCGATCGTGGATATCGTGCTGGTGGCCTTGTTCATCACCGCCCTGCGCTGGATCCTATTGCCGCGCGTCAAGCCCGGCGTCTATTCCGTGCACAGCTGGTTCTACTTGCGCAAGTGGTCGCTCTCACTCGCCGTCGAGGTCGTGCTCGACGTCCTCGGCGCCTTGTTCGCCACCGTCTACATGCGCGCCTGGTACCGCTCCATGGGCATGACAATCGGCAAGGACTCTGAAATCTCGACCAGCTTTCCCGGCGTCTGGGATCTCGTAGCAATCGGCGACAAGTGCTTCGTTGCCGATCTCGCCGTGATGGGCGAAGAGGAAACCAAGCATGGTTGGATGACACTTGATCGCGTCACCACAGGCAATCAGGTGTTCATCGGCAATGCCGCCATTGTACCGCCGGGCAGCCATCTCGGCGACGGCTCGCTGGTCGGCGTCTATACCCGTGCTCCGGGCGGCGACGAGGTGAAGGCAGGCGAGACCTGGTATGGCAGCCCGGCCATGTCGCTCCCGGTACGGCAGAAATTCGCCAGCAAGGGCGACGTCTGGACTTTCGAACCGACTCGGCTCATGCGCATCCGCCGCGCCGTGGTGGAAGCGCTGAACGCCTCGTTCCCGACCATGCTGCTGATCTCGCTCGGCATGGCCTGCGTCGAGATGCTGAAACCCTACTTGGACGATCTCGACGGGCATTTCTGGACCGTGCTGCCGATGATCATCGCCATGAGCGTCGGCATCAGTGTTCTGATGGCGCTGTGTGCGGTGGCGCAGAAGTGGCTCATGATGGGTGTCTACAAACCGACCCAGCAGCCGATGTGGTCCTGGTGGTCGCTGCGTACCGAAGCGGTCGCCGTCGGCTACGACGCACTGTGCAGCCAGGGCCTGTTGACGCATCTGTGCGGAACGCCGATGCTGCCGTGGTTCCTGCGCCTGTTCGGTACCAGGATCGGCAAAGGTGTCTACATGAACTGCACCGACATCACCGAGTTCGATTGCGTCAGCATCGGCGACCATGCCGCGATCAATTCGGGCGCGCTGCTGCAGACCCATCTTTACGAAGACCGTCAGATGAAGATCGGCCGCATCAAGATCGGCAGTGGCGTGACCATCGGCCCGGCCGCGCTGGTGTTGTATGACACCGAGATCGGCGACAACGCGCGCCTCGCTGGCCTGACGACGGTCATGAAGGGCGAATGCCTGCCGCCCAATTCGAATTGGGCCGGTTCGCCAGCGGAGGCGCGGTGAGCGCACGCAACCAATTGCGTATCGGCATCCTGTTTGACCCTGCCAGCAAGGCGCGCGGTGTGGGACCGGATGTCGTCGAAGCGTTGCTCACCACCTGGCTGAAAACGCCGATCGCGCTTGGTCATCGCGAGGATGGGTCGCCATTCGTGATCGGGGTCGAGGGCTGGCATCTCTCGCTAAGTCATGCCGCCGGTTGCACCGCGATCGCTCTCGACGATGGCCCCGTCGGCATCGATATCTGCGAGATCTCGTCGAACCGTGCCGACCACAAGGTTGCCGCCAAACTGTTCAGCGGCTCGGAACGGAAATGGCTGTTCGATTTGCCGCGCGATGCGCAAGCCGAAGGCTTCGCGCAGTTGTGGACACTGAAGGAGGCCCTGCTGAAGCGCGACCGGCAAGGGCTGGACCGGCACGATCTGCCCGATGCGGGTGAGATCGTAGCGCCATGGCTCGGTCCGCCTGGCGCTTTGGCGCCGGAGTGGCGGCCCTGGATCGCACTCGTTCAATCTGGTTCAGGTCGGGCGCCTGCGCCCGGATTGTTGCTGGCGATGCCCGGAGCCCAGATGATCCCGGAGCGCGACGCCCGTATCAGTTGCGTGATCATCGAAGCGCCGGCGGGGCTGCTGGCTCTGTCGCTGGCTTGGACAACGATGTAACAGTCGCATCAATCTGCTAACCTTTGCCCCATGGACCTCGCACCCACCGACACCTTCCAGTTCCGCCGCGGCGCCGCCCGCGTGCTGCTGCTCGCCTGCGGCGCGCTCGGCCGCGAGATCGTCGCCCTGATCGAGGCCAACCGCTGGACCGAGTTCGACGTCGAGTGCCTGCCGGCCATCTGGCACAACACGCCCGACAAGATCCCCGGCGGCCTGCGGGAGAAGATTCGGGCCGCCAAGGGCAAATACGAGAAAATCCTGGTGCTTTACGGCGACTGCGGCACCGGCGGCGGCATCGACAAGGTGCTGGCCGAGGAGGGCGGGGACGTGCCGATCGAGCGCATCGAGGGGCCGCATTGCTACGCGTTCTTCTCGGGCAACGCGGCGTTTGCGGCGGCGTCGCAGGAGGAGGACATGACGGTGTTCTACCTCACCGATTACCTGGCGCGGCACTTCGACAAGCTGGTCTGGTCGGGGCTGCTGGGCCTGGACCGCCATCCGGAGTTGTTGAAGGATTATTTCGGGCACTACACCAAGGTGGTCTATCTGGCGCAGACGGAGGATGCGGGGCTGGATGCGAAGGCGGAAGGCGCGGCGCGGCGGCTGGGGCTGGGGTACGAGCGGCGGCAGGTGGGGTATGGGGAGATGGAGGGGTTTATGCGGAGGGGGCGGGGGTAGGGGGTAAGGGGTGCGACAGGTATAAGCCTACAGAGCAGTCCTGCTACAGAGTAAGCGGGTCCCAATTCGCCGTCACAAACTGACAAAGCAATAGTAGCTCACGGAGCGCGGAATCGGCAATAGGTGCAGATATCGAAGATGGCATACCGTGGCCGGCATCGTCTCTCCAATACCCGATTACTTCTATTCGCTTTTTGAAGCCATCTTGAACCGGCTTCGTGGCTTGCCCTACAAGTTGGGACAACAGCCGGCTGCGCCCCGACGAACTCCGGTAGGTCTTATCTACTTGCTCAATGTCCTTAGTCTTGGAATACGCAACCGATAAAAGAATACTTTCTGCGGCAGCTCCACACATGACAGAGCACGCTAGATATGCATCGGCTTCGCGACAGCGCACCGCTTCTTTGGCGCGCTGCGAGAAACCCTCGCTGAACTTTGGTGCAAAGCTTTGGAACTGTTCGGCCAGCCTACTCGACATCAGAATGATATCGTGGCTTTCGTCTGCCGTCTTCAACCAATCGCGCCCGCTAGTTGTCAGAGAGAACCGGCCGGGGTCGCCAGCATTGGCGTCAGGGATCCGCAATCCACCTGGATGCAAAAATCCACGTCGAATCAATCCCCAGGCTACCTCTAGGGCGGCGTGGGCTATGATGTTCTTTTGCTCGCCAAAGTCGTCCGCTGTGCGGCGATGGGGCTCGATCAGTGCAATCCACCGGTCTGCGAACTCATACAAGCGCAGGTCACAATCTGCCAAAGGCCTCACGCCTTGAACCGCACCATGGCCGCCCCGAAGATACTTCAGCATGAATGCGAGTAAGTCGTCAGGGTGAGGAAGGTCGTGGTCGGCAATTGCCATCGGGGCGACACTCTGTGCTAAATCTAACCAAATAACGCTCGCCACCCTTGAATGTGGAACTGTGCCGGCTATTGTCGCGCTCTATTTCGTTCGGTGCGGACAGCTTGCAGGTGCTTGCTGCGCGTCAAACCTTCGCTATGCTCCAGGCACTGCGCGTATAGATCCAAAAATTCTTGCCGGTACTCGTCGCCTCGCTTCTCCGTACTGCCAATGAGATGATAAGTCATCTCTAGCGCTATCCTGCTTGGTGCGTCACGATTCATGTCTACTTCGACTTTGGTATCACTCATAATTCCGTAACCTTGTTGTTGTCGCGAACACAAAGTGAACTGATTCGACCTGCTGTGGCAAGCTGACTCTGCGACGATGTGGCTAGGGATAGTGGCGCGCTTCACTCACTCCATATGTCGGACGCGCGTCTGCACTACTCCGTCCGCGGCACCTGCTTGACACGCCGCTCCGCGATCAGCGCCATCATCCTATCACGCACCGTTCGAAAGACCCCCGGCGGCAGCACGCCGTAGTCGAAGCGTTGCCCGCCAGAACCCGGGATCGGCGCCAGGTCCGGACCGGGCCAGATGAAATCGTTGACTTCGGTCAGGACGATCCATGAGGGAAGAGCGTCGAGGCCAAGCAGCCGTTTGATCGCAGGCGGGATCTCGATGGCGTCAGCAGCGACCGATGGCTTTGAGTGCGTGATCGGGACGACAGTGATCAGCTCACGACCTGCGACTATCGTGCGGGCAAGGACGATGGCGCAGGGGCGATGCTTGACGCCTTCTTCGCGCCCATCCGCGTGTTCGCCAGCCCAGAGATAGGCGTAGGAGATCACGCGACCGGGATGTGGTGTCGGAAGCGGCACTCGGGCCCTCAGCCTTCGATCAGCTTGTCGAGATGATCAAATTCCGCCGGCACTTCGGCGGCGGCGATGGCGGCGATGGTGGCGTCGTCGAGGTCCTCGATGCGTCGCGCGACACGGCCCTCCATGACCGCGTTGAATAGATCCATCGACATCAGCACCAACTGGTCGCGGCCATGTTTGGTGATGGTCACGGGCTCGCGGATGGCGGCGTCCTGATAGCGGCCGACGTTCTGCTGGAATTCAGTGGCGGTGATTTTCATGGCTCGGTCCAGTTGGAAGAAAACACAAAATAGATAATATATCTATTTTGTCAAGAGCAATATTCCAAAGCCGAACCCGACATTGTTGCCGTCACAGCGGCTGTGTTCTTCACGCTCAACAGTCTGAATTTGTTCATTTTTCTGTCTATTTTGAACCCGACATTCATGCCGACATTTTTGGACGCCGCCGTTTGGCTCAACCGCGCCCTAACCCTCCCCACCCCGAAACCCCGTCGCAAGGACGTACAGCTCCGCACTATCCGCCCGGCTCGCCTCCGGCTTGACATGCCGCACCACGCGGAAATTCCGCTTCAGCAACACCAGCAGATCGTGCTCGGAGCCGCCCTGCAGCACCTTGCACAGGAACAGCCCGCCCGGCGCCAGGATGCTGGCCGCGAAGTGCCCGGCCCCCTCGGCCATGGCCATGATGCGCAGGTGGTCCGTCATCTTGTGGCCCATCGCCGGTTCCGCCATGTCCGACAGCACCGCGTCGACTTTTCCGCCCAGCAGCGCGATGATGCGGTCCTCGGCCTCCGCGGCGTTGAAATCCTGTTCGAGGAAGGTGACGTGGGCGATCGGCTCCATCGGGTTGATGTCCACCGCCACCACTTTGCCGCCGCGCAAATCGCCAGCCTTCACTTCCTTGGCCGCCACTTGCGACCAGCCGCCAGGGGTCGCGCCGAGATCGACCACGCGCATGCCCGGCTTCAGGAACTTGTAGCGCTCGTTGATCTGGATCAGTTTGAAGGCCGCGCGCGAACGCCAGCCTTGCGCTTTGGCGGCGGCCACATAGGGGTCGTTGAGCTGCCGCTCCAGCCAACGCTGGGACGAGATGGTGCGGCCTTCGGCGGTTTTCAACCGCGTCGTCAGCAGCCGCTTGCCGCCGGGGCTCTTGGCGGTAACGCCGGTGCCGGTCGGGACTTTCTTGCCGCTCTTGCTCACGTTGGGGTTCCCGATCTTGGACCACGATTGCGGGCGGCGCGATCCTCGGTCATCAGGATCGACAGGATGCCCTCGCGCAGGCCACGATCGGCGACCCGCAGCCGCTCGCATGGCCAAGTGCGCATCAGCGCTTCGAGAATGGCGCAGCCGGCCAACACCAGATCCGCACGGTCCCTGCCGATGCACGGCTCGGCCACCCGGCCTTCATAGTTGGTGGCGAGCAGCCGGGCCGTCACGGTTCGGATGTCATCGCTGCGCAGCCAGCAACCGTCGACGCGGTTGCGATCATAGACCTTCAGGCCCAGATGAATACCGGCCACCGTCGTCACCGTGCCTGAAGTGCCGAGCAGATGGGCCCCGCGCTCGTTCAGCTGGCGCGCAATCTGATGTTCGCGCTCGAACGGCTCAAGCAACTCGAGCACATGGGCGACCATGGCCTCGAAGGTGGCCGTATCGACAAAGCGGCCGCCGAACTTTTCCGAGAGCGTCACGACGCCCACCGGCAGCGAGGTCCAGGCCTTGACGCAATCCTGCACGTCGCCGCGCTCGGGCTTGCCCAATTTGCTGTCGGCATGACGGCCGACGAAATCCAGCCAGATCAGTTCCGACGAGCCGCCGCCGATATCGAACACCAGCGCCCCGTCCGATTGCCGGTCAATCAGCGTCGCACAGCCGGAAACTGCCAGCCGCGCCTCGGTCTCGCGGCTGACGATTTCCAGCGCCAGGCCAGTGTGGTCGTAGACGCGTTTGAGAAAGTTATCGCCATTGCGCGCGATCCGGCAGGCCTCGGTGGCGATCAGCCGCGAGCGGGTAACGCCGCGCCGATGCATCTTGTCGGCACAGACCTCAAGCGCGTCCAGCGTGCGCGCCATGGCGATTTCCGACAGCACGCCGGAATTGGCGACGCCCTCGCCAAGCCGGATGATGCGCGAGAAGGCGTCGATGACGTGAAAACTGCGCCTGGAAGGGCGCGCCACCAGCAGTCGGCAATTGTTGGTGCCAAGATCGAGTGCGGCGTAGATATGCTCGCCTAACGGCGGCGCCAGCGACGCAACATGGGACGGCCCCATCGCTCCCGCGAGCGATCGGTCGATGCGCCCTGGACTATCAGTGCCTGCCTGGTCGGCTCCATCCAGAGCGACCACACAAGCGACCTCACCAGGGCCAACTGGCTCGTTTGGCCCTTGCACGTCTATCCCCAGCGCCTGGAACTCAGGACCCCACCTTGAGGGCCCCGGATCGGTCGCGGCCTCGTCGGCCACCGTCTCACATCAGGCGTTCCGCTGGAATCACCCTTATGCAAACACTAGCATGTTCGCGGTTGGGGTAAAGGGTGGCGTGAGTGGAGCGGGTAGCAAGCCACGCTAGGCATCGAATGCCGGCACGTTGGATTTGACAGTCCGCAGCTTGGCGGACCTAACATCTGGTCCGATCCACTTATCCAGACGGGAATGTAGCAAATGACCGAACCCTGCGATCTTTCGGCGGTGCAGGCCCGGCGGCTGATGGGCTGCAAGCGGCTGTCGCCGGTCGAGCTAATGGCGAGTTGCATTGGTCGCATCGGCCAAGTGAACGGCAAGGTGAACGCGGTCGTGGCCATGGATGCGGAGCGGGCGCTGGCCGAGGCGCGCCGTGCCGAAGCCGCCATCATGGCGGGAGAGCCGTTGGGCGCGCTCGCCGGATTGCCGATTGGCGTCAAGGACCTCGACAACACCGCGGGTTTATGCACCACCCAAGGCTCGTTGCTGTTTCAGAACTTCGTTCCCGACACTGACGATCCGATGGTCGCCAATCTCCGGCGCGCTGGCGGCATCGTGCTGTGCAAGACCAATACGCCGGAGTTCGGCGCCGGGGCCAATACCGTCAACCGGGTCTATGGCGCCACCGGCAATCCATTCAATCCATCCTTGTCGGCGGCCGGCTCGTCGGGCGGCTCGGCGGCCGCGCTGGCCACCGGCATGGTGCCGCTGGCAACCGGCTCGGACATGGGCGGCAGCCTGCGCACGCCAGCCGGCTTTTGCGGCGTGGTCGGATTCCGGCCCTCGCCTGGTCTCGTCCCCGACACGTTATCCTCGGTTGCGCTTTCCCCGTTCGCCGTGCTCGGCCCAATGGGCCGCACGGTCGACGACGCGCATCTCCTCCTGATGGCGCAGCTCGACGTCGATCGCCGGGACGCCTATTCCAGCGCCGACGCACACGCCATCCCATGCGCATTGCAGGGAGCCGATCTGGCGCGGCTACGGGTCGCGTTCTCGGCCGATCTCGGCGTGGCGCCGATCGACAATGGCATTCGCGAGGTGTTCGCGGCCAAGACCGCCCGCTTCTCGAAGCTGTTCGCCAGCACGCAGACCCGTCATCCCGAAATGACCGGCCTGCATCAGGCGTTCGAGGTCCTGCGCGGCATCGGGTTTGTCGCCGCGTTCAAGGATCTGGTCGCCAACCAACGCGACCAGCTCGGCCCTAACGTCATCGACAACACTGAGCGGGCGCTCAACTGGACGCTGACCGACATCGCCGAGGCCCACCGTGTGCAGACCGCGATCTATCGCGGCTTTTTCGATTTCTTTCGCGACATCGATGTGCTGATCACGCCGGCCGCCGCGGTCTCGCCGTTCCCGCACGCCGAGCGCTACGTGACGCATATCAATGGCGAGGCGATGCCGACCTATATGCGCTGGCTGGCCATTGTCTACGGCTTGACCATGGCGCTACCGGCGGTCTGTTGCATTCCGTGTGGGCGCGATCATCGCGGGCTGCCGTTCGGCATCCAGATTGCCGGAGCGCGCGGCTCCGATGCCAAGATCCTGGCCATCGCAAAGAGTCTCGGCGAGGCGCTTGCTGGCGATCCCGAAACCGCCCGCCCGCTGCCCGACTTGGCGGCGCTTTCAAGTTGAGAGGCGGCGCCTGACCGGCTATGCATCCTCGGCTCCATGGCGGCGACCGTTTTTGGCCGCAATGACCATTCAGATGTCTGCGGTCATTCGGGCGGCGGTCGGCTGCATCAAGAATCATGCGCGCTCCCGGCGGGAGCTTAACTCCACGAGGTACAAACGTGTTGCACCCCTTCAAGAAGCGGACGGTCGCGCTGGCCATTGCAGGAGCCATTCTGGCGTTGGCCGGGCCCGCCTTTGCCGACAGCAAAGTGCTGGCCAAGGTCGACGGCAAGGACATCACCGAGGCCGATGTCGCGCTCGCCCGCTCCGAAATCGGACCCAATCTCGGCTCCATCCCGGCCGAGCAGCGCACCGCCGTGCTGGTCAGCTACATCATCGACAACAAGCTGATGACCCTGGCGGCCGAAAAGGCCGGGCTCGGCTCCGACGCATCGCTGCCGGCCCGCCTCGACTACTACAAGGGCCGGGCATTGCGCGATCTGTTCTTCGACAAGAATGTTTCGGGCAACGTGACGGATGCCGCCGCTAAGGCGATCTACGACAAGAAGATCGCCGAGATCAAACCGGTCGAGGAGGTGCATGCCGTGCACATCCTGGTCGAGAAAAAAGAGGAGGCTGACGACATCGTCGCCAAGCTGAAGGCCGGTGGCGATTTTGCCGCGCTGGCCAAGGAAAAATCCAAGGACACCGGAAGCGGCGCCGCCGGTGGCGACCTCGGCTTTTTCGCCAAGGGCCAGATGGTCAAGCCATTCGAGGATGCCGCCTGGCTGTTGAAAAAGGACGAAGTGTCCACTCCGGTGCAGAGCCAGTTCGGCTGGCATGTCATCAAGCTGCTCGAAAAGCGCAACAAGCCGGCGCCGGCTTTTGAAACCGTCAAGGACAACATCCTGAACGGTCTAGTGCAGCAAAAAGCCCAAGAAGTTATCACGGGCCTGCATAAGGCCGCCAAGATCGAGTATGTCGACGAGGCGTTGCAGAAGGCCGCCGCAGCCGGGCAGATACCGCAGTAGCGAACTCTTTGCCTCGCCGCTCGCCAAACGGCCAGGGGCGAGGCAAAGCTACCGGCACCAGCCGCAAGGACAATTGCCCATGAAACTCTCGCCATTTGCTCCGACCACGCCGCCCGCTATGCCCAGCATAGCCGGCGTGCGCATGGCCACTTGCGAGGCCGGCATCAAATACCGCAACCGGCCCGACCTGATGCTGATGCTGTTCGATGCCGGAACGTCGGTGGCCGGTGTGTTCACGCAATCCAAGACCGCTGGCGCGCCGGTGGAATGGTGCCGCAAGCAGCTTGGGCCCGGAGCCGCCCGGGCGCTGGTGGTCAATTCCGGCAATGCGAATGCCTTTACCGGCGCCAAGGGCCGCCAGACCGTGGCCGACACCGCGCAAGCCGCCGGCCGTGCCGCTGACTGCCGTCCAAGCGACGTGTTTATCGCCTCGACCGGCGTCATTGGCCAGCCGTTCGATGCCGGCGTCATCACCCGGCAGCTGCCCGCTCTCGCCGCTGCCGCCAAGTCCGATGGCTGGGCCAGCGCCGCCGCCGCCATGATGACCACCGATACCCATGCCAAGATGGCCACGCGCACAGCCAAGATCGGCGGCGTTGCGGTCACCCTCAACGGCATCGCCAAGGGCTCGGGCATGATCGCGCCAGAGATGGCCACCCTGCTGTGCTTTTTGGCCACCGATGCGCCGATTTCCGCTGCGGCGCTGCAGGACATGCTGAAGCCGGCAGCCGACCAAAGCTTCAACGCCATCAGCGTCGATGGCGATACCTCGACCAGCGACACGCTGCTGCTGTTTGCCACCCACGCCGCCGCCGAACGCGGCGCGCCCGTCATTAAGCGCGCCGATGACCCGCGCGCCAGGGAGTTCCGCGCCGCCCTCGATGCGCTGACGCACGATCTCGCCATGCAGGTGGTCAAGGATGGCGAGGGCCTGAGCAAATTCGTCACGCTGCGGATCAGCGGCGCCGAAACTCCGGCGGCGGCCCGCCGCATCGGCATGGCGATCGCCAATTCGCCATTGGTCAAGACCGCCATTGCCGGCAACGATCCCAACTGGGGGCGGCTGGTGATGGCGATCGGAAAATCGGGCGAAGCTGCCGACCGCGACAAGATCGCCATCCGCTTTGGCGGCATCGAGGTCGCCAGGGATGGCGGTGTGGTCGCCAGCTACACCGAAGCGGCGGGCGCGGAGTATTTCAAGCGCCCCGAGATCGTGCTTAGCATCGACGTCGGCGCGGGCACGGCCAGTTCAACCGTCTACACCTGCGATCTGACCGCCGATTATGTCTCCATCAATGCCGATTACCGAAGTTGATCCAGTCAGTCGCACAAACTTAACATTTGGCTGGCAGGTTCAGGGGTAAGCATGGGTCTGAAGATCGTTCTGGTTGCAGCCTGCGCCCTGATTGATGTCGATGGACGTGTGTTGCTGGCTCGCCGTCCTCCGGGACGGCCGCTTGCCGGGCTATGGGAGTTCCCCGGCGGTAAGGTTGAGGAGGGCGAACGGCCGGAGGAAGCGCTGATCCGTGAAATGAGCGAGGAGCTCGGGATCACCATCGCCGAACCCTGTCTTGCCCCGTTGACCTTTGCCAGCCACACCTACGAGACATTTCATCTGCTGATGCCGCTCTATGCGTGCCGGCGATGGCAAGGGGTGCCGACTGCTCTGGAGGGCCAGGAACTGGCCTGGGTCAGACCGAGCCGACTAGGGGACTATCCGATGCCACCGGCAGACGAACCCCTGACGGCCATGCTGCGGGATCTGCTCTAGAACTCCCGCAATTTTTGACGTTGCGCAGGAGCGATTGATGACGCCTGATCCCAAGCCCGGCCTGTTGCACCTGCTGCGGCGCTTCGAACGCAACGAAACCGCCGCCACGTCGGTTGAATACGCCCTGATCGGCGTCGTCATGGCCATCATGCTGTTCGCCGCCATCCCACCGATCCGCGACCAGATCGCCAACATTTTCACCTATCTCAGCGCCGCTATGCAAGTGGCGACGAGTTAATCCAGGTCCGGTCACGTAGGCTTGGTGACAGCCGCCGCGAGGCTGCCCCTGGCCGAGCCCGGCCGCAGCGGCTGCTGCTGACTGGCATGCGGCGCCCAGCCGGTCAGCGTCACGATCTCGAAGGTCGCGGCCACCCGCCCAGCCGCGTCGCCGAAATCGCGCGCATAGTTGGTCGCCGCCGCCGCCAGAGTGGCGCGCCGCAGCGGCACCTTGCGCCGATCCCGCAGCAGGTTGCTGGCGCCCATGGCTTTCAGCTCACGCATCAACGCCAGCGGCGTCGGATAGGTCACGCGCAACACTTCGGTGTCGGCGACCGGCAACGCGAACCCGGCCCGCTGCAGCAGCCGCCCGAGATCGCGCACATCGGCAAACGGGGCAACGCGCGGGCTGAGGCCACCTGCCGTTTCGATTTCCGCTGACGCAAAGGCCGCCCGCAACTCCTCCAGCGTGCGCCCACCCAACATGGCGGCCAGGAACAGCCCATCCGGCTTCAACGCTTGACGGATCTGCAGCAGCGCGCCCGGCAGATCGTTGACCAGCTGCAGCGTCAACCCGGAAACGATCAGGTCCAGCGATTGCGGGGCGAATGGCAGCGCCTCCTCATCACACAGCACGCTCGCCGCATCGGCCGCACCGGACAACTGCGATATCGATGCCGCACGCAGCATCCGCGTGACCTTGCCGGTGTTCATGAGGCCTTGCGACAGCGCCGCGCCATGCGCGCCGAGGTCGACCCCAAGGCCGAACTGGCGCTGCATGATCGACAGTCGCTCGGCGAGGTCGGTGACGACATGTTCCAGCAGAAAGCCGTACCCGGACATTGCCGCAGCCGCCCGCGCCTTGCGCCAGCGCAGCAAGCGGCGGTCAAAAATCAACTCGGGTCCGGTCATCGGTACGGTCCGCTCGTAGGTTCGGCCAAGCTTTGCACGACCTGACGTGGGACGAACACCATTCGCTTCACGTTGGGTCGCGCTGAAACGCTTGACCCAAGGTGCCGCCGCCACAACAAATGGGAGGCAGAATACAAAACGCAATGCTAAGCTCCGCGCCGAGCCCGAAACTAAAATCGGTGCCGGGTGGAAATCGACCACATCAAGGAGCTAGCCTGATGCGTTTGACTGTCAGCACAATTGCGGCCTCGGCCGTGCTTGCGGCGGGCACTTTTGCCGCCGTCCCCGCTTTCGCCGATGCCGTCGCCGACGCCAAGGCGTTCGCGATGAAAGTCGCCACGCCGGGCGCGCCCTGGAGTGGCCCGACCACTGGTCCGAAGGCCCAGGCCGGCAAAAAGATCATTTATGTCTCGACCGACCAACGCAATGGCGGCGCCCAGGGCGCTGGCGACGGCGTGAAGGCTGCGGCTGCCCGCATCGGCTGGACCTTCTCGGCGCTGGACGGCCAGGGCTCGGTCTCGGCCCGCACCGCGGCGCTGCATCAGGCGATTGCCTCCAAGCCCGACGTGATCGTGCTCGGCGGCATCGACGCCACCGAGCAGGCGCCCGTCATCGAGGAAGCCGGCAAGGCTGGCATCGTGCTGATCGGCTGGCACGCCTATGGCAAGTCTGGCCCGCACGACAAGCTGCCGATCTTCACCAACGTGACGACCGATCCGCTCGAAGTTGCCCGTGGCGCCGCGTCCGGCCCTTGCGCCTCGACCGACGGCCATGTCGGCGCGGTGATCTTCACCGACTCGACCTATGAGATCGCGATCAAGAAATCGAACGCGATGGCCGAGGTCATCAAGGCTTGCGGCAGCAGCGTGGTGCTCGAAATCGTCGACACGCCTTTGGCCGACGCCTCGAACCGCACGCCACAGCTGACGACTTCGTTGCTGCAGAAGTACGGCGACAAGTGGACCCACTCCTTCAGCATCAACGACCTGACCTTCGACTTCATGGGCGCAGCGCTCGCCGCTGCCGGCAAGACCGGCAAGGACGCTCCGCACAACATCTCGGCCGGCGACGGTTCCGAGGCGGCCTTCCTGCGCATCCGCACCGCCCAGTTCCAGGACGGCACGGTCGCCGAGCCGCTGCTGCTGCAGGGCTGGCAGGTGGTTGACGAGGCCAACCGCGCTTTGGCCAAGGAGAAGGACTCGGGCTTCGTGGCCCCGGCCCATCTGTTCCTGCCCACCAACATCGACCACGATGGCGGGCCCAAGAACACCTATGATCCCGAGAACAAGTATCAGGACGCCTACGCCGCAATCTGGGGCGTGAAGTAGGAGCGATAGTACTGCACGATCCAAGGCAGTCAGCTGATAGGCATGGCCTTCTCCCATAGGGAGAAGGTGCCCACCTGCGCGGAGGCGCAAAACGAATGGGGGCGGATGAGGGGTACAGGCGCAAGTTGCCTGCCGACCCTTCATCCGCCTCGCACCCCCCTGCACCCCTCATCCGGCGCTACGGCGCCACCTTCTCCCTATGGGAGAAGGAAGTTGGCGCCGCACAAAAAGAGAGCCCCCACATGCCCAACCTTCCGCCCGCCGACCATGCCCGCAACATGAAATTGATCGGCCACTCCGACCAGGGTGGCAAGGCTGACGGCGTGCAGCTGATGGTGAACAAGGGGTTCGCCTATATCGGCCACATGTTCTCCAAGGGCTTTTCCGTGGTCGACGTGCGCGACCCGCGCAATCCCAAGCCCGCCGGCTATCATCCGGCCCCACACAACACCTGGAACATTCATCTGCAGACGCACGATGACCTGCTGCTGGTGATCAACGCCAAGGACATGTTCGCCGCGGCCGAATTCCAGGACGAGCGCGCCTATTACAAGGGCAATCTCGGCGAGAAGGTTGGCACCGCCGCAGCGGCGACAGCGCCAGTCCGCGACTGGACGGCAGGAATGTCCGTCTACGATATTTCTGTTGCCGGCCAACCCCGAAAAATCGGCTTCATGCCGGTCGAAGGCGGCGGCATCCACCGTATCTGGTACACCGGCGGCCGTTGGGCCTATGCCTCGGCGCTGCTCGATGGCTTCACGGACTATCTCTTCATCACCATCGACATGGCGGACCCGGCCAATCCGAAGGAGGCCGGCCGGTACTGGCTGCCGGGCATGCACACCGCCGGCGGCGAAACCGCGACCTGGGAAGGCACCAAGCGCTTCGGCCTGCACCATGCGACCGTCCATGGCGACGTCGCTTACGGTGCCTGGCGCGATGCCGGCCTGGTCATGATCGATATAAAGGATCGGGCGAATCCCAAACTCATCATACACAAGAATTGGTCGCCCCCATTCGGCGGCGGCACGCACAATGTGCTGGCGTTGCCTGACCGTGGACTGATGGTTGTCCTCGACGAAGCCGTGCTCGATCACCAGGAAGACGGGCTGAAGCTGATCTGGCTTTTTGACGTCCGCGTGCCCACGAACCCGGTCAGCATCTCGACCTTCCCGACGCCCGCCGAAATCGACTACGCCAAGAAACCCGGCCATTTCGGCCCGCACAACATTCACGAGAACCGCCCGGACGGGTTCGTCTCGTCGGAGCTGATCTTCGCCACCTACCAGAACGCCGGCATCCGCGTGTTCAATATCAAGGACCAGTACCGCCCCGAAGAAGTGGCCGCCTATGTGCCCGCCGAACCCGCCGTGCTGATGGACCGCCGCCCGAACCGCGCCAAAGTGATCCAGTCCTGCGATATCTTCGTCGACAAGCAGGGGCTGGTGTACGCCAACGACTACAACGGCGGCCTCTATATCCTCGAGTACCAGGGGTGAGTGACTCCCTTCTCCCATAGGGAGAAGGTGCCCGCTTGCGCGGAGGCGCAAAACCATAGGGGGCGGATGAGGGGTACAGGGGTTAGTTGAGGAGCGATGCCGGTCAATGCGTGCGGATCGTGAATTTGCGAGGGGGCTGCGGAAGAACTCGACAGACGCCGAGCTCAAGCTTTGGTCGAGACTGCGGGATCGCCGCCTGGATGGAATCAAGTTCCGTCGCCAAATGATGATAGGCAGATTCGTTGCCGACTTCTGCTGCATCGATGCGAAGTTGGTCATTGAGTTGGACGGCGGTCAGCATGCGGAGCAAGAGGCAAAAGACGACGAGCGGACAAAGGGCATTCAAACGGCAGGTTTCGAAGTGATCCGGTTTTGGAACAATGATGTGATGCAGAACATCACTGGCGTGCTCGACACAATTTTGAGTCATGTGGTTGCGGCCACGCGGCGGCGCCAGTGAACGTACCGATTACCCCCTGCACCCCTCATCCGGCCTCCGGCCACCTTCTCCCTCTGGGAGAAGGAAGTGGGGCGCTTGGCGTAGTCCCGGATCAGGTCGTTGGTGCGTCGAGACGATGGACATGACCGACAACACCGACCAGGGCGCCACTTCCTTCTCCCATAGGGAGAAGGTGCCCGATAGGGCGGATGAGGGGTACCGGACGCCGTGTTCGCTCGCGTGTTCGTACCACCCAACCCTGTACCCCTCATCCGTCACCCAATTCTTTTGCGCCTCCGCGCCGGCGCGACACCTTCTCCCTATCGGAGAAGGAAGTGGGGCACGCACCTCATGACAGATACGTCACTTACCCCCGAAAAGCTCATCGAGTTCCGCGCCATCACCAAGACGTTCGGTGGCACGCGGGCGTTGTCGGATGTGTCGCTGGATCTGCACAAGGGCGAGATCCTGGCGCTGCTCGGCGAGAACGGGGCCGGCAAGTCGACGCTGATCAAAGCGCTGGCCGGCATTCACGTTCCCGACTCAGGCTCCATCCTGTTTCGCGGCACAGCCTATACGCATCGTCCGCCCAAGCCTAACCAACGCCAGTCGGTCGCCTTCATCCACCAGGATCTCGGCCTGATCGAATGGATGACGGTGGCCGAGAACATGGGTCTGGCCCAAGGTTTCTCGATCGGACGCGGCCTGATCAACTGGCGCTCCACCGAGGCCCGGGCCAAGGCTGCGCTGCAATTTGTAGGCTGCGACTTCGATCCGACCATCCGCGTGCAGCGCCTCACCCGTACCGAGAAATCGCTTGTTGCGATTGCCAGAGCCCTTGCCGTCGAAGCCGACGTGCTGGTGCTGGACGAGCCCACCGCCAGCCTGCCCGCCGACGAGGTCGAACGGCTGTTCGCCGCCATCCGCAAACTGAAAGCCCGCGGCGTCGGCATGATCTACGTCTCGCACCGGCTGGATGAGATTTTCCGCATTGCCGATCGCGTGGCTGTGCTGCGAGACGGCAAGCTGGTGGGCGAGAAACCGGTCAAACACACTACGCCGCAAGAACTGGTCGAGATGATCGTCGGCCGGCCCGCGAGCCAGCTGTTCAAGAAGGCCGTATCCAAACCCGGCCCCGTGGCGCTCGACGTCAAAGACCTGGTCTGTATCGGCGCGGGCCCGGCCAACTTCCAGGTCCGCACCGGTGAACTGCTTGGCCTGGTTGGCTTGCGCGGGGCGGGCCAGGAGATCATCGGTCGCGCCCTTTTCGGCTGCCAGCAGTTTTACGGCGAGGTCAAACTCGGCGGCGCCACTCCCGATCTCAGTTCCCCGCGCGCGGCAATGCAGTCTGGCATCGGTCTGATCGCGCGTGACCGCACGGAAGAATCGGTGGCGCTCTCGCTGGCAGTGCGCGAGAACACGTTTTTCAATCCCTCCGCGCGCGGCCGCGGGCTGTTCGAATTGCTCAGCCCACGCACCGAAGCCGAGGCTGCCCGCAAGGTCGGCGACCGCGTGGGACTGCGCCCCAACGATCCCGCGCTACCGGTCGAGTCTCTCTCGGGCGGCAACCAGCAGAAGGTTGTGGTCGGCCGCTGGCTGGCCACCAACCGCCGCCTGTTGATCGCCGAAGACCCCACGGCCGGCGTGGACGTTGGCGCGAAAGCGGAAATCTATCGGCTGATCGCCAAGGCGCTGGAAGACGGGCTCGCGGTGATCGTGGTGTCCACCGACTTCGAGGAGATCGCGCATATCTGCCACCGCGCGCTGGTGTTCTCGCGCGGGCGGATCGTGAAGGAATTGGCGGGTGACGAGTTGACGACGAGCGCGGTGATCCATGCCGCTTCCGCCTCGGAGGCGGCATGATTGTCTCTACCAAGACGGACGATCGGCCGAATCCCTTCTCCCATTGGGAGAAGGTGGCCACCTGCGCGGAGGCGCAAAAAGAATGGGGCCGGATGAGGGGTACAGCGGGCCGCGCTGTGGCACGCTCGTACGTCGCCTTCCGGCCCCTGTACCCCTCATCCGGCCCTTCGGGCCACCTTCTCACTTTGGCAGAAGGAAGTCAGACGGAGCCCTCGCATGGCCGGCATTGAATCGAATGCACTGGAGCCCACACCCGGCGAAATGCGCGGGCTCTCCTTCGGCGCCAAGCTCATGCGCCTCATCCCGGTCTATGGCCTGGTCATCCTCGCCGTGCTGCTGATCGCGTTGTTCTCGATCCTCTTGCCCGACACCTTTCCTACGATGCTGAACCTGCGCTCGATCATGTCCGACAAGGCCATCATCGCGCTGCTCTCGCTGGCCGCCGTCATCACCATGGCCGCCGGCCGAATCGATCTTACGGTAGGTTACGGCATCGTCATGTGGCACGTCCTGGCCATCAGCCTACAGACCAAATTCGGCATCCCATGGCCGCTCGCCGTGCTGATCGTGGTCGCGCTCGGTGCAGGCCTCGGCTTCCTCAACGGCCTGCTGGTGGAAGTCGCCAGCATTGACTCGTTTATCGCCACGCTTGGCACCGGCACCGTGCTCTATGCCCTGGCGCTCTGGCACACCGATGGGCGACAGATTGTCGGCATCCTGCCCGATGCCTTCTATGCGCTCAGCGGCACCCAGATCTTCGGCTTGCCGGTCACCGGCTATTTCGTGCTGCTGGTTGCCCTGCTGATGTGGATCGTGCTCGATTACATGCCGGTTGGCCGCTACCTCTACGCCATTGGTGCCAATCCGAAGGCCGCAGCGCTGAACGGCATTCCGGTGCGCCGCTTCGTCATCGGCGCCTTCGTGGCGTCTGGTTCGTTGACCGCCATCGCCGGCGTGCTGCTGGCCTCCAAATTGCGCATCGGCCAGGCCAGCGTCGGCCTCGAATTCCTGCTGCCAGCGCTGGTCGGCGCCTTCCTTGGCTCCACCACCATCAAGCCCGGCCGCGTCAATGTCTGGGGCACCATGGTGGGCGTTGCCATCCTGGCCGTCGGCATTTCGGGGATCCAGCAGTTCGGCGGCTCGTTCTATGTTGAGCCGCTGTTCAATGGCTTGACCTTGCTGGTCGCCATCGGCATCGCAGGCTATACACAGAGGAAGCAGCGCGCCGTGGTCAAACTCCCGGGGCCTGAACCCGCGCCCAGCAGCTGATACGGAGCCCACCATGCGGCATGAGGATCTGGCGTCGCTTGCCCGCGTTGCAGAACCGGTGAACACGGCGCGCGGGCTGCCGAACGCGTTTTATACCGATCCAGAGGTGTTCCGCCAAGAACGAGAGCGCGTCTTTGCCAATGGCTGGCCGGCCATTGGCTTTGGCAAGGACGTGCCGGAACCTGGCGACGCGCGTCCCGTGAACTTCCTCGGCATGCCGCTGCTCATGGTCCGCGACCGGGCCGGCGTGCTGCGCGTGTTCCAGAATGTCTGCCGGCATCGCGGCATGATCCTGGTTGATGCCCCCAAAAAACTCAGCGGTCTGATCCGCTGCCGCTATCACTCCTGGTGCTACGAGCTGACCGGCGCGCTGCAGGCGACGCCTCATGTCGGTGGCCCCGGCCAGAATGTGCACGAGGACGTCGACCGCTCCAAACTCGGGCTGATCGAAATCCGGTCCCACGTTTGGATGGATATCGTGTTCGTCAACATCTCGGGCACGGCCCCGGAGTTCCGGACCTATGCCGCCGATCTGATCGCGCGCTGTGCCGATTTCGACGGCCAGCCGGTGTATTTCGGCGGCCCCGAGAGCGCCTTCCAGCTCGACATCAAGACCAATTGGAAGCTGGCGGTTGAGAACTATTGCGAGAGCTACCACCTACCCTGGGTCCATCCCGGCCTCAACAGCTACTCCAAGCTGGAGGATCACTACCACATGATCGAGGCGAGCTTTTCCGGCCAGGGTACGCACGCTTACACGCCGGGCTTCGGCCCGAATGGCGAGCGTTTCGGCCCGTTTGCTGGGTTGTCTGAAAAGTGGACCAAAGGTGCGGAGTATCCGTCGTTTTTTCCCAATACGCTGTTCGGGTTTCAGAACGACCACATGTTCGCGCTCATCATCGAGCCGGTGACACACGAGCACAGCATCGAGCACGTCGCCATCTACTATGCCGACGCCGCAACCACCGGCCCGAAGTTCGAGGCCATGCGCCAGCGCAATGCCGGTTTGTGGAAGGCGATCTTCGAGGAGGACATTTTCGTCGTCGAGGGCATGCAGCGCGGCCGGCAGGCTCCAGGCTTTGATGGTGGCAAATTCTCGCCCGCCATGGACGGCCCGACGCACGCCTTCCACCGCTGGGTGGCCAGCCGGTTCCTGGAGCCGACGTGAGCGGCGGCGCGCTGCTGGCCGATCTCGACCGAGCAATCGTTGCGGCGCATGCGCAGGGCAACAACCCGGCGCTGGCGCATCTCTATCACCAGGCCGGCCAGCATTTTCTTGCAAACGGGCAAACCGATCGCGCCGGTTTTTTCCTCACCCAGGCCTATGTGCTGGCGCTCGATTGCGGCGACACCGCGCGCGCAAGTGTGCTGTGGCATTGGCTCAAAGCGGACGGACGCGAGAGGTAGGTGTTGGCGAGTAGCGAAAGCGTGGCCGGGCTTAGCGCTTGACTAGCCTGCGAGTGATGTTTCGTCGCCCATCCAAGACTCGTAATACCAGCCCACTTATGGTTTGACCTGTCACTTTGAAGTTTCGTGACAGAGGTCATGGCGTAGGGGCGCACAGCAGTGCGCCCGTCCAAGAGCTTGCCGCGCAGCTAGTGTTCTGACTCATTCAAATGGTTTCCGATTTTTCGTCATCCCGGCGAAGGCCGGGACTTGTCCAACCATCGGGACCTGCAGCAGTTGGCAATTCGGAAACAGTGCTTTGAAACAGAGGCTTACCGCGTACGTCCTGAGTGCCTCGCATCGACTTGGACGGGTCCCGGCCTTCGCCGGGATGACGATTTTTCGGGGTTCC
>JANLQJ010000130.1:0-3593 GCA_031367715.1 Hyphomicrobiaceae bacterium | reverse complement strand
CTAGTGTTCTGACTCATTCATAAGGTACCCGCCTTGACCTGTGCGAGGACTTTGCGGGCGCGGTTGGTCTTTTCCAGGATCATATCGGCTTTGGCGGTCCATTTGAAGGGCTTTGGACTTGCGTTGCGATCGTCGATCCAGGCCACGATAGCCGCGATGAGATCGTCGACGCTTTTGAATACACCACGGCGGATGCGTTGGCGTGTGATCTCGGCGAACAGCCGCTCGACCAGGTTCAGCCAGGACGACGACGTTGGTATGAAATGCAGCGTGAAGCGCGGATGCTTGGCCAGCCACGCCTTCACCTCCGGCGTCTTGTGGGTCGCGTAGTTGTCGCAGATGGCATGGATCGCCAAACACTTGTCCACGCTCGTGTCGATCTTCTTCAGGAAGCGGATGAACTCTTTGGCGCGATGCTTGGGCAGGCATTGGCCGATCACCTCGCCGGTTTTGACGTCGAGCGCCGCGAACAACGTCGTCGTGCCATTGCGCTTGTAGTCGTGCGTCATCGTCTCGGCACGTCCCTTCTTCAAGGGAAGGCCCGGCTGCGTGCGGTCCAAGGCCTGTATTTGGCTTTTTTCATCGACGCACAGCACCACCGCCTTGTCGGGCGGATTCAGGTAAAGGCCGACGATATCGACGACTTTTTCGGCGAAGTTCGGATCGTTCGAAAGCTTGAACGTGCGCGTCAAATGCGGCTTGAGGCCGTGCTCTTTCCAGAGGCGCTGCACTGTCGTGTGCCCGACGCCCATCGCCTTGGCCATCGAGCGTGCGCTCCAGTGCGTCGCGGCAACCGGCTTTTCCTGCGCCGTCTTGGCGATGATCGCCAACCGCAAATCATCGCTGATCGGCGTCTTGCCGGCACGCTTGCCTTTGTCTTCGTCGCGCAGCAGGCGCCCGACGCCGCCATCCAGGTAGGCCGCTTGCCAGCGCCACACCGTCGGCTTCGACACCCGCGCCTCGCGCATGATCGCGTTGGTGCCCAGACCCCGCGCCGACGCCAACACGATGCGCGCACGAGCTGCGATTTTCTGCTCGGTCTTGCCATCAGCAACCAGCCGCTCCAGTGCGGTGCGATCATCCGAGCCGATGCAAAGGCATGCCTTGATGTTCCTCATGCCGCCAATGAATCTGATTTGCGGGCAAATGGGAATCTTATAAATGGGTCAGAACACTAGGGGTGTTGGTCACGTCCAACCGCTTCTTCCCTACGCCCACGCCATGCTGCGTCGCGGACACGACGTGCGCGTCGCCGCCCCCCAGAGTGTCGGATCAGTTCTCCAAAAAGAGCGGCTTGAGCACGCGCAATTCGATCATCCAGGTGACGATTTGTTGGGCAAGGTCTGGGTGCGCTTTCGTGGTTTGACGAGCGATGAAATCAATGTGCTCGCCTTGGAGGAAATCTTCGCTGGCCTGAACGCGCGAGCCGCCTTGCCGGGGTTGAGGGAAACAATTCATGATTGGCGTCCCAACCTCATTGTGCGCGAATCGGTGGAATACGGCGCTTTAATTGCGGCGGATGAAGCGGGTCTGCCTCATGCGCGAGTGGCAGTCCATAATGGAAGGGCTGAAGAGCTCCTGCTCAGGTACGCCCCGGAGCCTGTCGACGTCCTGCGCATCTGGGCAGGTCATTCTGTGCGCGCCGGTGAGAAAGTAGGCCACGGAAGCGGCGGCGTTGTGCTGCTGCGGGCCGCCGCAAAAGGGGGCCAGTGGCTAGCCTTCCCACGAGTGATTCGCACTCGGGGGATGGCGGGGGATGTATGGCTTGGACAACTATGCGGCGGTGCGGCGGTTTGTTTTCGTTGAGGGGCACAGTGAGCGCGAGGCGGCACGAGTTTTCGGGCTGGCGCGCAAGACCATCGGCAAGATGTGCAAATTTTCGGCCCCGCCCGGATACCTGCGCAGCAAGCCGGTCGAGCGGCCGAGGCTGGGGCCGTTCACCGGTGCGATCGATGCGATCCTGGCCGCGGACAAGTTGGCGCCGCCCAAGCAGCGCCATACCGCCAAGCGCATTTTCCAGCGCCTGAAGGCCGAGCACGGCTATGGCGGCGGCTACACGACGGTGAAGAGCTACGTCCACGAACAGAAGCTCAGCGCGCGCGAGACGTTCGTGCCGCTCACCCATCCGCCGGGGCACGCCCAGGTCGACTTCGGCGAGGCCATCGGCGTGATCGGCGGCGTGCGCCAGAAGCTGCACGTGTTCTTCATGGACCTGCCGCATTCCGACGCGCCGTTCATCAAGGCGTACCCGGCCGAGACGACGGAAGCGTTCCTCGACGGCCATGTCTCGGCGTTCGCCTTCTTCGGCGGCGTGCCGCGATCGATCCTGTATGACAACACCAAGTTGGCCGTCGCCAAGATCTGCGGCGACGGTACCCGTGATCGCACACGGATGTTCACGGCCTTGCTGAGCCACTATCTGTTTGCCGACCGGTTCGGCCGCCCTGGCAAAGGCAACGACAAGGGCAAGGTCGAGAACCTGGTCAAGTGTGGCCGGCGGGCGTTCCTGACACCGGTGCCGGTCATGGACAGCTATGACGCGCTGAATGCCAAGCTGGCTGCCGATTGCCAGGCACGGCAAGCGGACTGCTCGGGCCGCAACAGCGAGACCATCGGCGCACGGCTTGTTGCCGATCTTGCGGCCTTCCGCGAGCTTCCAGCCGCGCCGTTCGAGGCCTGCGAGACCCGTACAGCGCACGTCTCATCGACGGCGCTGGTGCGCTATCGTGGCAACGACTACTCGGTGCCGACCACCTATGGCTTCCGCGAGGTGCTGGTGAAGGGGTTTGTCGACGCGGTCGCAATCTTTGCCGGATCGCAAGAGATCGCCCGGCATCGGCGCTCCTACGGCGCTGCCGATCTGGTGTTCGATCCGCTCCATTATCTCGCGCTGATCGAGCAGAAGCCTGGAGCCCTCGATCAGGCGGCGCCCTTGCAGCACTGGGACTTGCCTGAGCAGTTCGCGCATCTGCGCCGCCTGCTGGAAGCCCGCATGGGCCGCAAGGGCAAGCGGGAGTACATCCAGGTCCTGCGGCTGATGGAGCTGTTCGCACAGCCCGTGGTGGCGGCGGCCATCGCGGACGCCATCAAGCTCGGCGCCATCAGCTTCGATGCCATCAAACAGTTGACGCTGGCCAAGGTCGAACGGCGTGCGCCGCAACTCGATATGGCGGCCTACCCCTATCTGCCCAAGCCGGTGGTCGCCACGACGCGGGCAGCCGACTATGCCGCGCTCCTGGTGGGAGTGGCCGCATGAGCAAGACTGCTGACAAGCCTCAGGTGCTGCTTGAGCATCACCTGAAAGCGCTGAAGCTGCCCACGATCCTGGCCGAATATGAGAAGGTGGCGCGCGAAAGCGCCGCCGATGGCATCGATCATCCGCGCTATCTGCTGCGGCTGGCCGAACTGGAACTGATCGAGCGTGAGCGCCGGCTGGTCGACCGGCGCATCCGGGCCGCCAAGTTCCCGGCCGTGAAAAGCCTCGATACCTTCGACTTCCTGGCCATCCCCGCGCTCAACAAAATGCTGGTGCTGGAGCTGGCGCGGTCGGAATACGTGATCCGCCACGACAACATCATCGCGCTCGGGAACTC
>JANLQJ010000129.1:0-66106 GCA_031367715.1 Hyphomicrobiaceae bacterium | reverse complement strand
GACCTGCAGCAGTTGGCAATTCGGAAACAGTGCTTTGAAACAGAGACTTGCCGCGTACGTCCTGAGTGCCTCGCATCGACTTGGACGGGTCCCGGCCTTCGCCGGGATGACGATTTTTCGGGGTTCCAAATGATTGTTACAGAACACTAGGGTGCAATGGGACCCCATCTTCGGGGCCGTATCGCACCGTGTTCGGCCACCACCGCTCTGCGTCTTGCAATACGGCCTGAAACGGCCCATGGCACCCTACGCTTTCACCCGCGCCCCCTCAGGATCGTACATCGGCTTGAGGCTGGCTGTAGCCGCCATACGCTTGCCGGCCACTTCGATCTCAAACACCGACTTCAGAACCTCCGTACCCGTCTCACCCGCCGGGCCCTTGACATAGCCCAGCCCGATCGAGCCGCCGAGGTAGTGTCCGTAGTTCGCCGACGTGATGTAGCCCGCCCGCTTGCCGTCGCGCCACACCGGCTCGTGGTGATAGAGCATCGTCTCAGGATCGGTCAGCTTGAACTGCACCAGACGTTTGCCTAGTCCGGTCGCCTTTTTGGCAATCACTGCCTCACGGCCGATGAAATCCCCAAAGCGGCCTTTGGCCTTATCCACCTTCACGGCAAAGCCGAGGCCGGCCTCAAGCACATGTTCCTCGTCGGACATGTCGTGGCCTTGGTGGCGGAAACCCTTCTCGATGCGACAGGAATCCAGCGTATGCAGACCGCAAGGTTTGAGACCCATAGGCTGGCCCGCTTGCCAGATGCGATCAAAGACATGCCGTGCCATGTCGGCGCTGGCGTAAATCTCCCAACCGAGTTCGCCGACATAGGTGACGCGATGCGCGCGCACCGTGGTGAAGCCAAGCTCGATTTCCTGCATGGTGCCGAACGGAAAGGCCGTGTTCGACAGATCCGCAGGCGTCACTTTGGTCAGCAACTCGCGTGCCTGCGGTCCCATAACGGGAATGACGCATTCCAGCGCGGTCACATCGGTGACGATGCAATGCGCGTCGTCCGGCATGTGGCGCTTCAACCAAGCCAGATCGCGCGGCACGGTCATGGACGGCGTAATGACGATGAAGACGGTCTCGGAGAGCCGCGTCACCGTGACGTCGGTTTCAACGCCGCCGTGGCTGTTCAGCCATTGCGTATAGACGATCTTGCCCGGTGGCACGGCCACATCATTGGCGCAGATTTTCTGCAGCAAGGCTTCGGCATCGCGTCCCTCGACGCGCAACTTGCCGAAACTCGTCATGTCGAAGAAGCCGACCCCGCTACGGATGGCCAGATGTTCCTCGCGGGCATAGGGGAACCAATTCTGTTTGCCCCAGGAATATTTGTATTCGGCCTTTTCGCCACGCGCGCGGGCGGCCTCCGGCAGGAACCAGTTCGGGCGCTCCCAGCCGGCCGCCTCGCCGAAGCAGGCGCCGAGCTTTTCCATCCGCTCATGCAGCGGCGACTGCCGGATGCCGCGCGCCGAGGCGAACTGCCGGAAAGGCCAATGATCTGCATACAGCAAACCGAGTGTCTCGGTGACGCGGGCGACCATGTAGCTCTTGGTGTTCTGGAACGGCTGGTTGCGACGCAAGTCCATGTCGGTGAGATCGAACGGCGGCTCGCCCGCCTCGATCCATTGTGCCAGCGCCTGGCCAGCGCCGCCGGCTGTTACGATGCCGACGGAGTTGAACCCCGCAAGCACATAGAAACCGCGCAGTTCCGGTGCCTCGCCGATATGGAAACGGTCGTCGGCAGTGAAACTTTCCGGGCCGTTGAAGAACAGTTTGATGCCCGCGGTCTGCAGCGCCGGCATGCGGTGCATGGCCATTTCCAGGATCGGCGCGAAGTGGTCGAAGTCCTCCGGCAACGTGGTAAAGCCGTGATCGTCGGGCACGCCGTGCACGCCCCAGGGTTTGGCGATCGGCTCGAAGCAGCCGAGCAGGATCTTGCCTGCGTCCTCCTTGTAGTAGGCGCACTCCTCCTGCACGCGCAGCACCGGCAGGGCGCGGTCGAGGCCGGCCATCGGCTCGGTGACGATGTAGAAATGTTCGCAGGCCTGCAATGGGACGCTTACATCAGCCAACAGCCCGACCTCGCGCGCCCACAGGCCGGCGCAGTTTACCACCACATCAGACGTGATCGAACCATCCGTCGTCATCACACCCGTGACTCGGCCATTCGCCTTGGTGATGCCGGTGACCTTGACGTTCTCGAAGATCTTGACGCCCTGCATGCGCGCGCCCTTGGCCATGGCGAGGGCGACGTTCGCCGGATCGGCCTGGCCGTCGCGCGGGATGAAGTAACCGATTTTGACGTCGTCGACGTTCAGCAGCGGATAGATCTTCTTGGCCTCGGACGGTGTCAGCAGCTCGCCCTCAAGGCCGTTGTTGCGCACCGACGATGCCAGCCGGCGCACCTCCTCGGCGCGCTGGTCCGAGATGGCAGCAAACAGCGAGCCGTTGCGCTTGATGCCGGTTGACACGCCGGTCTCGGATTCGAGGCGCTCATAGAGGTCGGTCGAGTACATGGTGAGTTTTTGCAAGGTCGGCGAAGCGCGGCTCTGACTGAGCAGGCCGGCCGCATGCCAGGTCGTCCCCGACGTGAGCTGCTTGCGCTCCAGCAGCACGATGTCCTTCCAGCCGAGCTTGGCGAGATGATAGGCGACCGAGCAGCCGGCAACGCCGCCGCCGATGATCACCGCGCGGGCATGAGAGGGGAGAGAAGTGGACATGGCGGTACCCGTCAAGGTTCACACGCAGCTGGATCTAAGGGGCAATTCACCGACGTTTCTGCATATCGACGACGGCAAGTCCTACGATACCGACATTCTGGATGCAATCGTGCTGGAGGCCGGTGCCGTCTTCGTCATGGACCGGGCACCAGGACTGCGCGCGCCTGCACCGGTTCAACGATGCCGCCGCCTGTTTCGTCGACCGCACGCGCAAGGACCTCAAGTACCGTCGCCTCGATTCCACCAGCGTTGACCTGGCGACCGGGGTCCAATGCGACCAGACCGTTGTTCTGACCACGCAGCAATCGCGGCGGCATCCCGATCATCCAGGCCATCCCCTCGAAGACTTCGCTACCCCGCGGCACGGATAATCCGTCTACGGAAACGACGTCAACTCTATCTTCATTGGCTCGACGCTGGAGCACGATCTGCGCGCAAGCGAGGCGAACGAGTTGATGTTCACCGGCATCTCCACCGACCACTGCGTCAACACCATGGTGCGCATGGCTGGCAATTTCGGCTTTGCCACCGCCATCGTCGCCGATGCCTGTCACACGTTCGATCGCCAAGCCTTGGACGGCGGCGTCATCGCCGCCGCCATGGTGCATGATGTGCACCTCGCCAGCCTCGCGAGCGAGTTTGCCAGCGTGCGCACGACAGTGCAGCTGGTTGAGACTATGGCTGGCGCGGATTGAGCCGTGGCAACCACAGTGCCAGCAGCCCGATCGCGGGCAAAAACGCACAGATCCGGTAGACCAGCTCGATGCTCGTTCGATCCGCCAGCGCGCCTAGCCCGGCCGCGCCCAACCCCGACATGCCGAACGCCAAGCCGAAGAACAGCCCGCCGATCAGGCCAACGCGACCGGGCAGCAGGCTTTGCGCATAGACCACGATGACCGAGAAGGCGGAGGCCAGGATGGCGCCGATCGGGAGGCTCAAGAGCACGGTCCAGGTGAAATTGGCATACGGGACAATGAGCGTGAACGGCAGCACACCAAGGATCGACGCGAGGATGACCGTGCGCGCGCCGATGCGGTCGCCGATCGGGCCGCCGAGGATGGTGCCGGCAGCGGTGGCGGCCAGGAACAGGAACAGGCAGTACTGCGCCGTCGACACCGAGGTGCCGAAATGCTCGATGAGATAGAACGTGTAGTAGGACTGGAAGCTGGCGAGGTAGACGAACTTCGAGAACATCAGCGCGACCAGGATGGCGATCGAGATCCAGACCTGGGAACCGGTCAGGCCCGTGGCCACGGCTGTGACGGGCTTGGCGCCGGCGCGGGCGTGCGTCGCCAGCCAATCGCGGTACCAGCCGCCGACCCAGCCCAGCAGCGCGGCGCCTACCAGCGCGAACACCGCGAACCAGGCGGCGCTGCTCTGGCCATTCGGCACCACGATCAGCGCGGCCAGCAGCGGTCCCGCCGACGAGCCGATATTGCCGCCGGTCTGGAACATGGATTGCGCGAAACCATAGCGGCCGCCCGAAGCGATCCGCGCGATGCGCGAGGACTCGGGGTGGAAGATCGACGAGCCGATGCCGATCATTGCTGCCGCCAGCAGCACCACGCCATAGGCCGGCGCGAAGCCGAGCAGCAGTAGCCCGCACATGGTGCAGATCATGCCGACCATCAGCGAGAACGGTTGCGGGTGGCGATCCGTCAGTGAACCGATGATTGGCTGCAGCACCGAGGCGGTGATGCTGAACACCGCGCCGATGATGCCGATCTGGGTGTAGTTGAGGGTGAAGCTCTCTTTGATGAGCGGATAGATCGCCACCAACACCGATTGCATCAGGTCGTTGAGGCCATGGCCGAGGCTGAGGGCGAGCACGATCGGCAGCGCCAAGGCGGTTGCCGGACGTGCGGTTGCCGGCATGGTCGCCAAAGCAGGTTTTGTGTCGTCCGCAGCCACGCCGCCCTCGCTTCAAGTTGCCTCGACCGCACTCCAACGGCGCGGCGCTGCACCTTCTAGCAGATGCGACAGCAGCCGGCATGCCCAGCGGTGCAATGCTGCTCCACGCTGGCGGGGCAACCCTGCTGGTGCTGGCGACACGCTCGAGATGACACTGTGCGGTCGCTCCTCAATCGCGCGGCAGGTCGAGAGCCTTCTTGGCTTGCGCGGCGGTGGGCTGATCGTGCTGCTGAAGCAGAGCAAGAGCGCGACTTGCCCAACTGGCGCTGGCTGGGATCGCGGCGGCGAGCGGCGGCGCGGACTGACGGCCGGCGGCCTCGACGGCGAAGGCGGTGGACTGCTGGCGGGCAAGCGCCGCCGTAGCGGCGACGCCCGTGGGACGCAGCAGTGCAGGCCGCGGCGACGTTGCGGCCGGCGTGGCGATGATCGTGGCCGTATCCTGCGCCATCGAGTGCTGTGCAGCGGCGGCGGAAACCCCGGCCAAGCTGCTCATCGGCGTGACCTGCTGACCGGCCAACGCTGCGGTGGCGCGCAATCGCACGGGTGGCACATCGGTCGGGGAAAGTGGCACAATGACCGGTGCAGCAGTGGCCAGCGATGACGCTGCCGGAACAGGCGGTACGCGCGCTGGCGACACAGGTTGCGCGGTCACTGCTTGGGCGAGCGCTGCGGCTACCACCGGGGCAACTGCGGCAACAGCCGATTGTGCCGGCGGTGCCGGTGGCACAGGCGCTGGACGAGGCGGCACCGGCTGAACAGATGCGGCCATCGCGACCGCAGGCGGGGTCGGCGGCACAGGCGTTGCACGCGGCGCAACCGGTGGCGGGACCGGCGCGTGCGCGCTCGCCGCAACCACCACCGAGGCAGCAGCCGGTATCGCCGCCGGCTCCTTGCTGAAAATCACCGGCTTCATGGCGCTCAGCTGCTCGGAACTGAGATGGCAGGCGATCACATGCCCATTGTCGAAGCGGCGCATCGGCGGCGGCACGGTCTCGCAGGTGCCCCTGATGACATAGGGGCAGCGGGTCGAGAACGGGCAGCCCTTGGGCGGATTGGCAGCAGAGGGAATCTCACCGGTGAGCACGACTTTACGCTTCTCCATAGTGGCATCGGCGATCGGCACAGCGGCCAGCAACGCCTCGGTATAGGGATGATAGGGCGGCGCGAACACCTGAGAGGTCGCGCCCTGCTCCATGATCTGGCCGAGATACATAACGACAATCCGATCGGCGAGATAGCGCACCACCGACAGGTCATGACTTATGAACAGCATGGTAGTGCGATGGTCGCGCTGAATGTCCGTCAGCAGCTCGGTGACGGCGGCCTGTACCGAGACATCGAGCGCCGACACCGGCTCGTCGGCCACCACCACTTTGGGATTGCCGGCAAAGGCGCGGGCGATGCCGATGCGCTGCTTCTGGCCGCCGGACAATTGGCGCGGCAGACGCTTGGCGAAATCGCGCGGCAGCTTGACTGTATCGAGCAGCTTGTCGACGCGCTCGGCAATCTTCTTGGGGTCGCTCTCGACGCCGAATTTGCGGATGACGCGCGCGATCTGGCCGCCCACGGTGTGGCTGGGATTGAGCGTATCGAACGGATTCTGGAAGATCATCTGCAGCTTGCCGATGGTGGCGGCATCGCGCTTTTGCACCGGCAGATGCGACAGCTCGAGATTGCCCATGGTGAGCGAGCCGGAGGTGGCCTCTTCCAGGCCCATCAACACCTTGGCGAAGGTGGATTTTCCGCAACCGCTCTCACCGACAATGGCGACCGTCTCGGCTTCGCGGGCAGCGAAGTCGAGCGACTGGTTGGCCTTGATGGTCTGGTAGCCGCCGCCGACCAGCAGCAAACCGGGCCTGCTGATCTCATAGGATTTGCTCAGGCGATCGGCCTTCAGGACGACATCGCCAATGGCAACCGCCGCTCGCCCGGCACCCGAGCGGACCTTGGGCTTCCAGTCGATCTCGGCAAAGCGGATGCAGCGGGTCTGGTGATCGCCGACGACATCGACGGCCAGCATGGGCAGCTCGCCGGCATCGCAGCGGCCGGCGGCGAAATGATCGCAGCGCGGGCCAAAGCTGCAGCCAGGCGGGCGCTCGCGCGGCAACGGCAGCTGGCCACGGATCGGCGTCAGGGGCCGCGCATGCTTGTCGGCGCCGGGCAGCGGGATCGAGCCGAACAGGCCGCGCGTATACGGATGGCGCATGTTGCGAAAGACATCGCCGATGCTTCCGAGTTCGACGGCCTGGCCGGAATACATGACCGTGATGCGTTGGCAAGTTTCGCGGATCAGGCCTAGATTGTGCGAAATGTACAGCATCGAGGTGCCGAATTTGGCCGAGATCTCGCGAATGAGATCGACGATGCCGGCTTCCACGGTGACATCGAGCGCGGTGGTTGGCTCGTCCAGCAGCAGCAGCTTGGGGTTCGACAGCAGCGCCATGGAAATGACGACGCGCTGCTGCTGGCCGCCCGAGATCTGATGTGGATAGGCGCGCATGATGCGTCCGGGGTCCGGCAGGCGGACGGAGGCCAGCATCGCCTCGGCGCGTTCCAGGGCGGCTTTGCGGGTGATGCCTTCGTGATAGATCGGCACTTCGGCGAGCTGCTCACCGACCTGCATGGACGGGTTCAGCGAGGCCATCGGCTCCTGATAGACCATGGCGATGCGGGCGCCGCGGATCTGGCGCAGCTCCTCCTCGGGCAACCTGGTCAGATCGCGGCCCTCGAACAGGATCTGGCCGCCCGTGATCGCGCCATTGCGGCCGAGGTAATTCATGATGGCGAGCGCCACCGTGGACTTGCCGCAGCCCGATTCTCCGACCACGCCATGCGCCTCGCCGGGCATCAGCTTCAGGTTGAAATCGACCACCGCCGGCACCGCGCCACTACGGGTGGTATAACTTACGCTGAGATTGCGGCATTCGAGGATGGGTTGCTGATCAGCCAACGTCTCAATCCTTCAGGCTGATTTCGCGCAGGCCGTCGGCCATCAGATTGAAGCCGAGAATGAGGCTCGATACCGACAGCGCAGGGATCAGCAGCATGTAAGAGAACTTGAACATCATGGCGGCGCTGGCGCCTTCCTTGATCATCAGGCCCCAATCGGCATCGGGCGGCGGCAGGCCGAGGCCGAGAAAGGTCAGCGTGGCGATGGCGACGGTGGTGTAGCCGAGACGCAGACAGGCATCGACGATCAGCGGGCCACGCACGTTCGGCAGCAATTCAACCAGCATGATGTAGAGCGGGCTCTCGCCGCGAGTCTGGGCGGCATAGACGTAGTCGCGCGTCTTGTTGTCGAGCGTCAGGCTGCGCACGATGCGCATGATGCCGGGCGCCGAGGCAAAGGTGACGGCAACGATCAGGTTCAGGCCGGAGGCGCCGAGATAAGTCAGGATCAGGACGTACAGCACCATCACCGGGAAGGACAGCAGCACGTTGGCAAAGAACGAGATGATCTCGTCGAACCAGCCGCCGCGATAACCGGCGATCAGGCCGAGCAGCGCACCGACCACGTAGGAGACAGCGGTTGCCGTGATGCCCCAGATGAAGATGCGCTGACTGCCCCACAGCACGCGGGAGAGCATGTCGCGGCCCTTCCAGTCGCCACCGAGCCAGAACACGTGATCGGCGACGAACGAGCCGATCGGCGCGAATGGTCTCAGCGGCTTGTTGGGATCGAAGATCGGCAGATAGGGCACGCTGACGGCAACGAACAGCCAGAAGAACACCAGGCACAGGCCGACGAGCGCCGTGGTGGATTCTCGCAGGCCGGAGACGGCGATGACGAAGAGCGCGGCGGCGGCAGGAATGGCAGGCAGCAGAACGAACGGTTTCAACGCGCCAAGAACGCCTGGAAACATGACGTAGAGCATCAGCGGCAGCCAAATGAGGGCGACCAGCAGACCAATAGTCTTGGCCGTGCGTAGGTCAGCGAGCAGGCTGGACAGCGTGACTGCGCTGGGTGGTGTGAGTGTGGTGACGGCCATCTGGCGAAAAACTCCTCACCCGAACCGGATGCGCGGATTGAGAACCATATAGCCGACATCCGAGATCAGCTGGGTCAGAACGGCGAGCGCGACGGCGGCGAGCGTTGCAGCCTGGATAACATAGATGTCGTTGCCCAGCGCCGCATCCAGCAGCATCTTGCCAAAGCCGTGATATTCGAAAAATACCTCGGTGACGACCACGCCAGACAACAGCCAGTTGAGCTGCAGGACGATGACCGTGAACGGAGCGATCAAGGCGTTGCGCAATGCGTGGGTAAAGATCACCCGCCAGAACGGAAGACCCTTCAGCACCGCGGTGCGGATGTATTGCGATTGCATCACTTCGGCCATCGAGGCGCGCGTCATGCGGGCGACGTAACCGAAATCGTAGAGGAACAGCGTCAGCACCGGCAACACCAGTTGCCAGCCATCGAAACCGCCGGACATCGGCGATTTTGACGGCAGCCAGCCGAGGCCGAGCGCGAAGATGACGGAGAGTATGATGCCGGTGGCGATCTCGGGGATCGAGGTGGTGAACACCGCGACGATCGAGAGGCTGCGATCAAGACGCGAGCCCTCGCGCATGCCCAAGAGCACGCCGAACACCAGCGAAGTCGGCACCATCAGCGCGAACACCCAGAAGGCGAGGATGCCGGTGGCGGCGAGCCGTTCCCACAACAGCTGCGCGACCGGCTCGTTGCGAAGATACGACGTCCCCATATCGCCATGGGCAACATCGGTGATCCATTTGAGATAGCGTTGCGGGGCAGGGACGTTCAGGCCCTTGCGGTCGAGCCAGTCCTGATAGTCTGACGCCGACAGGGCCGACACGGCATAACCGCCCAACTCCTGCACTGCGATGGTCTTTTTGAACTTATCGCTGTCGAAGATCACGAACAGGATCAGCGACACCGTGATCATGATCAGTAGCATCTGGGCCAGGCGCCGGAGAATGATCTGGATCATGGGAACTCGTCTTCTTACTGATCATAAACACCTGTCATCGCGTGCGCAGCGCAGCGTTTCGACGGTGTGCTGCGCACGGGACCTCAACATTGGTTTGCGCGCTTGCGGCAAGTGGCGCTCTCGCCATGATGTGGTCCCGGATGCGCAGCACCGTCAACACGCTGCAGCACATCCGGGATGACAATTGTCACTCGCGCCTATGCGTCCACCCAGACCTTGTTCAGCTGGTGATACTGGGTCGGATGGGCGGGATAGCCGTGCACCTTCTTGGCGGCGACGGAGAAGATCGGGCGCCACAAGCTCTGCAGGATGATGGCGTCGTCCTGCAGGATCTTCTGCACTTTCTCCATCTTGGCCTTGCGGGCCACGACATCCAAGGTGGCCTCGGCTTCGTTCAGGGCCGCGTCGAAGGCCGGGTTCTTGTAGTGGGTCTCGTTCCACGGCACGCCCGAGCGGTAGGCCAGCGACAGCACCATGGTGCCGAGTGGACGATGCGTCCACGAGGTGGCGCCAAAGGCGGTCTTGTCCCAGATCTCCCAATACTTGTTGGCGGGCATGACGTTGAGGTTCAGCTTGATGCCGGCATCCTTCATCTGGTCGCGCATGGCTTCCACCATCTGCTGCTGCCAGGGACCTTCAGTGTTGCCGACGTCAACTGTCACCTCGAGGTTCTCGATGCCCGCTTCTTTCAGCATCGCCTTGGCGCCGGCGACGTCGCGCTTGATCGGCGGCAGGGCGAAGTATTCGGGATGCAACGGCGAGACGTGATGATCCTCGCCGACATCGCCACCGTCCGAATAGACCAGCGCCTTGATGGCCGAACGGTCGATGCTCATCTGCATCGCCTTGCGGACCTTGATGTTGTCGAACGGCTTTTGGTCAATCTGCATACGCACGACGTTGGTCTGGGCGGTGCGGGCCGGGATGATCTGCGCACCCGCGATCGACTTGGCCAATTCCATCTGGTCCGAGGTGAACTCATAGATGGCATCGACTTGACCCGACTGCATGGCGGCCAGTTGGTTCTCGGCCTCGTAGTGCAGGTACTGGATCTCGTCGAGATAAACCTTGCCACCCCAATAGGTGAAGTCCTTGCCGTCCGTCGTCTTGGTGACGCGTTGCAGCAGGCACTTCTCGCCGACTTTCAGCTCGGTCAGGCGATACGGGCCGGTGCCGATCGGATTGTCGTGGAACGGCGCCTTGAAGGACGGATGCAGAATGGTGGTTGGATAGTTGTAGAGATCTTCCGGCACCGACAGCACCGGCTTGGCGAGGTTCAGCTTGATCGTGTACTTGTCGGGTGTCTCGATCGAGCCGGCGATCAGTTCCTTGGTCTTCTTGGCGTTGCCCTTGTCATCCTTCTCGCCCTTATCGACTTCCTGCACGATGGAAGAGAACGTCGACAGGCCGATATTGGACGAGGCGACCTTGGGATCGCACCAGCGCATGAAGTTCCACTTGATGTGCTCGGAGGTCAGTTCTTCACCATTGTGCCACATTACGCCCTTGCGCAGCGTGAAGGTCCAGGTCTTGAGGTCCGGGGAGGCTTCCCACTTCTCGGCCAGCATGGGCCTTGTGACGTTGTCGACCCCGGTCATCACGAGATATTCCGTGATCTGACGGGTCTGGTTCGACATCTGCACCCAGGAATAGGTCGCAGGGTCTTCCATTTTCTGGATCTGCATGGCGATGCGGATCTTGCCGCCCATTTTGGCGGCGGCGTCATCGGCCGGGAACGGCATGGCCATGTCTGCGGCTGCGGCAGGCTTGACGCCAGCCAGGGCGTAGGCAGTGCCGGCCGAAACACCTAGCAGCGCGGCGATGCGCACGAATTCACGCCGATTCATGCGGCCGCGCGTCATTAGATCAAACGCTTCAGCGATCTTCGGATGGGTAACTTTTGGAATGTCATTCGACATGATGCTTAATCCTCCCTTGGCATAAACGCGAAACTGCCGGGAGAATGCACCTGTTTTCGTGCCTTTTACAAGACCCCATGCGCTTCACGACTTCGTATCCATTCACGCCAGCTGACATAAAGGCCGCTGCTAACCACAATCAGCGCGCCGAACACTGTCCAAGCATCGGGTAGCGTGCCGAACAGCGTGTAGCCATAAAACACGGCCCAGATGAGCAAGAGGTAGGTCAAAGGCTGCAGCACGATGGCGGGCGCCAAGGCCAGCGAGCGCATATAGAGCATGTGACCGAGAATGCCGGTCAGCGAGATGCCGCCCATCGCCAGCGCGCCGCGCAGATCGACCGGCTGCCAATCGGCCAGACCAAACGGCGCGATTATGACGGTGGCGCCCAGCGCGGTATACAGCGTGCTGGTGGCCAGCCCATCGTCGGCGCTGACTTTGCGGGTGGCAATGGTGTAGAGGGCGAAAAAGATTCCCGAGACGATGACGATCAGGGCGGCCCAATGCATGACGCCAAGCCCCGGTCGGATGATGACCAGCGCGCCGAGAAAACCCACGGCGACTGCCGTGCGCCGCCGCCAGCCGACAAACTCGCCCAGCATCGGGCCAACCAGTAGCGTCACGATCAAAGGCGTGGTGGCATAGACGGCGTGCAGATCGCCCAGGCTCATGAATTTCAGCGCCCAGCAGAACAGGATGATGTCGATGATCAGCAGCCCGCCGCGCGTGATCTGCAACAGCGGGCGCTTGGTCACGAACGCCTGCCGCAGACCGCCTTGGGTGGCGGCAAAACCGATCGCAAAGAGCGAGAATACGGCGAACCGCACCAGCAGGAATTGCGTGATCGGGTAGGCGCCGACCAGATACTTGGTCAGTGCGTCCTGCAGTCCGAACAGCGCCATGGCAGAACAGGCATAGAACATGCCCAAGGGCGCAGTGCTCAGGCGCTCGCTGGGGACCGAGGGGGTTGGCGCGGGCGTGGCAACAGTCATGCGGGACTCCGGTTGGCCGACAGCCGTGCCACGGAGCCAGGCCGCTAGCCAGCCTGAGCCGGCATGCCCGAGGTCGCATTCCGGCATGGCGGGTGCCGATCGGCTCAGCTAGACAGGCGCATCATCAGCCAACCCGAAAGAGTGCTCCATCATGCCGCAACGGATCGTCGTCTATTGGCGCGACATGCCAGCCCAGGTGATCATCAAGGAGGGCCGCAAGGCTGCCAAGCGCCAGCTGCCCGAGCGCTTCGAGCAGGCCATCGACATGGCCGCAATGAAAGCCGACAAACGCGATACTGACGCCTATCTGGCTGAGTGGCGCAAAAGCGATCCTGAACCGATCGCAGGCGAGGATTTCGAAGCGCTGGCCGAGGCCGAGGCCAAACGGCTGGAGGCGGAGTATCCGCAAGAACGGCTGGTGGCGCTGGCCAACGCGGGTGGCGTCAAGGGGTAGCTGCGGGGATCATCCCGCGCGGCGCGCGGGATGACAACGGCGCCAAGCCATCAGCCGCCGATGCGCCAGAACAGTGTTTTGGTCAGTTCGCGCTCAACATCGGCGCGGCTGACGCCGATGTCCTTGAGCTGGCTGTCGGACATGCCCTGTAGTGGACGCAGGCCGCGGCGGTCCTCCAAGCGCTGCGCGATTCCCGCCGCGCTGAGATAGAGCCGCTCAAACAGCGTGCTCAAGGCGAACGCACGGGTGGCTCGGATCATGTGAGAATTTGTCTGGGTGCGCATGGCTCGCTCCTTTGTTGCAAAAGCCCGTGTCGTGGGCTTCCTTGGAGCTAAAAGTGCCCTCAAAAGTGACGCGTGACAAACCACTAATTGGCCTGATATATGTGAGAAAATTTCACACATAAAGACTCATCGTGGCCCGCCATCTCCCGCCCCTCAACACACTGCGCAGTTTCGAGGCCGCCGCCCGGCTGGCGAGCTTTTCCAAGGCCGCCGACGAGTTGCATGTCACGCACGGCGCCGTCAGCCGCGCCATCAAGCAGCTGGAGGAATTTTTGCAAGTCGGCCTGTTCCAGCGTCGCACCCGCCAGGTGCTGTTGACGCCGGCCGGCGCGGTCTATGCGGCACGGGTCCGCGATGCGCTCGACCGTCTGGCCGCAGCCACGCAAGCGCTGACCCGCGACGACGCCAAAGGCTTGCTATCGGTAAGCACGTTTCCGTCCTTTGCGGCCAAATGGCTGGTGCCACGACTGTTCCGCTTCCGGCGCCTGCATCCCGACATCGACATCCGGCTGGAAACCACCGAACGGCTGACCGATTTTGCCGTCGACGGTATCGATATCGCGATACGCTTTGGCCGCGGCAACTATCCAGGACTGCACACCAATCTGCTGCTGCGAGAAGAGCTGTTCCCCGCCTGTAGTCCACGCTTGCTGGAGGGACCGCTACCACTGCACGAGCCAAGCGACCTCACCCATCACACGTTGATCCACGACGATTTTCCGATCGACTGGGCGGGCTGGCTACGCATGGCCGGCGTCGCAGGCGTCGACACTTTGAAAGGGCCGGTGTTCACGTCGTCGGTACTGGCCATGCAAGCTGCTGTGCAAGGCGAGGGCGTGGTACTGGCGCGCAGTGCGCTGGCGGCCGACGATCTCGCGGCGGGGCGGCTGGTCAGGCCGTTTGGGCTCAGTTTGGCTTCCGATACCGCCTATTACGCTGTCTGTCCGCCGCGCGCTCTTGAACGGCAGCGTGTGCGCGCGTTCCACGACTGGCTGCTGGCCGAAACGGCTGGCGCGGAGTCTCTCTGAATTTCATGGGGACAGCCCTCTTGCCGCAATTCACGGTACGGGCCGCAAGGTGTAATTCTGGACACTGATTTGGCTCGTCACCGGCGAGCCCATTGCGAGTTCCGCGTGCCCATTTCCATGTCCTGCACTGCGAGGAACCGCCATGGCCAGCATCACGAGCGCGCGCGCATTCGCCAACAACGAAGTGGCCTATCTGGCTTGGTCGATCGACGAGCATATTGCAGGCTGCCTGGGCTTCGACATCACGCGCATCTATCCCGAGACCGGCGAAGAAAGACCGCTGGCCGCCTGGGTGCCATTCGAGGGCCAGAGCAATCCCGATTGGGCGCCGCAATCGACGCGTGTCTGGCCGATCCAGAAACTGTGCTGGCGCGACCTGACGCTGCGCAAGCGGCGCGACCGGCTGGCGCTGCGCCCCGACGAGGTCACGGTACAATATCGGGTGCGCGCGGTTGGCCGCTTCCGTCCCGGGCTGGAGGCGGTGCCCGCTGACGCCAATGCTCCGCGCTATGACGGCCAGCCCATTCCGCTGGCCTATCTCGGCACTGGTGTGCTCTCCAACACCGTGCGCGTGACGCAGCACTATGGCGACATCCGCGCCACCTTCACCAACGGCATCCTGTCGGCGCAGTGGCTGCGCAAGGCGCTGAAGGAGAAGGGCGAGGAACTGACCGCCAAGACCATTGCAGCGCATATCTCGACGCCCGAGGACGAAATCCGCGGTTACCTGACCGGCGACGTGCTGGGCCTGCTGAAGGAGCTGCTGCGGCGCACCGAAAAGGAGCCCGGCTCGCGCCTGAAGATGGCACTCTATGAGCTGTGGGACGAGGAACTGGTGGAACTGATCGCGGCCCGCAAGGACAGCATCGATCTGATCCTGACCAACTCCAGCAAGGACAAAGCCAACGGCGAATGGGACCACGGCAACCATTTGATGCGCGAGCTGCTGGGCGAGATCATGGGGCCGGCCAAGATCGACCGTATGTTCAACAACAATCATATCGGCCACAACAAGTTCGTCGTTTTCGAAGATGCCAGCGGCAAGCCCAAGGCAGTCCTCACCGGCAGCACCAACTGGACCCCGACCGGCCTTGCCGGGCAGAGCAACAACGCCATGCTGATCGAGAACCAGGCGATCGCCAGTGCCTATCACGACTACTGGAACGATCTTTATGCCGATACGGCCAACATGCATCTGCCCGAACCGCTGACTGCCTCGTCGTCGAACGTCCAGGGTCAGGTGCTGCGCACCGAGAACGCCAAGAACCGCACGGAAACGACGCTGACGGACGGCACCAAGATGACGTTGTGGCGCGCGCCCAATACGCATGCCAAGACCAAGGGCCACGAAGCGCCACCGGATCTGGCCGAAATCTACGACCTGATCGGCAAGGCGCGCGACGCCCTCTTCTTTGCGGTGTTCCTGCCCAGCCAATCGGGCAAGACCAGCGTCATCGAAGAAGCCATCCGCATCGGCTCTTCGCGCAAGGACATGATTGTCTATGGCGCGGTCAGCGACGTCATGGCGATGCCCAACTACGTGCCGCCCGATAAGACCGATCCGACACATGCGCAGCATCGCCAGCCGGCGATCTACGACAAGGGCGAAGTGCATGTGGTGCGCGCAGTGGCGCTGAACAAGGACGATGTGGTCGGCTCCTTCGAAGCCGAGCTGTTGACCATCGGCAAGGCCATCATTCACGACAAGATCGTGGTCATCGATCCGTTGTCGCCCGATTGCACCGTGATCATGGGCAGCCACAATCTCGGCTTCAAGGCCTCCTACGAGAACGACGAGAACCTCTTGATCATCCGTGGCAATCAGCGGCTGGCCGAGGCCTACATGACGCATGTCATGGACGTCTACGACCACTACCGTTTCCGCGCCCTGCAGCGCCAGATGAAGGACAACAACCAGGCGATCGACGGCGGTATTCTGGTTACCGACGATAGCTGGCTGGCCAAGCGCCTGACCCCGGACAAGATCGCGCTGTCGAGTTATCTGACGGGTGGTGGTGCGAAGGCAGGTGTAACTGCTGAACCAATCGCGGTAACGCCGAAGTCGGCAAAGGCCTGAACTTAGGGCGGTTTGCACCTCATCTGCATCAGCGGTGGCCGCAGAAGTGGGGTCAGACCCCATTCGAGCCAAACCCCGTGTCGGGGCTAAATCGGGGTCTGACCCCACTTCTGCTAGCGTCGCAGCGTCGGGATGATCCACGTCAATCGCAAAGTGCTCTAGTCGCGATCCAACGCGGCTGGCACCGCCCGTGAATATTGGGTCGCCGAAACGCTTGACCCATCCTACGCTCCGCAATCCTCAATGCGCCGCCTCCCAGTTATCCGCAGCCTTGGCGTCGACCTGCAGCGGCACGGCCAGGGCTATAGCAGGCTCGGCGCTGTTTTCCATCACGCTGCGGACGAGCTTGATCGTCTTGTCGACGTCCTTTTCCGCGGCCTCGAAGATCAACTCGTCGTGGACCTGCAGCAGCATGCGGACGTTGCCGAGCTTGGCCGCCTCCAGCGCCCCTGGTATCCGCACCATCGCCCTGCGGATGATATCGGCGGCCGAGCCCTGGATCGGGGCGTTGATGGCTGCGCGCTCGAGGAAGCCGCGCATCGATGGGTTCTTGGTGTTGATCTCGGGGAAGTGGATCTTGCGGCCAAAGACGGTCTTCACATAGCCCTGCTCGTGCGCGATCTTCTTGGTCGCATCCATATAGGCGCGGATGCCGGGGAAGCGTTTGAAATAGGTGGTGATGTACTCGCCGGCTTCCTCGCGCGAAATGCCGAGCTGATTGGCAAGGCCGAACGCCGAGATGCCATAAATGATGCCGAAGTTGATGGCCTTGGCACGCCGCCGCACGTCCGAGGCCATGCCCTCGATCGGCACACCGAACATCTCCGACGCCGTCATGGCGTGAATGTCGAGCCCATCCTCGAAGGCCTTGCGCAGTGCCGGGATGTCCGCCATGTGGGCCAGCACGCGCAGCTCAATCTGCGAGTAATCGGCCGAGATCAGCTTGTTGCCCTTGTCGGCGATGAAGGCGGTACGGATCTGCCGGCCTTCTTTGGTCCGTATCGGAATGTTCTGCAGATTGGGATCGGTCGAGGCGAGGCGTCCCGTGGTGGTCGCGGCCATGGCGTAGGAGGTATGGATGCGTCCGGTCTCGGGATTGATGAAAGTTGGCAGTGCGTCAGTGTACGTGCTGCGCAGTTTCGAAAGTTGGCGCCATTCCAGCATCGTGTTCAGCAGCTTCCTCGCATCGTCTGGCAGCTCTTCATTGGCGGCGAGATCATCGAGCAGGCCAGCGCGCGTCTCCCATTGGCCGGTCTTGGTGCGTTTGCCGCCGGGCAGATGCAACTTGTCGAACAGCAGTTCGCCGAGCTGTTTGGGGCTGCCGAGATTGAGCTTTTCCGCACCCATCGCGGGAGCGGCCAGCGCCTGCACCTCATCTTCCAGCCGCGCAATGGTTTGGGAAAACGACGTCGACAGCTTACCGAGTATCCCGCGGTCGACCTTGATGCCGGCGCGCTCCATGGCGACCAGTACCGGCACCAGCGGCCGCTCCAGCGTCTCGTAGACCGTGGTCATGTTCTCGGCGGCGAGGCGGGGCTTCAGCGCCATCCAAAGCCGCAACGTGACGTCCGCATCTTCGGCGGAATATTCCGTGGCGTCCTTGACCGGCACCTGGGCGAACGTTCGCTCTGCCTTCTTTACGGCAGTCTCAGCCTTGGCGATGACGTCCTTGAAGGCAATCGGGCGGTGCCCAAGCCAACGCTCCGAGAGTTCATCCATGCCGTTGCCGCCCTTGCCGGCGTCGAGCACATAAGAGAGCAGCATGGTGTCGTCGAGTGTTGCAAGGTGTACATCGTAGCGCGCCATCACCTCGATATCGAATTTCAAGTTCTGGCCGATCTTCAGCGTGGCGGGATCTTCCAGCAGCGGCTTCAGTGCGGCGATCGCATCGCGTAGCGGGATCTGCTCGATCTGGCCAGCTACGCCCGCGAAGTCGAAGCCGTCGCCGGTTTTGTGGCCGAGCGGCACATAGCAGGCCTTGCCAGGCGCGGTCGCCAGCGCCACGCCGACCAGGTTGGCTTGCATGGAATCGAGGCTGTCGGTCTCGGTATCGAAGCAGACCAGGCCGAGTTCGCTGGCCTCGGCGATCCACCCGTTCAGGCGGTCAAGTGTGATGACAGTCTCGTACTTTGTGCGATCGATTGGCAGGCTACGCGCATCGGCGAGGCCGCGGGCTGCAACGGCGTCGGGCGTTCCCACTCCGATCGTGGCCGCAGGTTCGCCGTCGGCCGACTTCAAGCTTGAGCCAACCGAGCGTGCGAGCGGCGCCGGCTGTTCAACGCCGAGGCTGTCGGCAACCCGTTTTGTCAGCGTGCTGAATTCCATCGTTTGCAGAAAGGCCAGCAATTGCTGGGCTTTCGGCTCATGCACCAACAGGGCGGCAATCGGGATCTCGACCGGGACGTCCTGCTTCAGCGTCACCAGGTCACGGCTCATGCGCGCCTTGTCGGCATTCTCGATCAGTTTCTCGCGCCGCTTGGGCTGCTTGATTTCGCTGGCGCGCGCCAGCAGCGTATCGAGATCGCCATACTCGTTGATCAGCTCGGCCGCTGTCTTGATACCGATGCCCGGCACGCCGGGCACGTTGTCCACGCTGTCGCCGGCCAGCGATTGCACGTCGATGACCTTGTCCGGTTGCACGCCGAATTTCTCGAACACCTCGTCCGGCCCGATGCGGCGATTTTTCATGGTGTCCAGCATGGCGATACCCGGCCGGATCAGCTGCATCAAGTCCTTGTCGGACGAGATGATGGTGGCGTCCCCACCCGCTTCCACCGCCTGGCGCGCATACGTCGCAATGATGTCGTCGGCCTCATAGCCGTCCATCTCGATGCAGGCAACGTTGAAGGCTTCCACCGCATCGCGGATCAGCGGGAATTGCGGAATCAACTCGTCGGGGGCGGGTGGCCGTTGCGCTTTGTAGTCTTTGAAGATCTCATTACGGAAAGTTTCGCGCCCGGCATCAAGGATCACCGCGACATGGGTCGGCTTGTCGCCGTCCTTGCTGTCGCGCAGCAGTTTCCACAGCATCTGGCAAAAGCCGTGTACGGCCCCGACCGGCAGACCGTCCGAGGGGCGCGATAATGGCGGCAGCGCATGGAAGGCGCGGAAGATATAGCCCGAGCCATCGATCAGATAGACGTGGCTGCCTTTGCCGACGGCTTCGCCGGTGGCGGTGGGGCTGGTGGAGGCGCGGGTGGGGCGTTTGCTCATGGGGCAGTTATACGGCCGAGACCGTAGGGTGCAATAGGCCCGCTGGGCCGCATTGCACCCTATGCCTCACGCCACCGCCAGCATCGCTTGCCACAGTTCGCGATATTTATCGAGCCCATGCAACCCGATCGGCACCGCGATGTGGTCCGCAGCAAGCACCGGCTTCCGCGGCCAGTGCGCCAGCAGCGCTGCACCTCGGGCCGTTCCCGATTGGTCGGCGGGAACGCGCACGGATTGGTCCGGGCGCAGCGCCGCCAGCAACCCGCAATAGGGGGCATTGCGACCAAAGCTGCCTTCGATGATAAGATCGCCGGCGTTGGCGCCAAGCCGCGTCAGCAGATCGTCGGTCATGAGGGCGATGTGCAGTGTGGCGAGCGCGGGGCGGTTGGCATCATCGACTTCGCCAACGACTTCGCCTTGGCGCGCGGCGTAGGGGCCACCTTGGCCAGTGAACGATGGTAGCGCCACGGCGCCCGATGCGATCACACGCTGCAACGACGCCATGTCCGCTTGGCCCGTGATGGCAGCCGTGATGGCCTCGTATTCGCGCCCGCCCATGAAGCGCGCGCAGGGCACGGGCGCTCCGGTGGCGTCGACGTTGGCATAGAGGTCCGAGGCCAGGTCGAGACTGTCAAATGGTTGCCCGACATTGAGGATGATGACCCAAGTGCCCGTCGATACAACCGTGAATGGCGCCTTGCGGCCAAGCAAATTCGGCAGCAGCGAGGCGTTGCTATCGTGGATGCCGCTGAGCACCCTGGTGGATGGATCCAGGCCCGTGGATCGAGCGAGGTCAGGTTTTAGGGTACCAAGATCATCCCAGGCCGGCCGGATCGGCGGGAACAGCGGTGCGATAGCGAGCGCGTCGACGACGCTGGAGAAAGCGCGGGCCCGAGGGTTCCACAAATCGGTGTGGCAACCCAGCGACGTGACCTCGGACGCGGCAACGCCAGTTAGCCGCCAGGACCAGTATTGCGGATAGGTGACGAGATGTTTAGTGTGGGCGAATTGATCAGGGAAACGCCATTTCTGGTAGGCAAACTGGCGGCCAAGATTGAGCCCACCGGCCGCCGGGCCAGAGAGACTTTCGGCAAATGACGGCCGGATTCTTGCGTAGTCTGCCTCGATCGCGTCGGGACCCTTGTCCTCGTAATCCAGCACCGGCAGGACCAGGCCGTCATCGTCGATGGCCGCGCCCGAGGCGCCATGTGCCGTCGGCACAATGGTAGCGATGGGATGCGCACGATGGCCCTGTGCCAATGCCGATAACACAAAGCGCCAGATCGTCTCAACGTCGGCGTGCAGGTAGGGCGGGCCGGGCAGCGGCTTGTTGGGCTGGCACTTTTCCCACAGCACGCTACCGGCAGCATCGAACAGGACGACCTTGAGATTGGTCTTGCCGATGTCGAGGACGGCGGTGGCTGCCATGGTTTTACGCGCGTTTCTGCAGGACGCGGCGCGCGATGATCGGTACCGAGATGGCAGCAATCAAAAGCAGGCCGTTCAGCACATTGATGACGACGCCCGGCACGTTGACCAGCGACAGGCCGAAGGTGGTGAGACCGAGCACGAACACGGCAAGCACGACGCCAAGGATCGTGCCCGCTCCGCCCGCGATGGAAACGCCGCCAAGTACCACCATGGTCACGGCTTCGAGCTCATAGCCAAGCGCGATGTTGGAGCGCGTGGAGCCGATGCGTGCCGTCAGGAGAACTGCCGCGAGGCCTGCCATGGTGCCCGACAGCACGAATAGCCAGAAGCGGATGCGATCAACCGGGATGCCGGAAAAGCGCGCGGCAATCGGGTTGCTGCCGGCTGCAAAGATGCGCCGGCCGATGCTGGTGCGATGCAGCACGAAACCGAAGGCGAGCGCCAGCAGGAGAAACAGCGTGAAGGAGATCGGTACCGGCACGTGCGGTGCGATATAGCCCTGGCCAATATTCTGGAAACTGGCGGGGTACTTCGTGAACGCCTGATCGCCGAGGACGACCTGAGCAAAACCGCGAAACAGCGACATGGTGCCGATGGTGACGACGATCGAGGGCAGCGCAAAGCGCGTGACTAGCGTGCCGTTGATGGCGCCGCAGGCCGCACCCGTAACAAGGCCAACTAGGACCAGAACGGGGGCCGTGGCGCCCACCGACGAGGCTTCGCCCATGGCCAGCGAGGCGACGGCAACGATGGCGGCGACCGAAAGATCGATGTCACGGGCGATGATGAGAAGCGCCATCGCCAGCGCGATGATCGCCTTCTCGGAGAAGTTGAAAGTCGCGTCCGAGAGATTGTAGATGTCGAGGAAATAGGGCGAGATCCAGGTGTTGACCACGATCACGGCCGCCAGCAGCAGGACGAGGATCGACTCCCAGCGCAGCAGCAGATCGGAAGTGCGGAACGGCGGTTTGTCGGCGACGTCGTAACGATCTGCGGTGGTGGTTTGCGTGCTCATGCCAGGCTACCTCCGGCGGCAGCGCGGCGCGCTTCGGGCAGGATCAGCTTGCCGGGGCGGCGCTCGGCGCGCGCGTTGACGAGCACGGCCGCGAGGATGACGGCACCTGAAATCAGCATCTGCCAGAACGGCGAGACGTTGATCACCGGCAGCGCGTTGACGACCACGCCGAGGAACAGCGCACCGAGCAATGCACCGCGCACGGTGCCGATGCCCCCAGCGATCGAGACGCCGCCGATGACGCAAGCCGCGATGACCGTCAGCTCATAGCCGCCGGCAATATCCGTATACGCGACGCCCAGGCGCGACACCCAGAGGAAACCGGCCAGGCCGGCAACAGCGCCGGCCAGCGTATAGACCAGGAACTGCACGCGCCCAACGCTGATGCCGCAATAGCGGGCCGCGACCGGATTGCCGCCGACGGCGTAGATGCTGCGGCCGAGCGGCGTCTGGGTCATCAACGCCCAGAAGGCCGCAGCGACCAGAACCGGGATGATGACCAGGACCGGCACGCCGAGAATGGTCGAGTGGGGAAAAGCCAAGAACGCCGGGCTCATGTCCTTGGAAGTGAGCCAGGCGCCACCGGAAAAGATATGAATGAATCCACGGAAGATCGAATAGGTGCCAAGCGTTGCCACAATAGGGGGAACGCCAACACCGGCAATCAGCCCGCCATTGATCGCTCCGAGCAGCCCGCCAACGCCGATGGCGAGCGCTATGATGGCCGGGATCGGTATCCAGGGTGCGGCGCGGGCGGCCAGCGTCACCATCATGCCCGAGAGCGCGAGCGTGGCGGCGGCCGAGAGGTCGATGCCGCGCGTCAGGATGACCGCCATCTGCGCGAGGGCCAGCATGAACAGGAAGCTGGTATCCGTCAGCATGCCAACGAGGCTGTCAGCGCTCAGGAATACCGGCGCGCGGATACCGACGCCGATGATCAGTGCCGCTACGATCGCGGCCAGGAGGATATCGCGGTTCTTGAGCAGGGCGGTCACGGGGCCATCGCCTCCCCGTGCGCCGATCCGCTCGCCGCGCTGACGATCGCCTCGGCGTTCGCCTCGCCGCGGGCAAACTCGCGCACGATGCGGCCTTCATGCATGACGATGATGCGGTCGGCCATGCCCATGATTTCGGGCAGCTCCGACGACACCAGGATGATGGCGAGTCCGTCACCCGCCAGTTCGCCCATGAAATCGTGCACCGCCGCCTTGGAGCCGATGTCGATGCCCTTGGTCGGCTCGTCGAGGATGATGATGCGCGGCTTGGTGGCCAGCCATTTGGCGATCACCACCTTCTGCTGGTTGCCGCCGGACAGCTCGCTGAGCCGCTGCTCCCAGCTCGCGGCCTTTACCGACAGGCGGCGGCCGAGCCCGCGGGTGGTCTCGAGCTCGCGCTCGCGATCGATGTTGCCACGCGTGACGTGAGCCGAGAGATTGGCCAGCGTCATGTTCTCGCGGATGCCGAACGGCAGCACCGCGCCCTGGATCTGGCGGTCTTCGGGCACGTAGGCGATGCCAGCCGCGATAGCTGCGCTGGACGAGTCGATGGCGATCTCGGCGCCGTCGATCCGTACCCGACCGCGCGTGACCGGCGTCAGGCCGAACAGGCCCATCATGGTTTCCGACCGGCCCGCGCCGACCAACCCGTAAATGCCGAGCACCTCGCCCTTGCGCAGGCGAAACGAGACGCCGTCAAACTCCGTCGCATTGGACAGATCCTCGACCTCCAGCACCACATCGCCAATCGGCACAGTGCGCTTTGGGAATGCCTGATCGATCGGGCGGCCGACCATCAAGCGCACGAGATCGGCCTGGGTCACACCCTTGATCGTGCCCTCGCCGACCTGTTCGCCGTCACGCAGGCAAGTCCAGCGGTCGGCGATGCGGAAGATTTCCTGAAACTTGTGCGAGATGAACAAGATGGCGCGGCCTTGCGCCTGCAACTGCTCGACAATGCGATAGAGATCACCGATCTCGCGCTCGGACAGCGCCGAGGTCGGCTCGTCCATGATGATGATACGGGCGTCATGCGAGAGCGCGCGGGCGATCTCGACCAGATGTTTCTGGGCAACGCCGAGGCGTTTCAACAACGTGTCCGGCGTGAAATCTGCTTCGAGCCGGCCGAGCAATTCTGTAGTGCGCGCTTGCATGGTCGCCCAGTCGACGCGGCCCCGGGACGTGGTCGGCATGTGGCCCATGAAAATGTTTTCGGCGACCGAGAGATCGTCGAACATCACGGTTTCCTGGTGGATCGCGGTGATGCCAGCCGCCCAGGCTTCGCGCGGGCTTGAGAACGAGACCGGGCTGCCTGAAACCTGCACGGAGCCTTCGTCGGGCGCGTAGATGCCGGTAAGAATTTTCACCAGCGTGGATTTGCCGGCTCCGTTCTCGCCGATGAGCGCCATGACTTCGCCGCCGCGCAAAGTCAGCCCGACCTTGTGCAGGGCCCGCACGCCGGGAAAGGACTTCGAGACGCCCTCGACGTGGAGCAGCGGGGACATGATGTTCATCTTCGGCAGGGCACGATGATCAAACTTAGCGCAGAATCCAATTGCCAAAGATGGACTTCGTTTCCCCATTCTCAGACGAACGGGGACACGAAGTCCATCTTCGGCACAAAGTTTTCGCCAAGCCGCGATGGGCAAACCGGGCCGAAGATGAACATCATGTCCCCGGCCCGGGGCGAATGCCGCGTCGCTCGTTTAGAAGATCTTGGCAAACTTCTCGACGTTGCTCTTGTCGAAGGTGAAGGGCTCGGACATGGCGGCCTCGCCATTGTCGGCGATCTTGGTTTCGCCCATGCGGCCCATCTTGACGGTCTTGCCGGCCCCGGCGTCGCCACCCGCTAGGATGCCAATCATGATCTGGGTTGCCGAATAGCCGTAGTCGACCGGGTTCCAGATCGCGAAGGTATCGCAGGCGCCCTTCAGAACATAGTCCTTCATCTCCGAAGGCAGGCCCAAACCGGTGATGAACACCTTGCCGGCCAGGCCGCCGTCGACAATTGCCTTGGCGCCCGACCGGATACCGATGGTGGTCGGCGAAATTACGCCCTTCAGGTTCGGGTGCGACTTGATCAGGCCCTGCATCTCGCGATAGCTCTTGTCGTCCTGGTCATCGCCATAAACCGTGGCTACCAGCGGCATGTCCTTGTATTCCGGCTTCTTCCACTCTTCCTTCATGGCCTCGATCCAGGAATTCTGGTTCGTCATGGTGGAGGCGGCTGACAGAATCGCGACCTCGCCCTTGCCGCCGAGCGTCTTGGCGATCATCTGCACCTGCTTGGCGCCGATGAGCGCGGTCGAGGACGCGTTGAGGTGCATGATGCGCCCCTCTTGCGCGACGGCGCTGTCGAACGAGATGACCTTGATGCCACGCTCGGCTGCCTTCTTGCAGACCGGTACGAGGGCACTCGGATCGTTGGCCGAAATGATCAGCCCGTCAACCTTCTGGGCGACCAGCGCGTCGAGTACGGCGATCTGCTCTTCGGCGGTGGCCTTGGTCGAGGCGGTGTAGATGATCTCGTAGCCGCCGGCTTCCTTGGCCGCTTCCTTGGCGCCCTCGGCGCAGGCGTCGAAATAGGTGTTACCGAGGTTCTTGACGACCATGGCGATGCGCTTGTTGGCAGCAAAGGCCTGGCCCATGAAGCCCATTGGCAGGGCGGCGCCAGCGGCACCGGCTGCAGCGAGTTGCAACAGTTTTCTACGATTGGTCTGCATAGCGAGTTTTCTCCCTAGGTTGCCATTCATGGCCTCCAGTCATCCGGCAAGTTCGCCGGCAACTGGAATTCTTCATTGTCGGAACCCGCAGGTACGGCGGGCACACTTACGCGGCGGTTTCGGCCCCCGCGAATTGGTTGCTCAGCGGTGCGAGGACTACCTCGATGCCTGCCGATCGTAGCATATCGATGGATTGTGGCGAGGCTGTTTCATCCGTGATTACGGTCGAGACGCGCGCCAAGGGACAAACGACGATCGAGCCGCGCGGCTCGAATTTCGAGGCGTCAACCAGCACCACCAGCTTTTGGGCGCGCGACAGCAGCTTGGCTTCGGCGCGGGCGATCAACGGGTCGCCCTCGATCACGCCCATCGCACCGAGCGAGGCGCAACTCATGAACATGGTATCGGCGGCGTAGTGCTGGATGGCGTCGTCGTCGAACGGCGACAGGATGATGGCCTGTTTGCGATAGATCTCACCGCCGGGCACGATGACACGGCTGCGGCCACGAACCATCAGCGCTTGGGCGATCGGGAAGGAATTGGTGAGAATGTTCAGTTGGCGCTGTTCAAGCGGCTCAACCATCTCATAGGTCGTGGAGCCGGCATTGATGATGATCGATTGGCCGTCCACGCACAGCCGTGCGGCAGCTTGGGCCACGGCGCGCTTGCGATCGAGATTGAGCGTGCGGCTGACGTCGAAGGCGCGGGTGCCGAGTTCCTGTTGTCGAGCCGCGGGGCCAAGTTCGGCGCCGCCATGCACGCGGCGGATGGCTCCGGTTTCTTCCAGCTTGGCCAGGTCGCGCCGAATGCTGGCGCTAGACGCCCCGGTCTGTTGCGCCAGATCGCCGACGGGCACCATGCCACGCTCGCGCACCAGGCGGAGAATGGCCTGCCAGCGTTCGCGTTCGTGCATGGAGCGTTGGCTCATCGCGCAAAAATAAGCAAAATCGCTCAAGTCTGTCAACAACCCCCGTTGACGGTGAGCGATCCTGCTCTTAGTTTGCGCATCTTCGGCGCCTTATCTGGCCGGCCTTCCGATGCCCCATCTCAAGAGCAGGACGAAAGCGGTGGCCGCTCACTGTTCATCCTCAGAACTTGTAACTCACGCCGACGCGGACCTGATGCAGCTGGTTGTTGAACTCGGCCAGTTGCCCGTCGGCGTTGCGGAACGAGTCCTGGTTGTACCTGGAGTAGAGATATTCCAGGCGGCCGATCCAACGATCCGTAAACGCATATTCCGCGCCGCCGCCCAGCGCGTAGCCCCAATGGTACATGTTGTCCCTGACCAGCTGTTCGCCGGCGTTGCGGCCCTTCTGAAGGTCCTCGGTGAGGTTGGCGAAGGCGAGGCCCGCCGTGCCATAGAGCATGACATTGTCCATGACGTAGCCCAGCCGCCCGCGCAGCGAACTGAAGTGATTGACCGAGGCGTAAGTCAAGTCGTTGTCGAACACTTCGGTCGTTTCCGACGCGCTGGACAGTCCGAGGTCAAACTCGGCGCCCGCGATCCACTTCGGGCTGATATACATGTTGTAGCCAACCCAGGCCCCGCCTTCAAAGCCGTCGATGGGAAGTTCGGCGTGGCCATGGTTGTTGTTGCGGTAGAAGTCGTCAGTCCAGAGCGCATGCATGCCGCCGACGAATCCGCCGGCATAGTATCCGGCCCAGTTGTGCCCGATCGGTATCGGCATCTCCAGTGGCGTTGGCGGCACCTGGCGCTGGATGACGACAGGCTTGCTGGCTTTCGGCTTGGCGCGCATCACGGCAGTTTTGGTCAATTCGGTGGTTTCCGTCACGTCGGTAAGTTCGGCCGCCGCAACGGCCGTCATGCTGAACGAGGATGCGGTGAGTGCCATCAGCGCGAGCGGAAGCAGGCGCGATGCATTGTGTACCCCAGAAGTCATCTGACAAGTCCCCAGTGATTCGAATTTTCGATCACAGCCAGGAGTCAAAGGTCACCTGAGAAAGACGAAACTATGTTGTTTTAATACAGAGAATTAAGACAAACGCCTAAGAGCACAAGTGACCGTATTGACGAGAAGGATCAGGTTTCATGACCGCAACGCAGGAAGATCGTCTGATAACGAACAAATGGAATGATGCGCAGGCTGCAAAACTCGATGAGCCGGGCCTGCTGCTTTACCGCTCTAACTTGCTGGGGAGTGATCTGCGCATCACGAACTTTGGCGGCGGTAACACTTCGGCGAAGGTCGAAAGCATTGATCTGCTCACCAAGAAAACGACAAAGGTCCTTTGGGTCAAGGGCTCGGGCGGCGATATTGGGTCCATGAAACTGGACGGGTTCGCGACGCTCTACATGGATAAGTTCCTAGGACTGACGGAACTCTATCGCGGCATTGCCCATGAAGACGAGATGGTCGAGCTGTTCAATCATTGCACGTTCAATCTCAATCCGCGCGCGACCTCAATCGATACTCCGCTGCACGGCTTTGTGCCCTATGCCCATGTCGATCATGTGCATGCCGATAGCGTGATCGCGATTGCGGCCTCCTCGAATGCCGAGGAGCAGACACGCAAGATCTATGGCGATGAGATCGGCTTTCTGCCTTGGCAGCGGCCGGGCTTTGATCTCGGTCTTAAACTCGGGGCGATGGCGAGTGCCAATCCGCGCATGAACGGCGTTGTGCTCGGTAGCCACGGACTGTTCACCTGGGCCAATACGGCCAAGGAATGCTATGTTACGACGCTGCGCATCATTCAGACGGCGGCCGATTGGCTGCAGGCGAATGGGCGCAAGCCGGCGTTCGGCGGAGCACGGTTCGCGGCTGCGGCCCCGGCTCAACGGGCGGAGATCGCGCAACGGCTGATGCCGGTCATTCGCGGAAAAATCTCCAAGGACGAGCGCAAGGCCGGCCATTTCTCCGATGCGCCGGAGGTGCTGGAATTCGTCAATGGCAAGATGCTCGATACGCTTGCCCCGCTCGGCACCTCGTGCCCGGATCATTTCCTGCGCACGAAAATTTGCCCCCTGGTACTACCGTTCGACCCCGCCAGCAGCACGCTTGAGGATGTCACTGCCAAGCTGGATGATCTCTTGGCGGACTATCGCAAGGGCTATGCGGCCTATTATCAGCGCTGCAAATTCGCCAACTCGCCGGCCATCCGTGACCCCAACCCGGTAATCTTTCTTATCCCGGGGATCGGCATGCTGTCGTTCGCCAAGGACAAGGCAACGGCGCGCATCGCGTCGGAATTCTATCTCAACGCCATTAATGTCATGCGTGGCGCGTCGGGGGTCTCGACCTATGTGGGGTTGCCTGAGAAGGAAGCCTTCGGCATCGAATACTGGATCCTGGAAGAGGCCAAGCTGGCCCGCATGCCCAAGCCCAAGGCGTTGGCCGGACGGGTGGCGCTGATCACTGGCGGGGCAGGCGGCATCGGCAGCGCCACCGCAGCGCGGCTGCTCAGCGACGGCGCCTGCGTGGTGCTGGCCGATATCGACGAAGCTGCACTGGCCGAGCGGGTCGAGGGCTTCGGCAAGCAGTTTGGCAAGGATGTGGTGCGTGGGCTGAAGATGGACGTCACCAGCGAGGCCTCGGTGATCACTGCTTTTGCCGACACCGTGCGGGCGTTCGGCGGCATCGACATTGTCGTTTCCAACGCCGGCATCGCCTCGGCCTCGAACGTCGAGGACACCACGCTCGCGCTCTGGCAAAAGAACATGGACATCATGTCCACCGGCTATTTCCTGGTGTCGCGCGAAGCTTTCCGGCTGATGCAGAAACAGGGCATCGGCGGCGGCATCATTTTCGTTGCGTCCAAGAATGGTCTGGCAGCGTCCCCCGGCGCTTCGGCGTATTGCGCCGCCAAGGCCTCGGAAATTCACCTTGCGCGCTGCCTGGCGCTCGAAGGCGCGCCGCACGGCATTCGGGTGAACACGGTTAATCCGGATGCGGTTCTGCAGGGTTCCAAGATCTGGGCCGGCGCATGGCGTGACCAGCGTGCCGCGTCCTATAAGGTGGAGCCGGGTGGACTGGAGGAGATCTACCGTCAGCGCTCGATGCTGAAATTGTCGGTGCTACCCGAGGACATCGCCGAAGGCATCGCGTTCTTTGCCTCCGACCGTTCGGCCAAGTCGACCGGCAACATTCTCAATGTCGACGCCGGCAATGCCCAATCCTTCACGCGCTGAGAGAGTTGTTCACCATGAGCTATCGCATCGGCACTGACCAGGTTGCCAGCCACAATGCCAAGCACGCGAGCGCGCTGGCCGAGGATTACGCTGCGCTCGGACGCCTCCTCGAGCGGCGCGGCATCGACATCGAGGTGATTGCCACCAAGGTCGCGGCCTTTGGCGTCGCCATCCCGACTTGGGGCGTTGGCACCGGCGGCACGCGCTTTGCCCGCTTTCCCGGTCTTGGCGAGCCGCGCAACATCTTCGACAAGTTGGAAGATTGCGGCACCATCCAGCAGCTGACGCGCGCCACGCCCGCTGTCTCGCCGCACATTCCGTGGGACAAAACGGCGGATCTCAAGGCGCTGCGTGAGGCCGCCAAGGCCGAGGGCCTGACCTTCGATGCCATGAATTCCAACACCTTCCAGGATCAGGCGGGGCAGGCGCTGAGCTATAAGTTCGGCTCGCTGTCGCACACCGACAAAGCGGTGCGGGCGCAAGCCATTGCGCACAATCTCGAATGCATCGAGATCGGCAAGGTATTGGGATCCAAGGCGTTAACCGTGTGGATCGCCGACGGATCGAACTTCGCGGGCCAATCCAACCTGACCAAGGTGTTCGACAACTATCTGTCAGCTATGTCCGAAGTCTATGCTGGGTTGCCATCTGACTGGCAGCTGTTCCTCGAGCACAAGCTCTATGAGCCGGCCTTCTATTCGACCGTGATCTCCGATTGGGGCAGCAGCTTTGCGGCAGCGTCGGAATTGGGCCCCAAAGCCAAATGCCTGGTCGATCTCGGCCATCACGCGCCGAACGTCAATGTCGAGCAGATCGTGGCGCGACTGGTGCGTTTCAAGAAGCTCGCCGGCTTTCATTTCAATGACAGCAAATATGGCGACGACGATCTCGATGCAGGCTCAGTCGAGCCGTTCCGGTTGTTTCTTGTTTTCAATGAATTGGTCGATGCAACTCAGCGCCAGGCTGAAGCATTTGCGCCCGCTTATATGATCGACCAGTCGCACAATGTGACCGACCCGATCGAGAGCCTGATGCAGTCGGCGTGCGAATTGCAGCGATCCTATGCGCAAGCCTTGCTGGTGGACCGCGACGCATTGTCAACGTTGCAAGACAACAATGATGCGTTGGGCGCGCATCTGGCATTGAAACGCGCCTTCACCACCGACCTATCCCCCCTCCTAGCGTCGGCACGCAGCCGCGCTGGCGGGGCGGTGGCGCCGATTGAATGCTATCGAGCGTCGGGCTATCGCGGCCATAAGACCGAGGAGCGTCCGGCGAGCAAGAATGCGTCAGCGGGGATTGTCTAACACGGTAACGGGCAAATGGGCATAGGTTGGGTCAAGCCCTTTGGCACGACCCAACTTCGGACGGCCGATTGTCGCAATGTTGGGTCACGCGATGCTTGACCCAACCTGCGTTTCGCGCGGCATCTCTTCCCCGTCATTACGGGGAGAAGACAGCAGCCGATAACTAAACCTTCGAATAACCCAGAGCGGCCAGCTCGTTGTTGGTGAAGGCGGTCTTCTTGTTGCCTTGCGAGCGATGCCGGCGGCCATCATGGGCCGGGCTGGTCTTGAACTTGCAGATTGGGCAGGGCGCATCCTTCTTCTGGCGAACGCCGCCGCGAGTGCCGCGGGCTGAGCCACGCTCGGAGATCGAATAGGAGAAACCGAGTGAGTTGACCTCCTCGATCGCCTCCATGGCGCGGCTGAGGCCTTCATGCTTAGCCTGGTCGCGCAGTTTGTTTTTTTGGTCATCAAGTTTCTTGATTTGTTCAAGCGCAGTGTTAGCCATTTGTCGAACCACCTATCAGGGATTTTGGTTGTTTGGAACCCGAGCATCAGAATATGGAACTCTAAGTTCTACTAGATGCTTATTCGCAATGACGATCAAGTGCAAGCCGTATGTGTGATAGGTTTGCGAATGTCGCAGCTTTTCATCCCCGCCGGACCGGTGCGCGCGTGACGCGAGCTGTGGCAACAACGCACTTTCGGTTGACGTCGCCCCATGCTTCACCCTAAGGCCAACGGCGACACAGCTTCCGCTAACGCGTGTGCCATGCAGGACAGTGCTGTCGCCAAACCAACCCCTTGCCATGAAGAGCCCCGATGTCCAAAGCTCCCGCACCGAAATCCAAGAAGATCAAGAAGGTAGTTCTGGCCTACTCCGGCGGTCTGGATACCTCGATCATACTGAAGTGGCTCCAGGAAACGTATGCTTGCGAAGTGGTGACCTTCACCGCCGACCTTGGCCAGGGCGAAGAGCTGGAGCCGGCGCGAAAAAAGGCGCAGATGCTCGGCATCAAGGAGATCTTCATCGAGGATCTGCGCGAAGAGTTTGTGCGTGACTTTGTCTTCCCGATGTTTCGCGCCAATGCTCTATATGAGGGCGTGTACCTACTCGGCACCAGTATTGCTCGCCCACTGATTGCCAAGCGTCTGATCGAGATTGCCGAAAAAACCGGTGCCGATGCCATCGCCCATGGTGCCACCGGCAAAGGCAATGATCAGGTGCGTTTTGAATTGACCGCCTATGCGCTCAATCCAGACATCAAGATTATCGCCCCCTGGCGTGAGTGGGATTTCAAGAGCCGCGAGGATCTGATTGATTTTGCCGAGAAGCATCAGATACCGATTTCCAAGGACAAACGCGGCGAAGCGCCGTTCTCGGTTGACGCCAACCTGCTGCATTCTTCGTCCGAGGGCAAAGTGCTGGAAGATCCGGCGGTCGAGGCGCCACCCTATGTCTATATGCGCACCATCTCGCCCGAGGAGGCGCCCGACAAGCCGACATTGGTAAAGATCGGCTTCAAGCATGGCGACCCGGTCAGCGTCGATGGCAAGGCGCTGTCGCCGGCCGCGCTGTTGGCCCGCTTGAACGAGCTTGGCCGCGACAACGGCATCGGCCGGCTCGATCTGGTCGAGAACCGCTTTGTCGGCATGAAGTCGCGGGGTGTTTACGAAACGCCCGGCGGCACCGTCTTGCATGTTGCGCACCGCGCCGTCGAGAGTTTGACCCTCGATCGCGGCGCGGCGCATCTGAAAGACGAGGTGATGCCGCGATATGCCGAGCTGGTCTATTCCGGTTTCTGGTTCTCGCCCGAACGCGAGATGCTGCAGGCAGCAATCGACAAGAGCCAGGAACATGTGGAAGGCGAGGTGACGCTGAAGCTCTATAAGGGCAACGTCATCGTGACCGGCCGCAAGAGCCCGAAATCGCTCTATTCGAGCACTCTCGTCACCTTCGAGGACGACCGCGGTGCCTACGATCAGAAGGACGCGGCGGGCTTCATCCGGTTGAACGCGCTGCGCCTGCGCACCCTTGCGGCACGCAAGCGCGGCATGAAGTAGGGCGCGCTCCTGCTGGCGGCGTTACTTTGTCCCGTACATGCGGTCGCCGGCATCGCCCAGGCCAGGGACGATATAGCCGTGATCGTTGAGGTGACTGTCGACAGCTGCGGTGTAGATGTGGATGTCGGGATGCGCCTGGGCCAGGGCGGCGATGCCTTCGGGTGCCGCCAGCAGGCAGACCAGCTTGATATCCTTGACGCCGCGCTCCTTCAAGATCGACACCGCCTTGGCCACCGAATTGCCGGTCGCCAGCATCGGGTCCACCAACACCACCAGCCGGTCGGCAATGTCCTCGGGCAGTTTGCAGTAGTATTGAACCGGCTGCAGCGTTTCGGGATTGCGGTATAGGCCGATATGGCCGACGCGCGCAGACGGCACCAGATCGAGCAGCCCGTCCATCAGCCCGACGCCAGCGCGCAGGATCGGCACGAACACCAGCTTTTTGCCCTTGATGAACGGCGCGTCCATCGGCCCGACCGGGGTCTCGATGGCGCGCAGCTCGACCGGCAGATCGCGCAACACCTCGTAGCCGAGCAGCAAGCTGATCTCGCGCAGCAGCTGGCGGAACACCGCCGACGGCGTGGTCTTATCGCGCATCAGCGACAGCTTGTGCACCACCAGCGGGTGATCGACAATCGTGACATTGGCAAAGCGGCCTGGGCCGCCAGTGCGTCCGGTCGTGTTCGTGGTCATGGAGGTGTCCTTGCTGCGGGCAACTGCACGCGGGTGTTTGACGGCGCAATGACAGGTTTTCGGTCCGGAAATCAAGCCGGGTGAGCCGTCCCGATCTCGCGCACCAGCTTCAGGGCTGGAATACCGTCGCCGCTGCCGCTGCAGTCGTTGACCTTGCCGGCAACCACAAAGCCGTGTCGCTGATAAAACGCGATGGCCCTTACGTTTGCAGGCTCAACTTCGAGAGCACATTGGCGCAGTGCCGGGAAGCGCGCGAGGGTTTCGGCCAGCAGTTTTTGCCCCAGGCCACCCCCTTGATGGTCCGGCCGAACATAGAGCCTGAGCAGGTCGAGATGCGTGCCAGCCTCGTTGGCCACCGCCGAGGCGGTGCCGGCGAGGCTGCCGGCAAGCACGGCGACCAGGAAGGTACCGTTCTTGTTGGCAAGACCGCGCAGCAGATTGTCCGGGCTGTGCCAGCGCCCGGTGAGGTCGGTGACGCGGTCCTTGCCGTAGATGCCGTCATAGGTGGCGTGCCAGGTTTCGCCGAGCAATTGGCTGACGGCGGCCAGATCGGCGGCGGTGGCAGGACGAATGGTGTAAGCGGAGGGCATGGCGGTCCTCATGGCTCGGCGGGCGACTAAGATACGCCTCGATCACTTCGCACACCAGTTCGCGGCGACAATGGGGTCAGACTGCTGATGGAGCGAAGATCGCTGGTAGCGTACAAGGGGCGAACCGCGCTCGCCCCTTGTACGGCACGGATCGAGAAGGCGAACGCAGCTCGCCACGCCATCAGCAGTTGATGTTGATCAACCTTGCATCAGCCCGCGCGCCAGTTCGCCATGCCGGGCGAGGGTTTTGCGTAAGCTAATAGTCGTGATCCGGCCCTCCCGCACTACGACCTTGCCGTTGATGATTGTGTAGGCCGCTCGCTGCGGAGCCGAGAAGATGAGCCCCGCAACTGGGTCCCATTGGGTGCCGGCCATGGCCACCGTATTGAGCGGGAACGCCACGAAATCGGCCGCGAAGCCTCGCGCCAGCTGGCCGATTTCGCTCGCTCGACCTAGTACGCTCGCACCGCCGCGTGTGGCGATCCGCAGGGCTTCCCGCGCCGTGAGCCCGGCCGCGTTGCCGCCGAGCCGCTGCGCCAACATTGCCATGCGCGCCTCCAGCATCAGGTCGCCGCAATCGTTGGAAGCCGAACCATCGACGCCGAGGCCGATCTTGACGCCGCGATCGAGCATTTTGCGGATCGGCGCGATGCCGGAGCCGAGCCGCATGTTCGAGGTCGGGCAATGGGCGATTCCGGTGCCGGTGCGGGCAAAGAGATCGATCTCGGCATCGTCGAGCACGCAAGCATGGGCGTGCCAGACATGGTTCCCCATCCAGCCGCATTCCTGCGCATACTGCCCCGGCCGCATGCCGAATTTTTTAAGGGAATAGGCGATGTCCTCTGCGTTCTCAGCCAGGTGCGTATGCAGACCGACCTTGTGTCGCGCCGCCATCGCCGCGGTATCGCGCATCAGCTCGCGGCTGACCGAGAACGGCGAGCACGGAGCAAGCGCGATGCGCAGCATCGAGAGCGCGGCAGGGTCGTGATAAGCGGCGATGACTCGCTCGCAGTCTTTCAGGATAGAATCGGGTTTTTCAACGATTGAATCCGGCGGCAGGCCGCCCAGGCTTTCGCCAATGCTCATCGAGCCACGCGCGGCCGTGAAGCGCATGCCGATCTCGCGCGCGGTCTCGATTTCATCATCCAGCCGCGCGCCATTCGGAAACATATAGAGGTGGTCGGACGCCGTGGTGCAGCCTGAGAGCGCCAGTTCGGCGAGGCCGAGCAGCGCCGAAACGTGGATGTGTTCTGGCCCCATGCGCGCCCAGATCGGATAGAGCGATTTCAGCCAACCGAACAGTAGCTGATCCTGCCCGGCGGGAACCACGCGAGTGAGGTTCTGGTAGAGATGGTGATGCGTGTTGACGAGGCCGGGAATGACGATGTGGTTGCGGAGGTCGAGGGTCTCATCGGCCGTGGCGGGGAGGTTGGCGGAGGGGCCGACCTGCTCGATGCGGCCGTCCCGCGCGAACAAGCCGGCGTCGCGCAGTTCGCGCGAGGCATCGTCCATTGTGACGAGGATATGCGCATTTCGGATGAGGAGAGTAGGCATGGAGAGTCGTCACAACTACCGCGGGACTTGCATTACCTGATATGCTTTACACCAGACAACCAATCCTACTATCGCCACCATGCCACCAAGAAGGCAAGCGCCCGAAATTCTGTAGGAGAGATCTGGTGCCCCCGCGACGTGAAGAATCAACGTCGAGCAGCCGAGCCCGCCTGTCGAACACTTCTCCAAACCGTCGTAGACTGTCGGCTGCACCGCAGACCACGGCGCATCTAATAGACGGGTGCCCAGACCGAAGCCAAAATTCGATTCCAAAGTTACAGTGACGGCAGAGCCTGCCAACAGCCCCAACCAGAGGTCAATTCGGGGACTTCTGTAGCCTGATGTGCACAACACAGTACACGTGGCAGCTGCAGCGGACAGAATTCCGGTACCGACCGTCGATTCGTCGGCTCTTGGTCAAGGGCGGTCAATTTTTTTTGGCTCGCTTGTTCCATCAGTCTTGGCAGTTGCTTCAGCAATACCGAATATCGTACCTCGTTGGCTGGGCTCTGGCCAAGACTGCTACTATTACACCACCTTCTCCCCGCACGCAGCCCGGAACAGCCGCACCGTTTCGGCCATGCCGAAGGTGAGTGCGTCGCCGATCAGGGCGTGGCCGATCGAGACTTCCATGAGATGCCGAATTGCGGCGGTGAGTTCCGGCAGGTTCTCGCGCGTGAGATCGTGACCGGCGTTGACACCAAGGCCGGCGGCCTTGGCGGCGTCTGCCGTCGCTATTAGCGCCCTCAGGTGCGGTGCGCGTGCGGCGGCCGTCAGTCCGGCGCCAAATGGGCCTGTATAGAGTTCCACTCGATCGGCCCCGACGCCTTTTGCCAATGCTGGAACACTTGGATCGGGATCGATGAACAGCGACACGCGCATGCCGCCCGCCTGCAAACGCGCCGTTGCCTCGGCCACCAGCTGCCGATGCCAGACGATATCCCAGCCGTGATCGGACGTGCCCTGCGCGGGATCGTCGGGCACCAGTGTCACCTGATCGGGTTTGGCGGCCTCGCACAGCGCCAGGAACGCCGGCTCCGGATAACCCTCGATGTTGAATTCGCAGGCAGGAAATTCCTTGCGGATCATTGCCACCAACTCGGGCACGTCGGATTTGCGCACATGCCGCTCGTCGGGCCTGGGGTGGACGGTCAGTCCGTAAGCGCCAGCCGCCAGCGCAGTGCGCCCAAGCCCGATCAGATCCGGCCAAGGGACGGTCCGACGGTTGCGCAAATGCGCGATGGCATTGACGTTGACGCTCAGCTTTGTGGTCATTTTTTCTTAAAATCCCAGCAGGTTCCACTACAGTACCGTAAACGTCTTGTGACACGGCGCACGTGCGCCGGTCGCGCAGTCGCGCTCGCAGCCAGCGGTCATGAATAAAAGTGTTTTGCTTTCCGCTGGCTGAAGAAAATTGCGTGCCCTACTTCCCTACTGCCAATTTTCACGCCAATTCCGCACCGCGCGCGATGGCGGCAACGCCCGTGCGCGACACCTCCACCAGCCCGACACTGGTCATCACCTTGATGAAGCGCTCGATCTCGCGCACCTCGCCGGTCAGCTCGAAGATGAAGGACGTCAGCGTCGCATCGACCGTGCGAGCACCGAAAGTCTGGGCGAGCCGCAAGGCTTCCACCCGTTTTTCGCCGCTGCCCACCACCTTCAGCAGCGCCAGCTCGCGCTCGATGCCATCGCCCAGCAGCGTCAGGTCGGTGACGCGATGCACCGGCACCATGCGTTCCAGCTGATGCTTGATCTGCACGATCACCATCGGCGTGCCCTTGGTGACAATGGTGATACGGGAAAGATGCTTCTCGTGCTCGGTCTCCGAGACGGTGAGCGAGTCGATGTTATAGCCGCGCCCCGAGAACAGGCCGATGACCCGCGCCAGGACACCCGGCTCGTTGTCGACCACCACGGAGAGTGTATGGCTCTCGGCCTTCTCGGTGTTGGTGTCGGTTGGATAGTGGGATTGGGTCGCGTGCTGAGACATGGGGGTTCCGGTCGTTGGTGGCGTGTTGCCGGGTCTGATCGCGTATGATATCACTAACGGCAGCAAATGATATCACGGAGGCGACCATGGCCCAACTGATTGTCCGCAACCTCGATGATGCGGTCAAGGAGAAGCTCAAAGTGCGCGCTGCCGGGAACGGGCGCAGCTTGGAAGCGGAGGTGCGCGAAGTGTTGGCTGAGGTGGCAACGAGCGTCCTACCAGGGACCGACATTCCGCCTGGACAGAGTTTGGGAGAGATCATGCACGAGAGATTTCGTAAAGGAGGGTTCACCGAAGCAGAAAAGCAACGACTCGCCACGGCCAGAGCGGAGCTTCGGTCACGGAGCTGCATGCGGATTCCGGACTTCGAAGAATGGTGATCCTGGATACCAATGTCATTTCCGAGCTGATGTCCGAGGTGCCAAACGCGGCAGTTCTGGACTGGTCCAAACGGCAAAGGCCCGAATCGAGCGTTACAACCGCAATCAACTACTGGGAGCTATGGAGCGGCATCGAGATTCTCGTTGCGAGTAAACGGCGCTCGAAGATGCAGTCGCAGCTCGAATGGGTGATCCGCGACGTACTGGGCAATCGAGTTCTCGACTTCGACCGGAATGCAGCAATCGAGGCCTCCCGCTGGTATGTTCAGCGCCGGCGACAGGGGCGCCCCATAGACGGCGCTGATACTCAGATCGCGGGCATTGCCATGTCTCGGCGCATTCCGGTTGCAACGTGCAACCTGGATGATTTTGAGGGGTTGCCGGTAAAACTCATCAACCCTTGGGGCGAATGACACCCCCTTGCCACCGGCCCTCCCGCTTGCAATATTGTGATCACAACAACGGCCGGAGCCGATCCGTAGAGATCGCGGTCGCTTAGGGAGGTTGCACGAATGCAGGCATTGAAATCACTCACCCTGGCCGCCGCCGTCCTGGCCGGCATCGCCTCCGCCGCATCGGCCGATATGCTGAAAGCCCTCGGCGCGGGCGAAGGCGCGCTCGATATCGTTGCCTGGCCCGGCTACGTCGAACGCGGCGAGAGCGACAAGGCCTATGATTGGGTTACCGAATTCGAGAAGAAAACCAGCTGCAAGGTCAGCGTGAAAACCGCCAACACGTCCGACGAGATGGTGGCGCTGATGAACGAGGGCGGGTTCGATCTCGTGACCGCCTCGGGCGATGCCTCGCTGCGGCTGGTGGCCGGCAAGCGCGTGCAGGAGATCAACACCGATCTAATCCCGAGCTGGAAGTCGGTCGATGCGCGGCTGCAAGGCGCGGCCTGGCACACGGTCGACGGGCATCATTACGGCGTACCCTACCAGTGGGGGCCGAACGTGCTGATGTACAACACGACGGTGTTCAAGGACGCGCCCAACAGCTGGTCGGTGGTGTTCGAGGAGCAGAACCTGCCCGACGGCAAGTCCAACAAGGGCCGCGTGCAGGCCTATGACGGGCCGATCTATATCGCCGATGCCGCGCTGTATCTGATGACGAAGAAGCCGGAGCTGGGCATCAAGGACCCCTATGAGCTGAACGAGGACCAATACAAGGCAGCGCTCGACGTGCTGCGCGCGCAGAGGAAAATCGTCGGCCGTTATTGGCACGACGCCACCATGCAGACGGACGATTTCAAGAACGAGGGCGTGGTCGCCTCCTCGTCCTGGCCGTTCCAGGTCAACACGTTGCAGGCTGATCCCAAGAAGCTGCCGATCGCCTCGACCATCCCCGCTGAGGGCGCCACGGGCTGGGCCGATACCACCATGATGCATGCTGAGGCCAAGCACCCCAACTGCGCCTATCTGTGGATGGAGCATTCGCTTGAGCCCAAGCTGCAGGGCGATCTGGCCGCCTGGTTCGGCTCGGTACCGGTGGTGACCGCCGCCTGCAAGGGCAATGCGCTGCTCACCGATGCCGGCTGCGATGGCAACGGCATGGCCAACTTTGCCAAGATCCGCTTCTGGCGCACCCCGACAGCCAAGTGCGCCTCGCAGTCGGCCTGCGTGCCGTATTATCGCTGGGTGTCGGATATGATTGCGGTGATTGGCGGAAGATAGGACAAAAGGGGCAGTCGGCCGTAAGGCAGTAGGCAGTGAACACGGCCACTGCCGACTGCCCACTGCCGACGACCCACCGCGGACTACCCACCATGACCCACGCCGTTTCCCTCGACCACATCTCTCGCGTCTTTGGCAGCGTCCGCGCTGTCGATGACGTCTCGCTCGACATCGCGCCGGGCGAGTTTTTCGCCCTGCTCGGGCCGTCGGGCTCGGGCAAGACCACGGCCTTGCGGCTGATCGCGGGTTTCGAGCAGCCGGACGCCGGCGCCATCCGCATTTTCGGCGACGACGTTTCCGGCGTGCCGCCCTATCGCCGCGCGGTCAATACCGTGTTCCAGGACTATGCGCTGTTTCCACATATGAGCGTCGGTGAAAATGTCGCCTACGGATTGATGGTGCGTGGTGTTCCCAAGCCCGAGCGCCTCGCTAAGGCCGCCGAGGCATTGGTGCAGGTGAAACTTTCCGGTTACGACGCGCGCCGGCCCGCGCAATTGTCCGGCGGTCAGCGGCAGCGCGTGGCGCTCGCCCGCGCGCTGGTCAATCAGCCCAAGGTGCTGCTGCTCGATGAGCCGCTCGGCGCGCTTGACTTGAAGCTGCGTGAACAGATGCAGGTTGAACTGAAGGCGCTGCAGCAGGCGGTCGGCATCACGTTCGTGTTTGTCACCCACGACCAGGGCGAGGCGCTGTCGATGGCCGACCGGGTGGCCATCTTCAACCAAGGCAAGATCGTACAGGTGGGCACACCGCAAGACATCTACGAGCGCCCGCAGAGCCGTTTCGTGGCCGATTTCGTCGGTTCGTCCAATGTGTTGGCGCCGGACCTCACGGCGAAATTCGGTGGTCCGCGCCAGTGGAGCAGTTTGCGACCCGAAAAGATCCAGGTGTTGCCGCGCGGGACCGCTGCAGTCGGCTTTGCTAACTCTTCCGCGATCCTGGAAACCGCGCACTATCAAGGGGCCGTCACGCGCCTCACCTTCGATGCCGAAGGGACGCGGCTTACTGCGAACATCCCGGCTGGCAGCGTGACCCTGGCGAGCGGCGCCGCGGCAGCTCTCGCCTGGCCGCGCGAGGCCATGCATGCCATGCCCGGCGAGCCCATATAGCCAAGTAAATCGTGGATAGTCGAGCCATTTGCAATATTCTGACAGGTCTCTGAGGTGTCGTGGCTTGGTTGGTGCGGCCGTCGGTTTTGGTCACTTGCGTTGGGCCGTTGGCGGTACGTTTTGGATTGAAGGCGCCGCCAGTGAGGCATTCGCGATGACGCAGCAGGCACGCGAGTGCTTCTCGCGAACACTAGGTGTTGGTTGTGGCCGGGCCTTGTGGGCAGCGGCGAGGCGTCAGGTGACCAGCCGGAACAGTTGCTCGACGGTCAGCGCCAGGATGCCGAACATCAGGTGACAGAACCCCTTGGAATAGCCGCGCGCGCGCACGAAGCTGCCGCCATAGCTGTCCGTCAAGGTACTGATGACCCGCTCGGCGTCTCGGCAAGAGGCGTGTCCGCGCCCTGATTCGGTTGTTGCCTGGTCGCAAAACACGATGCCAGTCTCAGGCTGGAGGCGTCGACTTCCCCTCATTTCGGACGAACAATTCCGCGCCCCGTTGCAATTATGCAAGTGGCTCTAATGTCCCCAATTTTCCCGACGGCGGGATTGCCATTCGGCGCCGGTGGTGGAATGATGCGCCCAACACTGCCATGAAAGAAGAATTGAAACAGGAGAAACGCTGGCATCATGATCACCGACCTCACAGCCTGGGCCAAAGAGCGCGGCGTCAGATATTTCCTGGTCAATTTCACCGACCTGTTCGGCGTGCAACGCTCCAAGCTGGTGCCGACGCAAGGCATCGCCGGCATGCAGGCCGATGGTGCCGGCTTTGCCGGCTTTGCCACCTGGTTCGACATGACGCCAGCCAATGCCGATGTGTTCGCGGTGCCGGACGCACCCTACGTCATGCAGCTGCCCTGGAAAAAAGACGTCGCCTGGGTGCCCGCCGACCTGTGGATGGACGGCAAGCTGGTCGAGCAGAATCCGCGCCAGGTCTTGAAGCGCCTGAACGCTGCCGCCACCGCCAGGGGCTGCAAGTTGATGAGCGGCGTCGAGCCCGAATTCCATCTCGTCACGCCCGACGGCCGTGCCATTTCGGATAACGCCGATCGTCAGGATAAGCCCTGTTATGATCAGCAGGCCTTGATGCGCCGCTATGATGTGGTCGCGGAAATCTGCGATGCTATGTTGGAACTGGGCTGGGGCGCCTATCAGAACGACCACGAAGACGCCAACGGCCAGTTCGAAATAAACTGGAATTTCGCCGATGCTCTGATCACAGCCGATCAGCATGCGTTCTTCAAGTTCATGGTCAAGTCAATTGCGGAGAAGCATGGGTTGCGTGCGACATTCATGCCCAAGCCGTTCATCAATCTGACCGGCAATGGTTGCCACATGCACGCGTCGGTTTGGACCCTGGATGGTAAGACCAACCTGTTCAAGGACCCGCAAGGCGAACTCGGCCTCTCGACCATGGGCTATCACTTCCTGGGCGGCGTGCTGCACAATGGCGAGGCGCTGTGCGCCATCACCAATCCGACGGTGAACAGCTATAAACGCATCAACGCCCCGCGCACCACTTCGGGCGCCACCTGGTCGCCAAATACGCTGACCTATGGCGGCAACAACCGCACCAACATGGTGCGTATCCCCGGCCCCGGCCGCGTCGAATTCCGCCTCGCCGACGGCGCGGTCAACCCGTATCTGCACCATTGCGTGTACTTGGCTGCCGGCCTCGATGGCATCGAGCACAAGCGCGATCCAGGCCAGCGCATGGATATCGACATGTATACCGAGGGCTGGAAGGCGACCGACGCCAAGAAACTCCCACTCAACATGCTGGATGCCATCCGTGCCTTCGACAAGAACCCCTTTCTGCGCGGCGTGCTCGGCGATGAATTCTCGAACGCCTACGTAAAGCTGAAGAACGCCGAGTGGAATTCCTACGCCGCGCATCTGACCGATTGGGAGCGGGACCGGACCTTGGATTGCTGAAGGCAAGGCGACGTGATTGGTAAGTCGTCAGGTGGTGAGTGGCAACCGACCCGTGCTAACATTCGCAGCCGAACTGGCATTTTTTGACCACTTACCACTCACCACTCACGATTCCTATGCAACTCTACATCGACGCCGACGCCTGCCCGGTCAAGGACGAGGTGACCCGCGTCGCCGAGCGGCACAAGCTCGTCTATCACATGGTTTCCAACAGCTTCATGCGGCTTCAGCCCAGCCTGTATCTGCGCCGCAAGGTGGTCGCCGAGGGGCCCGATGCCGCCGACGACTGGATCGTCGAGCAAATCGCACCGGGCGATATTGCAGTGACAGCGGATGTTCCGCTAGCGGCGCGTTGCCTGAGGAAGGGAACCCGAGTGGTCGGCATGACCGGCAAGCCGTTCACGGAGGCTTCGATCGGCATGGCGCTGGCGATGCGCGGCCTGATGCAGGACTTGCGCGAGGCGGGCGCGGTAAAGGGCAACAACCCGGAGTTCACGAGAGCGGATCGGTCACGGTTTCTGCAAGCGCTGGAAGCGGCGGTTCAAGCAGGCAAGCGAGGGTGACTGCGCAGATTGCAGACCCTGTCATCCCGTGCGTAGCGCAGCATTCCTTTAGTGCGCTGCAGAGACGGGATCTCTCCGGGCTCGGCACCTGTCGCAACTCCGCAGGTGCTCCGGCATGTCCCGGATCAGCGCCGCAGCGTCAAAACGCTGCAGCGCATCCGGGATGAAGTCCACACTACACCGCGATCGGAGCTTTGATGCCGGGAGCAGGGTCATAGCCGGCAAAGACGATGTCGTCATAGCTGAAGTCGAACAGCGATGACACGCGCGGCGCCAGCTTAAGCCTTGGCAATGCCCGTGGCTCGCGTCGCAACTGCTCCTCGGCCTGCTCGATGTGATTGAGATAGAGATGCGCATCGCCCAGCGTATGCACGAACTCGCCGGGGGCCAGATCGGTCACATGGGCGACCATCGCGGTCAGCAGCGCGTATGAGGCGATGTTGAACGGGACGCCCAAAAACACATCGCCCGAGCGCTGATAGAGCTGGCACGACAGCCGTGGACGCATATCGGCGCCAGCCGCCTTGCCCGGCGGGGTGACATAGAACTGGAACAGGCAATGACACGGCGGCAAGGCCATCGAGCCGATGTCTGCCGGGTTCCAGGCGCTAACGACATGGCGGCGCGAATAAGGATTGCGTTTGATGGCAGCCACCAGATCGGCCACCTGGTCGATGCTCCGGCCATCGGGCGCTGCCCAGGAACGCCACTGCTTGCCGTAGACCGGGCCGAGTTCGCCATTGGCGTCGGCCCAGTCATCCCAGATCGACACCCCGTTGGCCTTGAGGTACGCAATGTTGGTCGCGCCCTGCAAGAACCATAGCAATTCGTGCACGATGGATTTGAGATGCAGCTTCTTGGTGGTCAGAAGCGGAAAGCCGGACGCCAAGTCAAACCGCATCTGGTACCCGAACACCGACTGGGTGCCGGTGCCGGTGCGGTCCTCACGGACGATGCCATCGCGGCGGACATGGGCGAGCAGGTCGAGATATTGGCGCATCCTGGGAGCTTAAACGATTCTAGCTTCAGGGTCACACTGTGGGCGTGGAAACGAGCGCTGCCATGAACGCCATGGCGTTGTAGGCTGCATGGCAGGCCATGGTCACCCGCGTACTGCCGGTACGCCACAAAATGGCGCTGAGCGCCAAGCCAAGCGCAAAGATCGCACTGATGCCCTGCAGCGAATAGCCGTGGATAAGCGCCCACAGGATGCTGGTGATGATAGCCGTGCCGATCAGCCCAAGCGGGGTGCGCGCCAGCGCCGAGAACAGGAAGCCGCGAAACACCAGCTCTTCATAGAGCGGCGCGCCAACGACGGCCACCAGCCCGAACAGCCACCAGGCCGGCGACTGCGCCAGTTTCAGCATCACCTGCGTATCGGAAAGATTGGATTGCGGCGACAGCCACTGCAGGATCGCACCGCTCAGGGCGCCAAAGAGCACGAACGCCGGAATCGCCCACAGATAGGTCTTTGCCCCGTCGATCGGAGGGCGCAGCGACAGCGTATCTGCCATCCGTCCGCCGCGCCATTGCGTCGACCACAGCAGCAGCATGGTCGCCAGCAGCTGCGCCACCAGCGAACCGCCCAGCACCAGGGCGCTGATCTCGGGATCGACCAGATGCTTGAGAAAGCTGCCGTCGATATGCACCCTGCCAAGGGTGCCGGCCACCATCAGCGGCAGCGTCGAGATCGCGAACATGACGATGAGGTTCAGTGCGGTCATGCCGAGCGCCAGAAACGGCGGCCAAGTGGTTGACGGCACATAGCGCTGGGCCTCCGAGGGAGGCTCGGATGGCCGATCGGATTGAGCATCCCACACCGGGTCAACCGCCAGCGACCCCGGGTTGGCCAATTCAACGTCAGACAATGCCATCAGGACCTCCCAAAGGGTCGTGAACGTGAGCAGCCATCATAGCGCGTAAGCCTGAGCGAGCCATGAACGGAATCTCGAAGACCGGTTCGTCTTGAACTGCTAAACAGGGCCCGCGATGCAAATTGCGATAGTGACGGGTTGAGAGACAGAAAAGAGCGGCCGTGCACCTATTCGATCCCGAGATGCTCACCTCATTGATCGTGAATTATGGCCTTCTGGCCGTTGCCGTAATCGTCGGGTTGGAGAGCATGGGCCTGCCACTGCCGGGGGAGACCCTGCTGGTCTTGGCGTCCATGTACGCCGCGCACAACCCGGAGTTGAACATTCTCTTTGTCGTGTTTGCCGCCGCGGCGGGCGCGATCATCGGCGACAACGCCGGCTATTGGATTGGCAATCGATTCGGTTATCCGCTGCTAAAGCGCTTTGGTCCGCGCATCGGTGTACCGGAAAACCGCATTCGGCTCGGGCAGTTTCTGTTCGACCGCTACGGCTTCTGGGTGGTGTTCTTGGGCCGCTTCGTCGCCCTCTTGCGCATCCTGGCCGCATTCCTAGCCGGTGTGAACCGCATGCAATGGACGCATTTTTTCATCGCCAATGCGCTTGGAGGCATCATCTGGGCGGCGGTGTTCGGGTTTGGCGGTTACTATCTTGGCCAAGCCGTGTTCCAGATGAGCGGCGTCATCGGTCCGATCATTTTCGCCGCTGCGGTCATCGCGTTCCTCACGGGCGGGTACCTGATCCGCCGCTACGAGGCGCGCTTGCAGGCCGAAGCCGATCGCGCCCTGCCGGGGCCGCTCGCCTGAAGCGGCGGCCCGTCAGATCAGTTCTGGACCACGATCTTGGTCGAGCTGCGGCCGTGATCTTGGACCAGCGAATAGAATTCGGCGGCATTGCCGGGAGCCAGACGGATGCAGCCATGCGAGGCTGGGCGGCCTAGCGAGCGCACGGCGCCGGTGGCATGAATGGCATAGCCGCCATTGAAGAACACCGAATGCGGCATCGGCGCGTTGTCGTACTTCTTGGAGTAATGCATCAGCTGCAGCGACTGGGCATGGAAGGCACCGCGCGGCGTGTAGTAGCCCTTACGTGCCGTCGAAACCGGCCAGCTGTAGCTGAGCTTGCCATCGACATAGACGTTCATGGTCTGCGAAGAAACGTCGACCTTGGCCAGCACCGAGGCCACAGCCGTATTGACAGGAAGCACCGACAGCAGCGCCAGAGCAGCGCCCGCAACAACTGACTTACGCATCACCAACCCCTTGGACTTATGACTAATTTGGATGCGTCAAGGGTTTAGCACGAGAAGGCTAACAAGGGGTAATGGCCAGTGTGCAACAGTTGTAAAGATTCGGGAAATCGAGGACAGGAGAACCACCTGCAACATTCTGACAGGTCTCTGAGGTGTAGAGGCTTGGTCGGTGCGGCCATGGTTCTTGGTCAGTTGCGTCGGGCCGTTGGCGGCACGTTTTGGGTTGAAGGCGCCGCCCGTGAGGCTTTCGCGATGACGCAGCAGGCACGGGAGTGCTTCTGGCGAACATTAGGTGTTGGTTGTGGCGGGAGCTTTGGGGGCGGCGGCGAGGCGTCAGGAGACCAGCCGGAACAGCTGCTCGACGGTCAGCGCCAGGATGCCGATTCAACATCGGCCACGCCACCACCGTCAGCAACCCGAACGGCAGCGAAACCCTCGACTACGACCTCGCTGGCCGGCGCCGACCGCTTCGTGATGGCTGCGCATTCGGGCTACGACCACATCCTCGACGGGCAGGACGGCGTCGACCACATCGCTCCGCGGCAGCTGCACGGCGTGCCCGGCATAACCGATCTGATCCTCCGCACCTGCGACGGCAATGCCTTTGTCGCGCATGGCGATATGCTGGCGCGCTTCCTCAACGCGGCCAGCGTGATTGACGCTAGCGATTTTCTGTTCGCGGCGTGAGCGCGAGGAACCCGCTGCGGGTCCTGTGCGGCCAGCGAATTAATCCGCAGCCATCATGCGGGCGATCTCCTCGCCCGTCGTGCTGACCGGCCGCCAGCCAGCCTCCCGGAGCGCGGACGAATCGACTTGCAGGGTGCCGAGCAGTGATGCCGCAAGACTGCCACGATCGCCGAGGCGCAGTGCCGTCCTAAGTAGTTCCGGCGGCAGCGAAAAGAGCCTCGGCCGCCGTCCGATGGCAGCGCGCATCTCGGCAATCAGATCGCGCACGCCGAGCGGCTCGGGATCGGCAACCAGGTACGTCTTGCCGCGCGCGGTATCTTGCGTCAGGGCGAACATGGTCGCAGCGGCCAGATTGCTCAGCCCAAGGATCGAGCGCCGGTTGGCGAGCGCGCCGAACGGTAGCGGCAGGTGCGAGCGGGCGAGTTGCCTCAGTTGGCCGAGGTTGCCCTTGACGCTCGGTCCCAGTACCAGCACCGGGCGCAGGCTGGTGGCGCGCGCGCCGAGTTCGACGGCAACCGCCTGCTCGGCGGCCAGCTTCGAGCGGCCATAGACATCATTCGGCGCTGCCGGTGTCGCCTCGGTCAGGACCTCAGTGGCCGCAGCACCGCTCTGTGCGCGGACCGATGACATCAAGACGAACCGCGAAACGCCTGCCCTGCCCGCAGCGCGCGCGAGTTCGGCCGAGCCTTCGGCATTCACGCGCATGTAAACACTCTCGGCCAGTGGTGCCGTCGCGTGTGCAATGCCGGCCAGGTGCACGACGTGGCTGACGCCGTCGAGCAGCCGCCGCCAATCGGGAGAGCCACTGCCAAGATCGGGCATCGACGCCCAATCAGGGCCCGGCCCTGGCTTGAACCGCATCGGTTGGCGCGAAGCGGCGCGGACTTGCCAGCCGCCAGCGGCGAGCGCGTGCACCAATGCCTGGCCGATGAAACCGGAAGCGCCGGTCACCAGTACATGAGGCCGATCGGATCCGCTCACGATGCCGGGGCCCGTGACAGCCGCCGCAATAGCCAGCCGGTGAGCGCCCCGGCCGCAATCAGCAGCCCCAGATGCTGTGCGATGTTCGTTGTCACGGCGGCGGCGATGGACAGAAAGCCAAGGCCAAAGTTGGTGACCAATATCGTCCGCGTGATGGCCGGCACACGCCAGCCAAGATCGGTGGCACGCTGATAGAAATGCGTCCGATGCGCCTGCGTGATGCGTTCGCCGCGCCGCAGCCTGCAAGCCAAAGTCATCGTGGCGTCGGCGAGATAGTAGAGTGGCAGGATCAGTGCGGCTGCCAAGTGCCCTGCCAGCGCCAGTTGCAGCAGCAGACTGCCAGCGATGAGGCCGATCGCGAGGCTGCCGACATCGCCCAGGAACAGTCGCGCCACGTGGCGGTTGAAGGGTGCGAAACCGGCGAGCCCGCCGAACAGACCTGCTGCAATCAGGCCCGCACCCGGATCGAAAACGCCCAACAGCGTCAGCACGACCAGGACCCCAAGCATCGGCATGAATTCGGCGACGGTGATGCCGTCAATGCCGTCCATGAAGTTGGTCAGATTGACAAACCAGATCAGGCCGATCCCGGCCAATGGCAGAGATAGCCAACCTGGCATGCCGATGATGGACGTGTCGCTGGTTGCGCCTGCGGATATCAGGCCAAGGGCTCCTGCCAGAATCTGCGCGGCCAGACGCGGCAGCACCGGCAATGGGCGCAGATCGTCGATTGCGCCCAAAACGGCCAGAAGCGCTGCGCCGAAAGCCAGGGGAGCAAACGGCCACGGCGTGCTGCCGGTTGGCCAGTCCGGGGGCGTTGACGCTATAAAAGCGGGGATGCAGGCCAACAGCACTCCGATGCCGCCGCCTTGTGGCGTTGGCACCGTGTGGCTCGATCGTGCGTTCGGACGCGCCAACGCAAAGCGCTGCAACACGGGCATGAGCCTTTGATTGATCAAGAACGAGCCGATCGCGCCCAACGTCGCGCTTCCAGCCAGTACCCAGATGAATCCCAAGCTCATCGCCTGCTCGTGCCTGGGTGATTACTTTGTGCTGACGCTATGGGCCCGCCCCGTCCATCATCCCGGGAACCGCGTAACACGCGTATTCTTCAGGTGATCCCGGCGGCCGGAGCCTCTAGAGCCGGGGCCCGAGCCGTGCATCGCTCGTGGGATGCTGGCCGGGATGATGGGGGTGGGACCGACATAAGAAGGACACACTAGCGCCACGTTGACGCAATGGCTAGCGACATTCGAGAGGCCTGTGGACTATGTGCGGGGTGCTGTTCTTTGCGGTCTCTGCACAAACCGTGATCCCGTGCGCGGCGCAGCGTATAGACGGCGCAGTGTTGATCCGGGACAGCGGGAATCGTCTTCGCAAAGGCGCGTTCATCGGAGGCCGTCTCAGGGCACCACGCCGGCCTTGGCAAAGCCAAATCTGCTGGTCGCGCCGGGGGTCCATGAGCCGGTGGTCGTCACCCAGGGCAGCTCATTGGCAACGCGCAGGTCGCCACAATCGTGTGGTGCCATCGCGAGGCCGTGGCCGAACACCGGGCTCCAATCCTGCTGGTCGAGAGACTTCACGGGAATGGCCTGCAGAATGTCCTTGGGCTTGGCCAAGGGGCCAGCAGCCTTCAGCAATGTCGCCGCGATGGCCGTCACATAGGGTGCGGCAAACGACGTGCCGGATGCGAACGTCGCCTTGCCGTCGGTTGAGGCGGTCCAGATATGGACGCCCGGCGCCGACAGCGCGATATAGGCGCCGCGATTGGCGCGCTGGTAGACTTTCAGCTCGCTGGTTATGGCTGTGACCGCGATCACGCCGGGATAGGCGGCTGGGAATACCGGCGGTGCGCCGGCGCCTTCATTGCCGGCAGCGGCCACGATCACCATGCCTTCGCTGACGGCCTGCTGGATGGCCGCGGCCAACAGCGGATCGTCGGGGCCGGCAAAACTCATATTGACGATCGGCACGCGCTGGCGGCGCATCCAGTCGATGGCCCGCAGCACGCTGACGGTATCTGTCACTGGCTGGCCATCGAGCGCATAGAACGCATCGGCAGCATAGAGTTTCACATCGGGAACCAGGCCGGCGATGCCCTGGCGGGCATCGCCCACCAGCAGTGCCGCGACGCCGGTGCCGTGCTCGGTCGGCGACGGCTTGTTGCGCTCCTGCCGGAAACTGGCGGTTACGATCCGGTTGCCGGCAGCCGAATTGGCGAGCGCGGGGTGGGTGGTGTCGAGCCCAGTATCGATCATGCCGATGGCCAAGCCGGCGCTGCATTTGCGCAAGTTGTCGGTCCAACCGATGAGTTTGCGCGGCTTGCACTGATCGCCGGCGCAGGCGCTGCCCGTGCCGATCTCAACGGCGACCGTTGTGCCGCCACCACTGGAGCGCTCGAAAATCCGATAGAGGGAGTTCAGCGCCACGGTTCTGTTCGGCAACGCAATTTTCAAAGTCCGAAGGGCCGTCAAAGTGTCGGTGCCGTTTGGCACAACCAGGCGCGTAACACGTACGACGCCCTCATCGTCGCCGGCGGAATAGGCGACATTGAAACCAAGTGCCCGGGCGATGGCGAGCCCCGACGCGTCCATGCCAACCGCCAACACCTGGCCTTTCGTGAATGTTCCGCTCTGGCCATAGCCCAGGCCATCACCACGACCACCACCACTTGATGACTTGGCATCAGAGGCAACAACACCCTTCTCGGACATCGCGGCCTTCAACGTGGAGAGTTCGGCGGAAGCCGGCAACTTGGCTTGGCTTGCTGAGGTATCCGTTCCGTCTTTTTTCCCAGACGAGGATGCTGACTCGGACTTCGAATCCGACTTTGTGTCTGACTTCGAATCCGACTTGGCGTCCGACTTGGCGTCCGACTTCGAATCCGACTTGGAATCGGATTTCGACTTATCCTTTGATGATTTGTCGGTGCCGCCGTTATCGTGGCTGTCGTTGTTTTTGCCGTCCTTGGCCTGCGCCTGCCCGACCAGCCCAGTGCCCAGCGCCGGGCCATCGGTGCCATGCAACAACTGCCAAGTCATGGCGCTGCCGGCCATCACCGCGGCCAGCGCAAACCGTCTCAGCCAGTTCGATCTTGAAACCAAATGCATGCTACGAAGCTCCCCCGAACCTCGACGCCAATAAGCCAACAGCAGGCCATCCAAATCCCACAGAATTGTGGCGCGGTCCACTCTGATGGCCATTTTTGCTGTTGATGGCGGCTTAGAGGTGCTTGCCAGTGCCGCGAATCGCAGCTGACCAAGCCGCAGATGGCCGCAACCTTACGAAAAAACAAACCGGGCGCATGCTCTTGTGGCTTGCCCGGTCCGTATACTGCGCCTAACTAGAGAGACCCTGACTTTATTCCTCCCCCTGCCCTGAAAGGCCACGTCCATGCCCGGTTTTGACGCCAAGAGTCTCCTGGAATCCATCATTGCCGGCAATTCGCAGCCGGCCGCTCCGAGCCAGGCCGATTTGTCTTCGATCCTCAATCAGGTCTTGCATGCCAGCCAGGGCGGCGCGCCGGCGGGCGGCCAGGCGGCGGCTGCACCCCAAGGGGGCCAAATGGGTGGCGGCCTGGGCGATATTCTCGGGCAGCTGACGGGTGGCCAGGGTGGCCTCGGTGGCGCGTTGGGCCAGGTGCTTGGCGGTGCTGGCGGCCAAGGGGGCTTAGGCGGAGCGCTCGGCCAGATCCTGGGCGGTGCTGGAGCTGCCGGCGGTCTCGGCGGCATGCTCGGACAGATCCTTGGCGGTGCGGGCGGCGGCCAGCCCGGCGCGCCGGGTGGCCTGGGTCAGGCCGCCGACATCGCGCGCAGCATCTTTGGCAATGCCACCGGTGGCGTGAAAGATGCCGCCAACAAAATCAACCAGCAGACCGGCGCAATGCCGCAGCTCGATCAGATCATCCGTCAACTGAGCGGTGGCCAGGGTGGGGGCGATCTGGTTGCCAAGGCTCAGGAAATTATCAAGCAAAATCCGGGACTTGCGGGCGCGCTCGCGGGTGTGCTGGGGACCCTGACGGTGGGCACGGGAACCGGCCGGACGATCGCCACGCACGCCGCCAAGCTGGGCGGCCTGGTGCTGATCGGCGGTCTGGCCTACAAGGCCTATGAGAATTACCGCGCCGGGCAGGCCACTTCGGCCTCGGCCAATGTCGCGCCCACTCCCGCCCCCGCCGGCACCGGCTTTGAGCCGCAGGCCCAGACCAACGAGACTGCGACACTCTATCTGCGCGCCATGATCGCAGCCGCCTCGGCCGATGGCGTGGTGGATGCCGCCGAGCAGGCGCGCATCACTGCGGGTTTCCAGCAGGCCGGGCATTCGCCTGAAGCAGCACAGTTCCTGCGCCAGGAACTTTCGAACCCCGCCACGCCCGAGCAGCTGGCCGCCGCCTGCACCAGCCCCGAGATCGCGATGCAGACCTATACGGCGGCGCGCGTCGCCATCGAGCCGGATTCGCCAGCCGAGCAGCAGTTCCTGGCCAGCCTCGCAGGCGCGCTTGGCATGGACGCCGCATTGGTCCAGCATGTCGACGCGGCGGCCACGGCCGCCAAGGTCTAGTTCAAAAATCCGCGCGGCCGTGGCTCACGTCGAGTCCGGCCGCGTTCCATTTTATTTAATTATTTCAATTGCTTGTAGCAGGAACAGCCGGATCAGCCGGCGCGGCTTGCGTCCAGGTCTGGCTGCGGCAGATCAGGCCGCCCAAGCCACAGCCTTGCAGCACGATTTTCTTGCCGCCGGCGGCCAGCTTGATAGTGATTTCATGCTCTTCGCCGCTGCGCGGATCGTAGCTCACCGCATCCCAGTTACCTTCTCCATTGGGCACGATCTTCCATAAGCTCTGTAGGCCGATGATCGGGCGGTGTTGCAGCGCCACATCCGGGTTGTTCTTGTCGCGGCGCGGCTTGCCGGTGTCCGGACTGATCGGGTCCTTGACCCAGACGATCTTGCCGCAATGGGCGGCTCCACAGGGCGCCACTTCGACGATGGCGCGGCCCTCCTGGGTCAGCCAGCGGCCATCGAGCGTGCCGGTGGCTGCACTGGCAAGCGCGCTGGCCGCAAGCAGCGCCGCCACGGCCAACAGCCTGATCGGAAGATATCGTGTCATCGCCAAGAACTCCTGGACAAGTCGGTCGCAAACCGTGAAGAACAATTTTGAGATCGTCATGCCAAAATGGCAACGGCAAGGCATGCGCATTTGTAGGGTTAATGTGGCCTTTTTGCTCGCGGCAGAGCGTCGAATTTTTGCCGCGCATGATCCTGTTATAGCCGCGCATGGCCCTGTTAAAGCCGTCCATGGCCCTGTTATGGCCGCCCACGACATTGTATTGGAGTGCTTAAGATGAGCTTCAACGCCTTGCTGGTCGACAAGCAGGCCGATGGCACGATTTCGGCCGCCGTTAACCGACTTTCGCAGGACCGGCTTCCCGTCGACGGCAATGTCACGGTCGCGATCGAGTATTCGACGCTCAATTACAAGGACGGTCTGTGCATCACCGGCGCGGGAGGGTTGGTACGCACTTTCCCGCACATCCCGGGCGTCGACTTTGCTGGCACGGTCGAGACCTCGTCGGACCTGCGCTATCGTGCCGGCGACAAGGTGATCCTGACCGGCTGGCGGGTCGGCGAAGTCTGGTGGGGTGGCTATGCGCAAACGGCGCGCGTGAAAGCCGATTGGCTGGTGCCGCTGCCCAAGGGCCTCACGACCCGGCAGGCGATGGCGGTCGGCACGGCGGGGTTCACGTCCATGCTGGCGATCTTGGCGCTGGAAAAGCACGGCCTCACCCCTGAGAAGGGGCAGGTGCTGGTGACCGGTGCGGCCGGCGGCGTCGGCTCGGTCGCGGTGCTGTTGCTGGCAGCGCGCGGCTATCAGGTGGCCGCCGCCACGGGTCGGCCCGAGACCGAAGCCTACCTGCGCGAACTCGGTGCCAGGCACATTATACCGCGCGCTGAATTGGCCGAGGTCTCCAAGAAGCCGATGGAGAGCGAAACCTGGGCTGGCTGCATCGATGCGGTCGGCGGCACCACGTTGGCCCGCGTGCTCGGCCAGCTCAAGCATGGCTGCTCTGCGGCCGCCGTCGGACTTGCCGGCGGCACGGCACTGCCCGCGACCGTGATCCCGTTCCTGTTGCGCGGCGTCAATCTGCTCGGTATCGACAGCGTCACGCAGCCCTACGCGCATCGTCTGGAGGCCTGGGCCCGGATCGTCAAGGACCTCGACAAGGACCGCCTGGAGGCCATGATCGTTCCGGCCAAGCTGGCCGATCTTCCCAAGCTCGGGCGCGACATTCTCAAAGGCAATGTGCGCGGCCGCGTGGTCGTGGACGTCAACGCCTGATTGACGTAGGACGTGCTGCACAGCACATGACATCTGTCACATCCTCGAACCTCCGAGCCGAACCGCCATGTCCAATACCGATCTCGCCGCCACCATCGATAGCGCCTGGGAGGCCCGCGACCAGGTGAACTTCGCCACCAAGGGCGCCGTGCGCGATGCCGTCGATAGCGCGCTCAACCTGCTCGACAGCGGCAAGGCCCGCGTGGCCGAAAAAGGCGCCGATGGCTGGAGCGTCAATCAGTGGCTGAAAAAGGCGGTGTTGCTGTCGTTCCGCCTGAACGACATGGTGGAGATCTCCGGCGCGCCGGGCGGCGCGTCGTGGTGGGACAAGGTGCCGAGCAAGTTCGCGGGCATGACCGAGGCCGACTATCGCAAGGCCGATTTCCGTGCCGTGCCAGGCGCGATCGTCAGACGATCGGCCTACATAGCGCCCAAAGTCATCCTTATGCCGTCGTTCGTCAATCTCGGCGCCTATGTCGACAGCGGCACCATGGTCGATACCTGGGTCACGGTCGGCAGTTGCGCGCAGATCGGCAAGAACTGCCACCTGTCAGGCGGTGTCGGCATCGGCGGCGTGCTCGAACCCATGCAGGCCGGCCCGACCATCATCGAGGACAACTGTTTCATCGGCGCGCGCTCCGAAGTGGTCGAGGGCGTGGTGGTCGGCGAGGGCTCGGTGCTGTCGATGGGCGTGTTCATCTCGGCGTCCACGATCATCATCGACCGCGCTACCGGCGAACGCTTTATGGGGCGTGTGCCTCCTTATTCGGTCGTGGTGGCGGGCTCGCTGCCGGGCAAGGCGCTTCCCGACGGCCAGCCGGGGCCGAGCCTCTATTGCGCGGTAATTGTGAAGCGGGTGGATGAGAAGACGCGGAGCAAGACGAGTATCAATGAGTTGCTGAGGGATTAGGTAGACGGGACTCGGGACTCGGGACTCGGAGTATAGGTGATGACAGAACTCAAATCGCACAAAGACTTGCGTGTTTGGCATAAGGCGATCGAGCAGGTCACGGTGATTCATCAGCTGACCAAGAACTTGCCCAAGACTGAGCAATACGGCTTGATAAGCCAGCTACAGCGTGCTGCGGTATCGATACCCACGAACATCGCGGAGGGAAACGGGCGCGGAACGCGCAAGGATTATGCCCGTTTTATTGATATCGCTCGAGGTTCGGCGCCGGAAGTTGAAACACTTTTGATCATCGTCGTCAAACTTGGACTGTCAACGACAGACGATGCGACACTCGCCCAAGAGCTGACTAATGACGTCGGCCGAATGTTGACCGGATTGGCCGTAGGCCTCTCCAAAGATGGCTTTAACGAAGAGGAACAGGCCGAGATCGCGTGATTTCTGAACTGGAGGCACGAAACTCCGAGTCCCGAGTCCCGAGTCCCGAGTCCCAACAAGTATGCTCACCATCAACAAACTCAGTGTCAAACTCGAAGACGAGGACAAGACCATCCTCGACGGCTTGTCTTTGCAAGTGCCGAAGGGCCAAGTCCACGCCATCATGGGCCCGAACGGGTCGGGCAAATCGACACTCGGCTATGCGCTCGCCGGCCGTGGTGGCTACGACGTCACCGGCGGCAGCGTCACCTGGAACGGCGAGGACCTGCTTGAGATGGATCCCGCCGAACGGGCTGCTGCCGGCGTGTTCCTGGCCTTCCAGTATCCGATGGAAATTCCTGGTGTTGCCACGCTGACGTTCCTGCGCACGGCGTTGAATGCCCTGAAAAAGGCGCGCGGGCAAAAAGAACTGACCACGCCGGAATTCCTCAAGGCGGTGAAGGCCAAGGCGAAACTGCTCGGAATTTCTGACGCCATGCTGAAGCGCGCGGTCAATGTCGGCTTTTCCGGTGGTGAGAAAAAGCGCATGGAAATCCTGCAGATGACCATGCTGGAGCCGTCGCTCTGTGTCCTCGACGAAACCGACAGCGGCCTCGACATCGATGCGCTGCGGGTGGTCGCCGATGGCGTGAACGCGCTGCGGTCCAAGGATCGCGCCATCCTGGTGATCACGCATTATCAGCGCTTGCTGGACTACATCGTGCCCGACAAAGTGCACGTGCTGGCGCACGGAAAAATCCAGCGCTCGGGCGGCGCCGAGCTGGCCAAGGAGTTGGAAAAATCCGGGTACGCCGAATTTACCGGCAAGGCGGCGTGACGTCCTTCTCCCCATGGGAGCAGGAAGTTGCTGGCCCCGCGACAACACTTTTGAGACTTTGGACCACCGACCGACATGACCGTAACGCCGATAAAAACCAAGGCCGAGCAGCAGCTCGCCGCGCAATTCGAGGCCAGCATCGCCTCGCTTCCCGGCGCGGGCTGGGTGCCGGCCGCGCGCCGCGCCGCGATGCACCGCTTCGTGGCCGCGGGCCTGCCGCATCGCAAGCTGGAAGCCTGGAAGTACACGGATCTTCGCGCCGCGCTGAGGGATGTGCCCGCTCCCGCCCTGTTCAAGGCGGGCACGCCCAAGGTCGATGGCGCCAAGCTGAAGGCCGCGCTTGGCCCCGACCTCGCCAAGCTGCCGGCCATCCGCTTTGTCTTCGTCAATGGTGTGTTCGCCGCCGCCGATAGCCCCGTTACACATAAACCGGGAACGTCCTATGGGTATCACACGCTGGTCGACGCGCTCAGCATGCCGGTCGAGTGGATGCAAGCCGACTTCGACGCCAACCCGTCGAGCCCTGCGTCCCTAAATTCCGCCTTCGCGACCGACGGCATCGTGCTGCGCGTCGCGGCCGAGGTTACGCTCGACCTGCCGGTCCATCTCGTATTTCTCACCGACAGTGCGAGCCCAAACCGCATCACCACACGCAATTTCGTCCGGGTCGATGAAGGCGCGCACGTCACATTACTGGAAAGCCACGTCGGTGCGGGGGGCGGGCATCACGCCAACAGCATGACCCAACTGCACGTCATGGACGGCGCAAAAGTCGAGCATCTCAAGCTCGCCGCGGAAGGTCCCCAGGCGACCCATCTTGCGACCTGGATGGTCGATGTCGAGGCCGGCGCAACCTACAACGCCTTTCAACTCAGCGAATCCGCCGCCCTGGCCCGTAACGACGTGAACGTTACATTCAAGGGCGAAAACGCTTCGTTCACCTTCAACGCCGCCGCGCTCGGCCGTGGCAAGAGCCACATCGACACCACCATGGTGATCGACCACGCGGTGCCGCGCTGCACCTCGCGCGAGAACATCCGCGCCGTGCTCGACGACGACGCGCGCGGCATCTTCCAGGGCAAGGTGATCGTGCGCCCCGACGCGCAGAAATCCGACGGCAAGCAGATGGCCAAGGCGCTGCTGCTGTCGCCCGATGCCGAGTTCGACTCTAAGCCCGAACTGGAAATCTACGCCGACGACGTGGTCTGCGGCCATGGCTCGACGGTTGCCGAGATGGACGACGATCAGGTCTTCTATCTGATGGCGCGTGGTATCCCCGAGCCGCAGGCACGCGCGTTGTTGACGGAGGCGTTCGCGGCCGAGACCATCGACGCGATCGAACATGCAGGCATCCGCGAGGCGATGCGGGCACGGCTGGCGGCATGGCTGGCATAAATTGGGGACAGCGTAAATCGGGGACAGTATACCTATTTCATCTCAGAACCTCACGCTTGGATAGGTCATCGTAGAAATAGGTATACTGTCCCCGATTGACGCTGCAGCTGAGCGGGGCTTAAAATGTAGTTGGTCAGTTGGTTTCTTGAGCAGGTTTTGGGCACACTGAACTGGCTGGCGATTACTATTCCGTTCATTGCAGCGGTGGCATCGGCACAGTCAGTCGAAAAGAATCCGGCGTTGAAGCCATTCAATTTCGTTGTCGGCGCTGCAGTTTTTGCCGGAATAGTCGTAGGGCTGTATCTTGCATACGGCGCGATAGGATTTCCGTCTTGGATGGGTTGGTTCTACCCTAGAAACAGGTTTCGATAGCAGTCATGACCACCCCCTTCGACGTCAACGCCGTCCGCGCCGAATTCCCGATCCTGTTCCGGGAAGTTTATGGCAAGCCCTTGGTCTATCTCGACAATGGTGCCTCGGCCCAGAAGCCGCGCGCCGTCATCGATGCGATAAGCCATGCGTATACCTACGAATACGCCAACGTGCATCGCGGCCTGCACTATCTCGCCAACGCCACCACCAACGCCTACGAAAAGGCGCGCGCGACGGTGGCGAAATTCATCAACGCGCCGTCTACGGAAGAGATTATTTTCACCCGCGGTACCACCGAAGCCATCAATCTGGTCGCCTCGTCCTACGGCTATGCCAACATCGTGGCTGGCGACGAGATCGTGCTCTCGATCATGGAGCACCATTCCAACATCGTGCCGTGGCATTTTCATCGCGAGCGGCGCGGCGCGATCCTCGCCTGGGCGCCGATCAATGACGTTGGGGAGTTGGATCTCGATGCCTTCGACAAGCTGATCACGACACGCACGCGCATCGTCGCTATCACGCATATGTCGAATGTGCTCGGCACCGTGAACCCGATCAAGGACATCTGCCGCATCGCCCATGGCAAGGGCGTGCCGGTGCTGGTCGACGGCAGCCAGGGCGCAGTGCATCTCTCGGTCGACGTGCAGGACCTCGATTGCGACTTCTACGTCTTTACCGGCCACAAGGTGTACGGACCATCCGGCATTGGCGTATTGTGGGCCAAACGCAAGCATCTCGACGCCATGCCACCTTATATGGGCGGCGGCGAGATGATCGAGAGTGTGACAACCGAGAATGTCACCTATGGCACGCCGCCGCACAAGTTCGAGGCCGGGACACCCTCGATCGTGCCGGCGATCGGCCTGGGCGCAGCGCTGAACTTCGTCATGGAGACCGGGCGCGAGGCGATCCGCAAGCACGAGGAGGACCTTACCGTCTATGCGCATCAGCGGCTGGGCGAGCTGAATTTCCTGAAAATCCATGGCCGCGCGCGTGGCAAGGGCGCGATCGTGTCGTTCTCGATGGACGGGCTGCACCCCCATGATGTCGCGACCATCATCGATCGCTCCGGCATCGCGGTACGGGCGGGCCACCACTGCGCGCAGCCGCTGATGACCCGCCTGGGCGTGTCGGCCACCTGCCGCGCCTCGTTCGCCATGTACAACACCAAGGCGGAAATCGACGCCCTTGCCGCAGCGCTGCGCAAAGCGCATGATTTCTTTGCGTGACGTGATATGATCCAAGGCATGACAAAGACTGAGAATGAAAGCGAAATCGACCCGGCCGCCGCCGACCTCGCGCCGCCGCCGCCGCAGACGGCTGTCTCGGCGCCGTCATTGCCGGCCGAGGAACTTGACCGGCTGACCGCCGATATCGTGGCGGCGCTGAAAACCGTCTACGATCCCGAGATCCCCGCCGACATCTACGAGCTCGGCCTGATCTACAAGGTGGACGTCGACGGTGAACGCAACGTCGCCATTGACATGACGCTGACCTCGCCAGGCTGCCCGGTCGCCGGCGAGATGCCGATCTGGGTGAAAAACGCCGTCAGCACCATCGCCGGCGTGCAGGACGTCGCGGTCCAAATCGTGTTCGACCCGCCCTGGGACAAGAGCCGCATGTCCGACGAGGCGCAGATGGCGCTGAATATGTTTTAGGCACCAAAGGAACCATCGCCGTGAAACATAACTTGGCGAGCGAGTTCGTGGCAGTGTGCCTGAAGCAGGGCGCGGATCTCAACCAGCTACTCTGGCGTGCCAAGGCCGAATGTACAGAGGAAGAATTCCTCTGGCTGCGAGGCGCGGTTGGCAAAATCATGGGGTTCGCATATTGCGACATTATGAACCCGCTGTTCAAAGAGTTTCCGGATCTGGAGCCTGACGCCCTTAAGCGGCCAACTCCGATGCCAAAGTAGCCGTAGGTTGGGTCAAGCTCTTGCGCGACCCAACAGTCCACGGGCGGTGCTTGTGGCGAAATGTTGGGTCGCGCGAAGACGCTTGACCCAACCTACGCCCATTACGGCACCCCGCCCTTGGGCGCATCGAGGTCCAGCACCGGCGGCTTGTTATCGTACTTCCGGAGGTTCGGCGTCGCTTCCTTTGGATCGATCGGCAGGCAGATGAACTCGCCGTTCACGCCGTGCTTGTGCGGGCCAGGACAGGCGGCGAGCTGGGCCGGCGTTTCCGTCACGACGGTCGATCCGGTGGGAAGCGGGCGCAGCGAAAGCCCCAAGAACATCACACCAATCGCCAGCAACCAGCTCGCCGCGATGCGCGCCGGGATGAGCATCCAGGGGCGCCCATAGCGCGCCATCAGCAGCGCCGGGAAGAACACGATCTCGGCGCCACCGACCATGGTGCCGAACGCAAACATGCTGCCGGCGTCTTCGCTGCGGCTGAGCAGGCCGGCATGTTTGCCAATGCCGACCGCCGCGATCAGTGCGATCCAGGCGGCATAGCGTGTGCCGCCCGCCAGCAGCGCACAACCTGCGGCCAGGAACGCCAGCGGCGTCATGAAGGCGGCCAACGGCATTGCGGCTGCCGGCCAGCACAGCGTGGCCCCGGCAAAACCCGCCAGGCCGAGCGCGCCACCCAGCGCCGCCATGCGCCACCCCAAGCGCCCGAGCGCGAGCCCGAGCGCCAACAGCGGCACCGCCAATGGCAGCGTCAACAGCGCATGCAGCGCGCCGTTGTCGAACACGGAGTATTGCGGCGCGATGATGTGGGCGGGCAGCGGCATCATGACAGGCGCGCCAGGAAATAGAGGCCGCAGGCTGCAATCAGCGTCCCGGCGGCGCGCCCGGCCATGCCATTGAGCGCGCGCCCGAGCAGCAGTCCAAAGCCGATGCCAGCGACGTGGATGAGGCCGGTCGCCGACACAAAGCCAATGCCGTAGGCCGCGGGATCGGCGGCCTTGGGGAGTTCGACGCCATGCGCATGGCCGTGGAAGATCGCGAACAGCCCGACCACGGCCACCGCGACAATTTCAACCGGTTTCCAGGCTGTCGCGATGGCGGCGCCCAGTATCAGAACGGAGAGTCCCACCAGCAACTCCACATGCGGCAGCGGCACCCCGGCGATGCCGAGCATGCCGCCCACCGACATGATCAGTGGAAAGACCACCGGCAGCTCCCAGAGCGCGCGCCCGCCGATCTGCGCGCCCCAGATGCCAACCGCGAACATAGCCAGCAGATGATCGGGCCCGAGGATCGGATGCGCAAAGCCGCTGACAAAGCCGTTCAGCGTGCCGCCGGCATGGGCGAAGGCGGGTGTCGCCGCGAGCAACGCTATCGTTGCGGCCGCCAGCACCAAGGCCGTCCAAGTTGCGGCATCGCGGCGCGGTTCCCTGGTCTCGGTCGCTCTCATGCCACGTCAATTCCCCTTCATCGCGTCGAGCAGTTTATCGATGTTGTAACGCAACATTGCCAGATAGGTCGGCGCCGGGCCGTCCGGCGACGACAGGGCGTCGGAGTAGAGCGTGCCACCGTCGGGGACGCCGGTGTCGCGGCGGATGGTTTCGATCAGGCGCGGGTTGGCCATGTTTTCGATGAACACCGCACGGATGTGCCTGGCCCGGATCTGGTCGATCAGGCGCGCCACCGCCCGCGCCGACGGCTCCTGGTCGGTGCTGATGCCTTCGGGAGCGAGCAGTTCGACGCCATAGGCGCGGCCGAAATAGCCAAAGGCGTCGTGGCTGGTGATGATTTTGCGCTTGTCCGGCGGGATCGCCGCCAGCCGCGCGCGCGTGCTGGCGTCGAGCGCTTCGAGTGCGGTGGCAAGTCTGTCCGCAGCCTGAGTATAGTCGGCGGCGTTGGCCGGATTGGCCTGTTTCAGCGCAAATTCGATGGCGCGCACATACAACCCGCCATTGCGCGGGTCCTGCCAGGCATGCGGATCAAACACCAGCCGGCCGCTGCCGCCGTCGCTCCCGGTCACGACGCGCGGTGAAACGTCCATGCTGGCAACCACGATCTTGCCCTTGAACTCGGCCGATGCCGCCAGCCGCTCAATCCAGCCGTCCAGGCCAAGGCCGTTGACGATGACGAGGTTGGCGCCGGTAAGCTTGGCGGCATCGGCCGGGGACGGATCGAAGGTATGCGCATCGCCGCCGGGGCCGACCAGCGAGATGACTTCGGCATATGGGCCGGCAACCTGGCGCACCATGTCGGCCAGGATCGAGAAGCTGGCGACGATCTTGAGCGGGGCGGCTGTGAGCAGCGTGGGAAACAGGACGAGCACCAATAGCAATGCGACTGCGCTCCTTCGTCTCCCCGTTTTGACGCGGAGAACGCGGCCGCCGACGCGCGATAGCGTGGTGGAACAACGGCCGGTTGAGGGGCGGGAGCTGGCTCGGGTGCAGGTGAGACGAGGACGGAGCCAGCCCCCTCCCCTCGCCGCCCGCCCGGCTCTTGCGGCAACAGCGGCTGCGCGGGGCGGACACGTGTCTGCGTCACGAGGGGGCGAGGAGAACTCCGCGGCGCAGGCTCGGCGACGATCTTTCAATGCCGATGCTCCGCTGGCTGATTGTGAAAATGCGGTGGCGGGAAGTAACGCTGGATCAGGCCGCCATTGCGGCCAAACACGATCGAGCCGAAATAGATCAGGCCCGCCACCAGGATGATCGATGGCCCCGATGCCGTGCTCAGATGATAGGACGCCAACAGACCAAGATAGCCCGACAAGACCGCGATCAGGCAGGCGACCCAGAACAGGCCGGCGATATCGCGCGCCCACAGCCGTGCCGCAGCTGCCGGCAGCATCATCAGCCCGACCGCCATCAGGCTGCCCAGCGACTGGAATCCAGCCACCAGATTGAGCACCACCAGCCCCAGGAACAACCCGTGATAGAGTTGTCCCGAGCCGCCGACCGCGCGCAAGAATCCCGGATCGAAGCATTCGACAATCAGGGGGCGGAAGATCACCGCCAGCGTCAACAGCGTGATACTGCTGATGCCTGCGACCAGCATCAGCGCCGGGGCGTCGACCGAGAGAATGCTGCCGAACAGCACATGCAGCAGATCGACATTGGAGCCGCGTGCCGAGACAATCAGCACACCGAGCGCCAGGCTGGTGAGGTAGAAACCGGCCAGGCTGGCGTCTTCCCTGAGCTTGGTCGCCCGCGATACCGCGCCGGCCGCCAGCGCCACGCACAGCCCAGCGATCAGCCCGCCAAGGCTCATGGCCGGCAGCGACAGGCCGGCGATCAGGAACGCGATGGCCGCGCCCGGCAGGATGGCGTGCGACATGGCATCGCCCATCAGGCTCATGCGGCGCAGCACCAGCAGCACGCCGATCGGCCCGCAACCCAGCGACAAAGCGAGGCAGGCAACCAGCGCGCGGCGCATGAAGCCATAGGCGAAAAACGGCTCGAACAGCAGGTGATAGAGGCTCACGCGCGGCCTCCTGCAACCAGAACCGGACCCGCCGCGGGCTCGACCAGATATCCCGCCAGCGCCAGATTGGCCGGCGTCAACACCTCGCGCGTCGTCCCCCAGGCGATCCGGGCCTTGGACATCAACAGTGTGTCGGGAAACCACTGCCGCACCTGCGCAAGATCATGCAGCACGGCAATGATGGTGCGCCCCTCGCCATGCCAATCGGCGATCTGGCGCATCAAATCGGACGTGGTCGGTGTATCGAGGCCAGCGAACGGTTCATCGAGCAGGATCAGCCCGGCATCCTGCAATATGAGACGCGCAAAGAGTACGCGCTGGAATTGCCCGACCGAGAGATTGCCGATTGGGCGGTTGCCCAGCCCCGCAAGGCCGAGCGCGGCCAGCGCGGCGTTGGCCCGCGCCCGGCCGGAAGCGCCGACGCCGCCAAAGATGCCGGTTTCATGCCAAAGCCCGAGCGACACGGCATCATAGACGCTGATCGGAAAGGTCTGATCGATCGTTGCCCGTTGCGGCAGATAGGCGATGCGCCGCTGCGCGACGCCGGTGATCGTGATGGCGCCCTCGTCGGCCGCCACCGCGCCGGCAATGGCGTTCAGCAGCGTGCTTTTGCCCGCGCCATTCGGGCCGACAATGGCGGTCAGGCTGCCGGCGGCAAAGCCACCCGAGAGATGATGTACCGCCGGCACGCGATCATAGGCCACCGTGAGATTGTCGATGCTGATGGCGCCGCGCACCTGCGGCAGGGCGGCGATGCTGCTCATGATTTTCCTCCGCCGTGTGCCGATGGTTGGCAGGCGTGGCAAGTGCCCTCGACTTCGAGCGTGCGGTGGCGCGGCTCGAAACCGGAACGGCGCGCATCGGCGAGAATCAGGCGGTCCAGCTTCTGGTCTTCCAACTCGGCGGTGCGCCCGCAGCGGTCGCACACCAACAGCACGCAATCGTGCCGGTGGCCAGGATGCGCGCAGGCAACGAAGGCATTGCGCGAGGCCAGGCGCGCGATCAGTTTGCGCTCGAGTAGCTGATCGATGGCGCGATAGATGGTCGGCGGCTTGACCGGACGGCCGACCAGCCGGGAGATGTCGTCAATGAGTTCGTAGGCGCCGACCGGGCGGGACTGCTGACTGAGCAGGGCAAACACCAGCTGCGGCATTGCGGCGAGCGGTTCTCCGTGGGCGACGCAATGCACCCGGGCGCGTTCCAGCGCCGCGATGGTGCGCTTGGCCATGCCTGCGATCAGGCCTTGCAGGACGTCGGGCTGGAGCAGGCGGGCGGCCATGAACACCTCCGTTGTGACACGGATGTAATAGTATATCATCAGGATGGACTGACAAGTTGAAATGGAGCCGCCGAGCAATTGCCGGGCGATTCAATGCACCGCTCGGAGTTGCCGCCGTCTTCCTGCTCCCAAAGGGAGAAGGTGGCGCGCCTTGCGCGGTGGCGCAAAAAGTATTGGGCGACGGATGAGGGGTGCAACGGCCGATGTTCTGGACCGTTCGCCGAACACCGGTCCCCGCCCTCAATCTTTTTGCGCTGCGCGCAACGGGTGGGCATGTTCTGCCTATCGCAGAAGTGTCGAGCATCGCCACCTGTCGTGCATCGAATCGCCTTGGCAATTGGCAACTCGGATGTGCTGCGTCAATCGAGGATGGTACGTCCAATACCGTCCAACCTATCGTTTGACTCGTGCTCGCAAGCGTAGGGGCGCACAGCAGTGCGCCCGTCCAAGAGCTTGCCGCGTAGCTAGTGTTCTGACTCATTCAAATGGTTTCCGATTCTTCGTCATCCCGGCGAAGGCCGGGACCTGTCCAACCATCGGGACCTGCAGCAGTTGGCAATTCGGAAACAGTGCTTTGAAACAGAGGCTTACCGCGTACGTCCTGAGTGCCTCGCATCGACTTGGACGGGTCCCGGCCTTCGCCGGGATGACGATTTTTCGGGGTTCC
>JANLQJ010000451.1:0-15926 GCA_031367715.1 Hyphomicrobiaceae bacterium | reverse complement strand
GTCTTGCCATCAGCAACCAGCCGCTCCAGTGCGGTGCGATCATCCGAGCCGATGCAAAGGCATGCCTTGATGTTCCTCATGCCGCCAATGAATCTGATTTGCGGGCAAATGGGAATCTTATAAATGGGTCAAAACACTAGGGTACCCAGACGCAAACCAAGTTCGTCGGGTTCGGGGTCGCTCTGCTTGTATATTGGTGATCCGCAGCAACTTGCAAAATACCTATGCACGCCGGGACTTGAGGTCCAATTTGACAGCAATTCTTGCCCCAGCAGCACGGAAAACTGCGAAGTTTTCACACCTGCCGTGGTCCCGAAACTCGAACCCGAATGTTTTCGACAACGCCAACAGTGGCAGTAGTTAATTGGCGACAGAAGCTCGCCGCGAATTTCGTATGTGACGCGCCCGCAGGCGCAAGATCCCTTTAACATTCCAGGTTCCCCGTCCAGGTCAATCGATGCTGCGCTTGATGTCGCCTTCGGCTAGACCACCATCACCATTGTGGTTGCCGCTGCCGACGCCTCTGGCGCCAACGAACAGCTGTTGCTGTCGAGCGCATCATCAATGGCCGTGATCTTACCACCATCTGCGAGACGCTGAACGCCGTCGATGGCTGGCGCGGCCGCCTTCCCGGCAACCCCGACGCCAACATCGGGCAGCCGATCGCGCACCCGCTCAATCTGGTCCACTACATCCCGAATGTACGGCAGCCTGTCGCATGGTGCAGCACTGACCCGGGATCCTTTTGGGTCATGCACTCGGCGATCGGCTGCCGGAACTGGTTGAGCCCAGGGCTAGCCAAAATGAGTTCCGGTATCTGCAGCGCACCGGCTCATTTTGCCTGCACGCTGCCGCGCCACTCCCACGCGGGAACGCTGCACTGTGTCTGGCATGACCGATGAGCCTACTCCGCCGCCCGCAGGACCTGCCCGGCCAGGCGGAACGCGCGATCGTGCTGCAGCGCCGGGATGCGGCCGCGGGCGCGCTCGACTTCGGTCAGGTCAAGCGTCGCCGAGACGATGCCTTGACCGTCGGCACCGTCGGCCAGCACTTTACCCCAAGGGTCGACGATCAGCGAATGGCCATAGGCCTGGCCGCCGCCCGGGAAACTGCCGAACTGGCAGGGTGCGATGACAAAGCTGCCGGTCTCGATGGCGCGGGCGCGGTTCAGCACATGCCAATGTGCTTGGCCGGTGGTCTTGATGAAGGCGGCCGGCACCGCCAGGATGCCCGCCCCGGCATGGGCCATCGTGCGGTACAGCGCGGCAAAGCGCAGGTCGTAACAGATCGACATGCCAAGCCCGCCCCACGGCGTCCGCGCCACCACAGCGACATCGCCCGGCGTGATCACCTTGGATTCACGGTAAACCTTGCCTGGCCCCAGATCGACATCATAGAGATGGATCTTGTCGTAGCGCGCCACGATCACGCCGGCGTGGTCCAACATGAAACCGCGATTGACGACGCTGCCGTCCGGGCGCCGGATCGCCAGCGAGCCGACATGCACGTACACGCCCAACCGCCGCGCCTCGGACACAAAAGCGGCCAGCGCCGGATGCTCGGCCTCGGCAAACACCGGCAGATCAAGGTCGCCCGCCGCATCGGCTCCGAATCCCGAGACATATTCCGGCAGCCCGATCAGCTCGGCGCCACGCCCCGCGCCCTCGCGCATCAGCTTCAGCACGGTATCGATGTTGGCGCCGTGCTCGCCGCTGGCATTGTTCTGCACCAGCGCGACTGTGAGTTTGATTGCCATCCGTCACCTCAATTGGCGCCCCCGCGACGCTGCGGAAAGGTGGCGAGACCCTGACGATTGCCGTATAGAGGCCCGTCGCGCCGACGCCAAGTTACTGTTCGCCAAACTAGCGCCGATCCGGCAGACCGACGCAAGCCCAATTGGAGCCGCCTTCGCGAATGCCCAAAATTATCTACATTGAACATAACCAGACCCGCCACGAGGTGATCGCCGAGTCCGGCTTCACGGTGATGGAGATGGCGATCCGCAATGCCGTGCCCGGCATCACCGCCGAATGCGGTGGCGCCTGCGCCTGCGCCACCTGCCACGTCTATGTCGACGAGGGTTGGAAAGCCAGGACCGGAGAACCCTCACAGATGGAAGAGGACATGCTGGATTTCGCCCATGACGTGCGGCCAACCAGCCGGCTCAGCTGCCAGATCAAGGTCAAACCGGAGCATGACGGGCTGGTGGTACACATTCCGGAAAAACAGGCCTGAGTTTGGCGTCAAGCGCGCAAATTCGCCATTGGAACCAGTGCCTAAGCCGCAATGGCGCTTTCGTGCTTGCGCATTGACCGCAATTGCATATCGGTGCGGTCGCTTGCGTTGCGCGTGAAATGCTGCATTACACCCGCCATGAGTCTTTCGGCCCCCCACCCTAACCCGCGTCCTCAAGGGGAGGGAGTCCGGCCGGTGATTTGAGGCACGCTCGTGCTACGATTGCGTAGCGACTCCCTCCCCCAAGTGGGCTGGGGTGGGGGGTGTGTCACAAGCGACGCTGCCCGTCGCACACGTTCCAGGAGTCTAGACCTTTCATGTCCGCCAATGACAATACTGAAGCCGCCCCCATCGAAACCGACGCCCTGATCATCGGCGCCGGCCCGTGCGGACTGTTCGCCGTGTTCGAGATGGGGCTCCTTGATATCCAGGCCCACGTCGTCGACATCCTCGACCGGCCCGGCGGGCAGTGCACCGAACTCTACCCCGAAAAGCCGATCTACGACATTCCAGCGCTCCCAATCGTTTCCGGCCAGGAATTGACCGACGCCCTGATGCTGCAGGCCAAACCGTTCAAGCCGCAGTTCCACTACCGCCAGCAGGTCGAGAGTCTGCGTCGCGAACCCGACGGCCGCTTCCACGTCACCACCGATGCCGGCACCGCATTCCGCTGCAAAGTTGTGGTGATCGCGGCCGGCGGCGGCTCGTTCACCCCCAAGCGCCCGCCGCTGCCAGGAATCGAGGGCTTCGAGGGCACGAGCGTATTCTACTCCGTGCGCAAGATGGACGCCTTCGCGGGTAAGGACGTGCTGATCGTCGGCGGCGGCGATAGTGCGCTGGACTGGACGCTGAACCTGCAGAAGGTGGCCAAGTCGCTGACGCTGCTGCACCGCCGCGACGAATTCCGCGCCGCGCCGAAGTCGGTCAACGACATGCGCGAGCTGGTGGCCGAGGGGAAAGTGAACCTCGTCATTGGCCAAGCCACGGCGCTGCAGGGCACCGGCGCCGAGCTGGAACAAGTAACGATCCGCAAATCCGACAACAGCGAAATGCCGCTCGCCGTCAACCGCATGATGCCGTTCTTCGGGTTGACGATGAAACTCGGGCCGATTGCCAACTGGGGCCTGAACCTGGAACAGAACCTGGTGCCGGTCGATACCGAGAAATTCCAATCAAGCGAGCGCGGAATTTTCGCCATCGGCGATATCAACCACTATCCGGGCAAATTGAAGTTGATCTTGTCGGGCTTCCACGAGGCCGCGCTGATGGCGCAGGCGGCGAACCGGATCATCTTTCCCGATAAGAAGGTGGTGTTCCAGTACACGACGTCGTCGTCGAGTCTGCAAAGGAAGCTGGGGGTGAGGTAGGTTGGGTCAAGCCTTCTCGCGACCCAGCGTGACTTGCGCTGCCTGTGGAATGTTGGGTCGCGCTGAAACGCTTGCCCCAACCTACGGTCGGCAACGCGCCACCCCGCCTTGCACCCGCCCAGGTCCCGCATTACCTGTAACGCCTGAACCAGCGGGACCCCATGCGCCTCGAACGCTTTTCCTCCGACGCCACGGACGCGATGCGCCATGCCGGCGCCTATGCCTCCGACCTCGTGCGCCCGACCGTCCGGCTCGGCGTTACCGGGCTGGCGCGGGCAGGCAAGACCATTTTCATCACGGCTCTCGTCCACAACCTGATCGCGGGTGGGCGGCTGCCGTTTTTGCGCGCGCAGGGCGACGGGCGGTTGAAACGCGCCTGGTTGGAGCCGCAACCCGATGACGATGTGCCGCGCTTCCAGATCGAGGATCATCTCGGAGCGCTGATGGGTGATCCGCCGCGCTGGCCGCAGAGCACGCGGCGCATCAGCCAGTTGCGGTTGACGCTGGAATATGCGCCCAGCAGCCTGTGGCGCCACGTCACCGGCACGCGGCGGCTGGCGGTCGATATCGTCGACTATCCGGGCGAATGGCTGCTCGATCTGCCGCTGCTGGCGCAGAGTTTCGAGTCGTGGTCGCAGATATGTCTTACCGGCGCAGCGCGAACCGATCGCAAAGCAGCGGCCACGCCGTTTTTGCAGTTTCTCGGCGGGCTGGAGGCGTCTCCCAGCGACGCCGAGCAGATCGCCATCAAGGGCGCCGAACTTTATCGCGACTACCTGCGCGCCTGCCGGCAGCGCGATCATGTCTATACCGGGCTGACCCCTGGCCGCTTCCTGATGCCGGGCGATCTCGACGGCTCGCCGGCGCTGACCTTCTTTCCGCTGCCTGCGGAGCGTCAAGGAACGCTCGCGTCGCTTCTTTCGCGTCGCTTCGAGGCCTACAAAACCCATGTGGCGGAGCCGTTTTTTCGCGATCACTTCTCGCGGCTGGATCGTCAGATCGTGCTGGTCGATGCGCTCGGCGCGCTCGATGCCGGGCCGTCCGCGGTGGCCGATCTTGCTACCTCGCTTGAGTCCGTGCTCGGAGCGTTCCGTCCTGGTGCCAATACCTGGTTGTCGTCGATCCTGTCGCGCCGCATCGATCGCATCCTGTTTGCCGTCACCAAGGCCGATCACCTGCATCACTCCATGCATGATCGGCTGGAAGCAATCCTTGGGCGGATGGTCGGCAAGGCGATCAATCGCGCGCAGTTCGCCGGCGCCAAGGTGCGGGTGCTGGCGCTGGCTGGCATAAGGGCAACGCGCGAGGCCGAAATGCCGGCGGTGGGTGGCGCGGCGGCGCTGCCGTGCATCAGGGGGACGCCGATGGCGGGCGAGATCTTCGGCACACAGACCTTCGACGGCCGGCGCGAAGTGGCGATCTTTCCGGGCGATCTGCCGGTGAACCCGGACGAGGCATTGGGGATGAGCGGTGGCGGGCTTGAGGGAATGCTGCGCTTCCCGCGCTTCCGCCCGCCGCTGATCGTGCCGACCGCGTCCGAACCGAGCCCGCCGTTCCCGAACATCCGGCTGGACCGCGCGATCGAGTTTCTTATTGGGGATCGACTTGCATGATCCCAGCACCACCATCGGAGGTCCAGCTCATTCCTTTCTCCCACCGGCAGAAGGACGACAGCGCACGGCCATTGCCCTGCATCGGAGCGTCCGGATGAGTGACACCCCACGCCGCCAGCCACAGCTGTTCGATCCGGCCGATCCGCGCTTGCGTGCGTCCGATCCAACGCCACAGGATGATCCGCTGACGTCCGAGCCTCCGCCCGAGCCAGCACCGCGCCCGTCGTCGCTCCGCGTGCCAACCGTCGCAGACCTGCAGCGAGGCATCAACTGGGGGCTATGGCTGGCTGGCAGCGCCATCAGTCTGCTGATCATGTCGTTTGCGTTGCGCTTCTGGAGCTTTGTATGGGATCTGTTCCAGCGCCAGGATTGGATCGGCTGGGTGGCGGTCGTATTAGCCGGCATTCTGGTACTGTCGTTGACCATGCTGATCGCCCGCGAGGTGATCGGCGTCTTTCGGCTGGCAAAACTGCAGCAGTTGCGCAAGCAATCCGAAACGTCGCTGCAGATGGCGGCGGATGCCGGCGTTAACCCAACCATGGTGGGCCATAGCAGGGTCATGCACGGCAACAACGCGACCAATCGAAGCGTCGCCGAGACTGTCACTTCGATACGTGATTTGTATGCAGATCGCCCCGAGCTGGCCTGGGCGAGGGCCCGCCTTGCCGATCACGACCGCACCATCATGAGCAGTACGGAGCGATTGGCGCTGCTCGATCGCGAATTGTTGGCGGCGGTCGACGACCAGGCCAAGGCGGCCATCGCGCAGTCGGCGCGGCGCGTCTCGGTGGTGACCGCGATCACGCCGTTCGCCATTTTCGACATGGGCTTCGTGCTCTATGAAAACCTGCGCATGCTGCGGCGTATCGCGACCATCTATGGCGGCCGGCCCGGCTATGCGGCCTTGTTCCGGTTAGCCAGCCGGGTCATTGCCTATGTGGTGGCCAGCGGAGGCCTGGCGCTCACGGACGATCTGTTCGGCCAGTTCGTCGGCCAGGGCCTTGCCAAGCGATTGTCCGCACGCGCCGGACAGGGCATGTTCAACGGCGGGTTGACGGTGCGGCTGGGCGTTGCCGCCATCGATCTCACCCGCCCGCTGCCCTTCATCGAAGCCAGGAAACCACGTTTCCGCGAGCTGGCACTGGACGTGGCGCGAGGCTTGACGGTGTCCAAAACAGACGGCAAATCAGCGACTTAATGCAATACCCGCCGCGCCGCCGCGTCGGTTTGAGCGGGGGTGCCTGGCGGCATCTCCAAATGCCGCATGTCGGGCACATAACCTTCGACGGTACGCTTCAGCACGGCATGGATGGCGTCGAGATCGGCGGTCTCTAGCGCCCGGTTCAGCGCCGACAGCTCGCGCTCCAGCTCGTCCATCGACAGGCCCGGCTCCAGGCTGCGCTGGATGCGCGGATGCGCCGTCACGGCGGTCGCCTCGTTGATCAAAAGCTCTTCATACAGTTTTTCTCCGGGACGCAAGCCGGTATAGACAATCGCGATGTCGCCGCCGGGATTGGCCTCGTCCTTCACCCGCAGTCCCACATGCTTGATCATGGAGCGGGCGAGTGCGTCGATCTTCACGGCTGCGCCCATATCAAGCACGAACACCTCGCCGCCATGCGCCATGGCGCCGGCCTGGATCACCAGTTCGGAGGCCTCGGGAATCGACATGAAATAGCGGATGATGTCGGGATGCGTGACCGTGACCGGTCCGCCGTTTTCGATCTGTTTACGGAACAATCGCACCACCGAGCCCGATGAATCCAACACATTGCCGAAGCGCACCATGGTGAACACGGTCTTGCCCACGCCCTCGCCGGCCAGCGCCTGCAACTGCAGCTCGGCCAGCCGCTTGCTGGCGCCCATGATGTTAGTGGGACGCACCGCCTTGTCGGTCGAGATCAGCACGAAGCGCTCGACCCCGAGATCGCGCGCCGTCTCAGCCAGCACGCGCGTGCCGAAGGTATTGTTCCGTATCCCAACCACCGGATTGTGCTCGACCATCGGCACATGCTTGTAGGCCGCGGCATGGAAGATGGTCTCGATGCCATTGTCCTGCAATGTGCGCCGGATCAGTCCCTGGTCGTGGATCGAACCCAGCACCGTGACGACGCCGTCCGCTTCCGGATCGATCTTGCGGCGGCGCGCGATGGTTTTCAGTTCCTGCTCGATCTCGAACAGGGACGGCTCTGAAACATCCAATAATACCAATCGCTTAGGGTTGAGGGCGTAGATCTGGCGGGCCAGTTCCGAGCCGATCGAGCCACCCGCGCCGGTGACCAGCACGGCTTTGCCGAGGATCGAGCGGCGCAGCAGCGCCTGGTCCGGCCGGACCCGATCGCGCCCGAGCAGATCGGCCGCCGAGACGGCCTTCAAATCGGAAATGCCGACGCGGCCCGACGCGATATCGGCCAGGCCGGGCAGGGTCTTGACGCCGACCTTGTAGGCTTCCAGGCGCTTGAGAATGGTGCGACGGCGCGAGCGTGAGGCCTCCGGCATGGCGACCAGGACTTCGTCGATCCGGTGCTCGACGATCAGCTCACGCAGCAACAGCGGGCGATGCACTTTCAGTCCCGCCACCACCTGACCGCGCAGCGTCGTGCGCTCGTCGATGAAGCCGATGGCGCAATAGCCGCTGGAGTGCTGCAGCGAGTTGAGCAGCTGCACGCCGGTCGGCCCGGCGCCGTAGATCAGCACCCGTTTGACGGCCGGGCTGCCCTCGGTCTGTGTGGCATTGGGCGAAGCGTTCAGGATCCAGCCGACAAACTGCCGGCTGCCCCAAACCAGAACGCCGCTGACGAAGGCGAACATGACGACACTGAAGCGCGGCACGATCAAGAGCTGGTTCAGCGCCGGTTCCATAAAGCGGACGAACCACAACAGCATGGTCCACAAACCCGCCGTCAGCGTCGAGGCGACCAGCACACGCTGCGCTCCGATCGACCCGATAAACCGAGTGACCATCTTGTAGAGGCCGAAATGGTGGAAAGTGACGACGCCGATCGCCGGCGCAGTCATCAAGAACAGCCCGACGGTAACGGTTGGCGGCACATAGAAGGTGTTGAGGCGGAAAGAATAGGAGGCCCAGACTGCAAATGTCAGTATACCAACATCATTGAGCACCAGCAGAGCGCGTTTATGGTAGCGCGGCAGGCAGGTCAGCCAATAGCGCCAACCGCCGCTCGGTCTCAGTCTCGCGATCATCCCGTATGCCCCCTGGGACGGTGCTCAGGTCCGGTCCGCTATTGCCCGGTCCAGCCTACATCCCCTGCTCCTACGCACACATACGCTTTACATCCTGACAAAACCTACCGGCAACTTACCTCTGAACCTACGGCCCTGCTCGTGTTCCGACACTTACAAATGGCTCCCACTATGTCGTCACCCCCGCGAAGGCGCGGGTCCAAGCACGCCGATTCTGCGCAGGAATTCTGACACCTGGAACGGCTCGATGGATCAATGGCTTCCTTGGTTGATAGGGCCGAGGCAAACTTTGACTTGCATGGAGTCCCGCCTGCGCGCGAATGACGATATCGGCGGGTACCAAATGTTTGTTGCAGAACATTAGCACGGCAACGCGTAGCGGTGCAGCTCGGCGCCGTGCTTTTTCAGCCAACGGCGCGCTTCCTCCATGCGTGGCATGGTCTTGCGCACCAAGGACCAGAAGCGCGGCCCGTGATTCATCTCCTTGAGATGCGCCACTTCGTGGGCAGCGACATAGTCAAGCACGAACGACGGCGCCAGAATCAGTCGCCACGAAAACGATAGCACACGTCCCGACGAGCATGAGCCCCAGCGGCTGGTCTGATCGCGCACGGTGACGCGCCGCGCCTGCAGGCCAAGATTGCCGGTGTGGACTGCGACGCGCTTGGACAATTCCTCATGAGCCTGCTTGACCAGCCAGTCACGCAACCGCCGCGGCGCATGCTCGTGCTGGCCACTGACGCACAGTCGGGGCAGTAAGCGATCGGGCAGCGTGACGCGGTTTTTCCGGCTTGGCGCCGCCGCTTCGACCAACTCCTTCAACGCCACCCGAGCCGCCCGCGTACCATGACTCCAGGCGATGCGCTGGTGGCGCGTGGGCCCCAGCATCTCGATCAGATGCGGTTCGCCGCGATAGAGAATGCGCGAACCATGAGTGAGATCGACGCGCGAAGGCAGCGCCTCAAGCCGTTGGCGCACCCAATCCATGTGCTGGCCAACGAACTTGCCGGCCTCGGCCAGACTGCCGCCGTTGGGAATGGTCAGTACCACCTCGCGCCGCACCTGACTGACGCGCAGGGTCAGACGCCGGGCAGCCGGATGCCGGCGCACCTGCACGGGGGTGTTGAGACCGGACACCTCAATGCCTTGCTCGCGTTTCAAAGCGGCACGCAGCGCCTCTTCCAGACCGTCGCCGCGCGTCGTCGATCGGTTGAGCCGAACTCTGGTTGCATTAGCCACGTCGCGAGCTCCTTGCACACTTGGCGTTGCCGCCAACAACAAGGGCGCCATCGGTTTCGAGCAAACCGATTCCGGCACCCCTAATCTCACTCCTGCGTCAGGCACGTCCCGGTCGCCCGGTTCAGATCTGTTTCAAGGGCACTCATTTCGGTTGGGCGCTCAAGCCCGTTCTGAAAACGAGGCAAATCTGCTGTCCATCACATCGGTTGCACTAACTGCCCTGGCTCACCTGCGGACTAACCGGCTCTGACTGTGCGGGGCCGACGCTGAGCGTTGCCGACCGCTGCTGCTCAACGCCGCGACGGCCAAACGGCGCATCATGCTGGCGCATGAAACCCGAAATCCGCGGCAGCAGCTCGTTGCGGAAGCGAGAGCCATTGAAGATGCCATAATGGCCGACCCCAGGCAGCACATAATGAAGCCGCTGCTGATCGCCAAGTCCAGCACATAGCCGATGCGCAGCAGCGCACTGCCCAAGGCCGGTAATGTCGTCGTTTTCGCCCTCGACCGTCATCAGCGCAGTGCGCTTGATAACTTCAGGTTGTATCCGCTCGCGCCGATGCAGCATATTACCTTTGGCCAGATCGTGACGAATGAAAGCACTCTCCACGGTTTGCAAGTAAAACTCGGCCGACAAATCCATCACGGCAAGATACTCGTCGTAAAATTCTCTGTGCTTCTGCGCCGAATCACCGTCACCGCGCACCAAATGAAGAAACAATTCTTTATGGGCATTGATGTGGCGATCTAGGTTCATTTGCATGAACCCGGTGAGTTGTAGAAACCCCGGATAAACTTCTCGCCCGCGCCCTGGAGCGGGCCAAGGCACCGAGGTGATCACATTGTTCTTGAACCAGCTGATCGGCTTTTCGGCCGCCATGCGATTGACGGCGGTCGGACTGATGCGGGTATCGATCGGCCCGCCCATCAGCACCATCGACGTCGGCACCGCCGGATCGCCCTGCCGCTCCATATGCGCAACCGCCGCCAGCACCGGCACCGACGGCTGGCAGACCGCCATGACATGCACGTCGCCGTCAAACATGCGGAACATCGCGATCATGTGATCTATGTAACTGTCGAGGTCGAAGCGGCCAGCCTCGATTGGCACCAGGCGCGCATCGGTCCAATCGGTAATGAATACCTCATGCTCGGGCAGCAGCGCCTTGACCGTGCCGCGCAGCAGCGTGGCGTGATGGCCAGACATCGGAGCCACCAGCAGCACCTTGGGGTCGGCAACCCGGTCAGCGGGCAGATCGCGGCTAAAATGGATCACGCGGCAAAAAGGGCTTCGCCAGACCACCCGTTCGCGCACGTCGACAACACCAGAGCGGCTTTGAGTGGCCGTGATACCGAAGGTCGGCTTGGTGTAGCGGCGCGTGGTGCGCTCGAATACTTCGCAAACCGCGACCGCGCCACGGCCAACCGCAGTGTGCGACATCGGATTGAACGGATGGTCAAAAAACATCCGGTAGGCGTCGGCCGTATAGCGGGCGGGGCGGACAGCCGCCTGCCCCAGCTCGAAAAGTTGATAAAGCACGTCAGCCCTCCCCCGAAGTCCCGACCCCCGAACGATTCAGTTGCTCATGCACCGACTTGTCAACAGCTTATCCACAGGGGGTCGCCCCAAATCACTTCGACCACCCATAGCACCATCGTACCGTCGGCTTGACACATAAGGGTACCGATTTGTCTCCGATTCGCCAATAGGTTGCAAAAATTCTCCTGAACCGTTGCTGAGCGGTTCAGACGACACAACAGGCTCCCGATAAGGCAATGTGGCCAAATGCGCCGCGTTTGGCCACAATTCCGCTTTGCAGCACATGTCGACCGAACGGGGCGCCTGGCAATGTCGCTTGATCGCCGACGGGCAAAGTCCCAGGTTCAGCGCCATGCAAATCCTTCCACGCTACCGCCTGCAGTCCAGCACCAGCCGGCTCCGGCTGCACACTCTGACGCGCCTGCGCTGGATCGCGGTCGCAGGGCAACTTGCGGTTGTCATCGGGACGCATTTCGGCCTGCGCTTTGCGCTGCCGATCGGGCTTTGCCTGGCCGCTATTGCGCTGTCGGCCGTGCTGTCGACGTCGCTGCAGCTGCGCTATGCCGCTCGCCATCGCCTCAAGGTGCCATACGGCACCGGACTTTTAATCTTCGACATGGCGCAGCTCGGCAGCCTGCTCTACCTCACCGGCGGCATCGACAATCCGTTCTGTTTCCTACTGGTCGGCCCGGTGACCGTTGCGGCCGCCACCTTGCCGCTCGAAAGCACACTCATCTTGAGTGTCCTGACGCTGGCGGTCGCGGCCCTGCTGACTCGCTATCACTGGCCGCTGCCCTGGTATGAGGGCCAAGCCTTCGCCCTGCCGGCCATTTATACTGCCGGTGTCTGGGCCTCGATCCTGTGTGGAATGGTGTTCATGGGCCTCTATGCGCGGCGGCTGGCACGCGAGGCCTGGCAGATGTCTGAGGCGCTGGCGGCCACCGAGCATGTGCTGGCGCGCGAACAGCGGCTGCACGCGCTGGACGGTCTGGCGGCGGCGGCGGCGCACGAACTGGGGACTCCGCTCGGCACCATCACGGTAGTGGTGAAGGAAATTCAGCGCAGCCTGCCTGCCGACAGCCCGCTGCGCGAGGATGTCGAGCTGTTACGCAGCCAGGCTCTGCGTTGCCGGGAGATTCTGCGCACGCTGACCGAGCGCTCGGCGATTGGCGACCCCTTGCACGCCTATCTACCGCTCAGCCACCTGATCGAGGAGGCGGTGGAGCCGTTCCGGGTGTTCGAAAAAGATATCCAGGTGGCCAGCGGGCCGGCCCCTGGCCTTGAGGGCACTGCGGCTGCCGAGCCTGTGTCTGAGCGCCGCCCCGGCGTGGTCTACGGACTCACCAATCTGGTCGAGAACGCTGTGGATTTTGCCCGCACGCGGGTCGATATCCTGGCCGGCTGGACCGCCGATCGCGTCACCATCACGATCACCGACGATGGGCCAGGGTTTCAGCCGGGCATCCTCGGCTCGCTCGGCGACCCATATGTGACGACTCGTGGCGCTGCTGACCGGCCAGCGCTGCAAGACGAGCAGGCCGGGGGACTGGGTTTGGGATTTTTCATCGCCAAGACCTTGCTGGAACGCTCCGGCGCCGAGATCGAAATTGCCAATCGCGAGCCGTCGCAAAGCGGCGCCGTGGTGCAGGTTTCCTGGCCGCGCGCCAAGTTTCAGGGCCCCGGACCAGCCGGGCTGGCAGCGCTGGATGCCGCCTGAGCGTGCTCAAATCCCAGGCGACTACGGCTCGCAGGCTTGCGCTCGCCGCCAAATAGTGGTGAGACAGACCGCCCAATTGACATTGTGATGCATCAACAAACCCGGCAACGGGAGGTAGATTTGACTGAGAAGACTGCTGAGCTGCAACTGCCAGCCGATAAAACACTGCTGATCGTCGACGATGATCGCGCGTTTCTGACCCGCATCGGCCGCGCGCTTGAGTTGCGCGGTTTCGAGGTGCGCATGGCCGCGACTGTGGTGGAGGCGCGCGACATGATCCGTAAGGCGGCGCCCGCCTTTGCGGTCGTCGATATGCGGCTTGAGGACGGCAATGGCCTTGATGTCATTGAGGAATTGTCGCGCTCGCGGGCCGATACCCGCGTGGTGGTGCTGACCGGTTATGGCAACATCGCCACCGCCGTATCAGCGGTGAAACTTGGCGCCGTCGACTATCTGTCCAAACCCGCCGATGCCGACGACGTCTGCAATGCGCTGCTGGCCAATCGCGACCACAAGGCGATGCCGCCCGAAAACCCGATGTCAGCCGACCGGGTGCGCTGGGAGCATATTCAGCGCGTGTTCGAGCTGTGCGACCGCAATGTCTCGGAAACAGCGCGGCGGCTGAACATGCATCGGCGCACGCTGCAGCGAATCCTGGCCAAGCGGGCGCCGAAGTAGCTCCGACCACCGGACTGATCATCGAGAGGAGATCCGAACATGGCCCAGCGCCCGATCGAGCTGCATATCTGGCCAACTCCGAACGCCTACAAGATCTCGATCTTTCTCGAAGAGGCCGGGTTGCCGTTCACGGTGCATCTGGTCGATATCGGCAAGGGCGAGCAGTTCAAGCCGGACTTCCTGAAGATTGCCCCGAACAATCGCATGCCGGCCATTGTCGATCCGGACGGTCCAGGCGGGCAGCCGATCTCGGTGTTCGAGAGCGGCGCCATCCTGCAATATCTCGGCCGCAAGACCGGCAAATTCTATCCGACCGACGAGCGCCAGCGCGTGGCGGTCGATCAGTGGCTGATGTGGCAAATGGGGGGGCTTGGCCCGATGTGCGGCCAGGCGCATCATTTCCGCATCTATGCGCCCGAGAAAATCCAATACGGCATCGATCGCTACACCAACGAGGTGAACCGCCTTTATGGCGTCCTCAACCGCCAACTTGCGGGCAAGGACTATATCTGCGGTGCCTATTCGATTGCCGACATGGCGAGTTTTCCCTGGATCCGCCCCTATGAGCGGCAAGGCCAGCAGCTGACCGACTTCCCGCATCTCAAAGCTTGGTTCGAGCGCATGCAGGCGCGTCCCGCCGTGATCCGTGCCCTCGATGTCGCCAAGGAGCAGCAGGGCCAAGTGGATCTCAGCAAGGACGATGAAGCCCGCAAAGTGCTGTTCGGGCAAACCGCGCGCTAGTGGGGACATGATGGTCAGCTTCGGCCGGCGCCGGACCATCAGGCCAACCTCCCAAGTTGCGCCGAAGATGGGCTTCGTGTTCCCATGACTTGCGCGGCAGAATGGCGACACGAAACTCATCTTCGTTCGACAGTCGTTGCCGCCATCGATGGCAGAGCAACGAAGATGACCATCATGTCCGCAACTCGACTTGCAAACGTGGTTAGCGAATCCTCTCGGCGACCCTGCAAATGACGTTAAAATCCAGCTACAATTGAGATTTTCGGTGCGTCCCGGCACGCCTCGCCACGCTTTGGCAATAGACCTTATCGGAGTACTGACAAAACCCCTGCGCCACGTTTACGCCTTGTTGGTCAAGCCCCGCCATCCTCTCGCTACTGCCAAGCTAACCGGCCCGACGTGAGGGCGCTGGTTGCCGGTCGCAGTGAGGAAACGGCCAAGTCTCAGTGGGGAGTTTTTCGACATGGCGCGTGCAGACATGCAAACCTTTGAAGTGCCCAATGCCGGCGCCGCGCTGGCCTCGGCCGACGCGTTGTTCCAGTTGGGCCTGCAATATTCGCTCGGCCGCGAGGTCGAGGTCGATGCGGTGACCGCGCACAAGTGGTTCAATCTGGCAGCATTGCGCGGCAACCAGGCGGCCAAGGAATATCGCGCCGAGATCGCTGCCGAAATGACCCGCGCCCAGGTGGCCGAAGCGCAAAAGCGCGCCCGCGAGTGGCTGAAGGGGAACTGAGCGGCCGCGCCTCATCTTAGACATTTTATACTTGTACATATGTACATATGAATGTCGTGGTGGATACCAGTGCCCTGCTCGCTGTCGTTTTAAGCGAGCCACAGCGGGCCGATATGATTGCGGCCACACAGGGCTGCGATTTGCATGCACCGCCGTGCTTTCATTCGAAGTCGGCAATGCCATGACGGCTCTTTGCAAGCGAAAGCTGCTGAACACCGAACAGATACTCGGTGCGTGGCAGGCCTTTCTCCAATTTCCAATCGAACTTGGACCTTGCGTTGAAGGTTTATTCGTTCACTCAGGCTCGCCAGAAACTAGCTGAAGTGCTGGCTGAGGCGCGCGATGCTGATGTCGTCATCAAGCGTCGCAATGGTGAAGCCTTTATCGTGCGCCGCCAGCCGGCAATGCGCTCGCCGCTGGACGGCCCAGGTATAGCGACCCGCGTGACAACCAAGAACAATGTCGATGCGGTGCGAAAATCGCGCGCCCGCTGATACGATCCAACCATTCCGCTCCGTCACGGTTGCCGCACACCGCCCGCATAAGCTAGTTAACATCCGACACCAAGATCGGAGACTTCCCATGCGCATCGACGCCATCCCTATTGGCCTGAACCCGCCCGACGACATCAACGTCATCATCGAGGTGCCGGTGGGCGGCGAGCAGATCAAGTACGAGATGGATAAGGCGTCCGGCACGATGTTTGTCGACCGTTTCCTGTATACGCCGATGTTCTATCCGGGCAAGTACGGCTTTGTGCCGCACCCACTGTCGTCGGACGGTGTTCCGTTCGATGTGCTGGTCTGCATCACGCGCGCGCTCGTACCTGCCGCATTTATGTACGGGCCTCCGGGCGGCG
>JANLQJ010000447.1:0-4065 GCA_031367715.1 Hyphomicrobiaceae bacterium | reverse complement strand
AAGCACGGCGGGCGGTTCGTGACGCTGGACCGGCGGGTCACGCTCACGGCGGTGCGCGGCGCGCGGCCGGAGCATCTGGTGGTGGTGTGATACCAGCCCGCTTATGGTTTGACCTGTCACTTTGAAGGTTCGTGACAGAGGTCATGGCGTAGGGGCGCACAGCAGTGCGCCCGTCTAGCTGCGCGGCAATCTCTTGGACGGGCGCACCGCTGTGCGCCCCGCTTGCGAGCACGAGTCAAACGATAGGTTGGACGGTATGATACTATCGAGCAAAAGTTTCCACCCGCTTCCCGGAATTTGACGCGCCTTTTTTGCGCGGCAAATATCCGAGATCTTTACGTGGTGCGGTTCGATCACAGTCGGCGCGCCGTGCATGGAAACAAGGGGTGCGGTTAGCCCACGTGTTCATTCGACCGGGAAAGGTCCCGGATATTCGACGCGCGAAGAAAAAGCGCGCCGAATTCCGGGAAGCGTGTTTTTCCGGGGTTCGACGCCATAAGTTGAAACTTCACTCGCGGGTATGAGCGGGCTCGGTCCTAGATTCGCCACCGCCTTGTGGTGGCTGCTGGCGTAAAGGATTCCTCCACCATGCTTGCTGTAGGGTGAGCGGGTGTTCTGTTTTGTTGCGTTACGAGGTTGCGTGCCATGCCGACGCCCAAGTTGGATGATGTTTCCGATTTCCTGAGCACGCCGCTCGCTGTTTTGCGCAGTGGAACCGGCCTGCTCGAACGCCGTGGCGCCGCCGAACGGCTGCGCGATCTGCTGTGCCTGCGAGCGGGCCACTCCCATAGCGAACTCTGCGTCGTCTGCGGCGCCGTTACCGACGTTCCCGTCACGATCCCCATTGATCAGCGGCGCGGCTATGTCGAGGGCGTGGGGCAGTGCTGCGACGACTGCGTCTGACCACCCGCTAAGTCACGCTGGCCGGGCGCTCCAGCTCGTACAGGTCGTCAGTTCCATCGCCGGTTCGCCCCTTGCGGATCCAGCCGCGCCGTGAATAGAACCCAGCAGCCCGCGTCGCCGGCCCAGTGGTCAACCAGATCTTGTCGACACCAATGGCCCACAGCCAATCTACGGCCAGATTTAGTAACCTCCCGCCCATGCCACGGTTTTCGAAGCCTGGTTCGACGAACAGCGCGAAAATCGATTTGCTTTTGCGGTCTGCAATTGAGAACCCACAAATACGGCCGTCCAACTCCGCCACCCAGCCCTTGGAGTCCTCTAGAAACGACTGCGCCACGCTCTCTGGCGAGATGCCGCGGGCCAGCAGTTGCTCGAGGTTAAGGGCATTTTCGGTCACAGCCACGCGGACTCGCGTCAAGTCCGCCATGTCGGCGGCCTGGGCCGGGCGATAGCTGATCATCGTTCCCTACTTCCCCACCCGTCCATAAACATCCTCGTAGCGCACGATATCGTCCTCGCCGAGATACCCGCCCGACTGCACCTCGATCAGGAACGCCGGGATTTTTCCGGGGTTTTTCATGCGGTGCTTGGAGCCGACCGGCACGAAGGTCGACTGGTTCTCGGCCAGCATGATGACCTGATCGTCCTTGGTCACCTCGATGGCGCCCTTGACCACTACCCAGTGCTCGGAGCGGTGATAATGGCTCTGCAGCGACAGCGTGGCGCCCGGGCTCACCATGATGCATTTGACATGGTAGCGGTCGCCCAGCGCCAGCCGCTCGTACCAGCCCCAGGGACGATGCACCTTCTGGTGGTTGATGACCGACTCGCGGCCTTCGCGCTCGAACTTCTCGACCAGCGTCTTGACCGATTGCGACTCGGCCTTCGAGGTCACCAGCACGGCATCGCGCGTCGCCACCACCACCACATCCTTGAGGCCGACGACGGAGACGGCGGCGCCATCGCTGTAGGCGTAGCTGTCGGCTGATTTCAGGAAATGCACATCGCCGCGCGCGGCGTTGCCCTCAGCATCGCGGCTGGCGGTTTCCCAGACTTCGGTCCACGAACCGAGGTCGCTCCAGCCGGCGCTGAGCGGTACGCAGCGGATGTTGTTCGCCTTCTCGATGATGGCGTAGTCGATCGAGATGCTGTCGACCTTCTCGAAATGCTTTTCCGACAGGCGCAGGAAATCGAGATCGCGCGCGCCTTGCGCGATGGCCTCGGCGCAGCTCGTCATGATGCCGGGGGCAAAGCGCTCGGCCGCCTCCAGCATGGTGCGGGCGGTGAACAGGAAAATGCCGGCGTTCCAATAGAATCGGCCGCTCGATACATATTCGGTGGCGCGCTTGGCATCCGGTTTCTCGACAAAGCGGCTGACCGGCAAGGCGCGCTCGCCATCGTCGGCCTCGGGGACGACCTCGATGTAGCCATAGCCGGTATGCGGCCGGTCCGGCTTGATGCCGAACGTGACGATGTTGCCGGCCTGCGCCGCCGGGATACCGGACGTGACCGCCTCGGCAAAGGCCTTCGGGTCGGCGATGGCGTGATCAGAGGGCAGCAACAGGATCAGACGATCGATGTCATCGCGGGCCGCCAGTAGCGCGCCGATGACGGCGGCGGGCGCGGTGTTGCGGCCGACCGGCTCCAGCACGATGGACTTTGCCGACAGGCCCAGTTCACGCATCTGCTCGGCCACCAGGAAGCGGTGCGCGTCATTGGCGATCACGATCGGCTTGCCGAACTGGGCCGACTGCAGCCGGCGGCAGGTTTCCTGGAATAGGCTGTGATCGCCTAGCACCTTCAAGAACTGCTTCGGGTTGGCCTGACGTGACAGTGGCCACAGCCGCTTGCCCGAGCCTCCGGACAGGATCAGCGGATGAATGGTGTTGGATTTCGTCAGGAGACGCTGTTGCATGGGGTTCTGGGTCCGAAAGGTGGGGTTGCAACTCGACTGGCGACTCGTTCGATCAAAGCCATAACATGGCGTCAATGCCAGGCAAGCGTGAACGGAGTGAGGCGCAAAAATGTGTCGGCAGGTGCGGCCCATTCAGCGGTTTTGCCGCCGTAAAAGATGTCGGCCATGACGCCGTCGATGCCGAGCTCCGCGCTGGTGCGGTACAGCATGTCGTCATGGCGCAGTTTGAGCGCGCCATCGACCCAGACGCGCAACTGGCCATCGGGCGCGCCCGGCGTGTTGAGGACGACCTCCTCTTCCAAGGTGACCCAACTGCCGCGTGGAAAAGTCCAGGCGCCGCGATCAATGCTTAGGCCGCGGCGGTCGGGCTTACCCGGAATATAGGCATAGATCTCGCCCGCGCCGTCCTTGCGCCACATGAACCTGGCCGAAAAGCCCGACGCGCCGTCGACGTCCTTGCCGCCAGCCGGGCCATCGCCGCCGAACAGGCCGGGCAGCTTGCCACCCCTGTTGAACTGGAAATCGGGCGCCAGCCACAGGCGGTAGCTGAGACAGGCCGCGCTGGTGCCAGCTGGCATGCCGGGACGCCAGCGAAAGCCCATGCCGCCCATCGGCGCGTGCGGGTTCTTGTGATCGATCGAGCCCTTGGGCAGTTTCACCTCCAGTACCAGGGGCGCGGGCGCATCGAGCAGCGTGCGCGCCGTCACGTCCTCGATCAGGCCCCAGCCTGTGTTGCCGAGCAGCGCGCGCAGTTTCGCGCCGGTCAGGGTCGCCGCGGTTTCGCCGGCCGGTGGGAAGACAGCGCCGACGGGGTAGCGCTGGCTGCACGGCGACGGGGCATCGTCAGCCATCGCGGCACGCGGGGCGAGCAAGGCGGCCACGATGGCGAATGCAACGAAGGCTCTGGGCAAAATTGCGGTTTCCTTGCGGGGCATCGCCATCCGATACATGCCTTTGGCATTGGTCTGATACCCAGTAATACCGTCCAACCTATCGTTTGACCTGTCTCTTTGAAGGTTCGTGACAGAGGTCATGGCGTAGGGGCGCACAGCAGTGCGCCCGTCTAGTGTTCTGACCCATTTATAAGATTCCCATTTGCCCGCAAATCAGATTCATTGGCGGCATGAGGATCATCAAGGCATTCCTTTGCATAGGCTCGGATGATCGCACCGCACTGGAGAGGCTGGTTGCTGATGGCAAGACCGAGCAGAAGATCGCAGATCGTGCGCGCATCGTGTTGGCGTCGG
>JANLQJ010000056.1:0-15341 GCA_031367715.1 Hyphomicrobiaceae bacterium | reverse complement strand
CCAGCACGGTCGCATCGCCGGCAGCGTGTTGCAGCGCCCGGCGCGCCAACTCGGCGCATTTCTCGGCGTCACCTTGCTGTTTCCGGAAATGGTTGCGGACAAAGGTCGCGAAAGCCGCATAAGCAAGTATGCTGGCGTTGTCCGGTTCGAGGTTCAGGGCATCGTCCAACAAATCACAAGCTTCCAGGACGGCATCGGATTCATCGCTGAAAATCTTGGCCATTGCCCGCAGATAGAGATCATAGACTGCGATGCTGCCCGGACGTTCGCGGCGCGAGCGCTCGATCTCGGCGCTCTGGATATGCGGCTCGACCAGGGTTGCGACACTTTCGGTGATGCGGTCCTGGAAATCGAACACGTCGTCGAGCGCGCCGTCGAAGTTCCGCGCCCAGAGATGCGCCCCGCTGGTCCCGTCCGCCAGCTGCGCGGTGATGCGTAACTTCGCGCCCGCCCTCCGTACACTGCCTTCCAGCACGTAGCGTACACCGAGGTCTTTGGCGACCTGCCGCACATCGACAGCGCGGCCCTTGTAGGTGAAGCTGGAATTGCGCGCGATCACCGCGAAACTCTTGAAGCGGCTGAGCGCAGTGATGATGTCGTCGGCGATGCCGTCGGCGAAATACGCCTGTTCGGGATCGCCGCTCATGTTCTGGAACGGCAGGACGGCGAGCGAGGGGATGGCCGGCTCAGGCTCCGGCCCTTCGGGCAGCCCAGCGAGGCGCAGGCCCGCAAGAATATTGGCCATCCGGCTTGGGTCCATTTGCGGCTGGCCAGCCCAGATCCGTGAAACGGTGACATTTGGCGCGATCTTCTTGAACTCGGCAAGATAGCGCTGTGCCGTGACCATCCGTCCAAGCTGCGCATTGCCAGCAATCAGCATCCAGAGCGTCGCGTTGAAGTTGGGGCTATGCACCAAGGATCGCTCGGCCCAATTCAATGCTTCGGCGAAATTGCCGAGTATCATTTGCGCGTGGGCGATGCCGGTCAGGGAAAAATGAGCCGACGGATCGCGAGGACTGAGCCGGATGGCACGATGGAAAAGGTCGAGTGCATCCGCAACGCTCCCGCAATGTAAGTGCGCGATGCCCGCCATTATGACGACTTCCATGCTATTTGGATTTGCATCCGTCGCGGCATGGATAGCCGCCATTCCCCAGTTGTAATCCTTGGCCGTGTGAACAAGCATCACACCGCACATCGCCATGACCGTTGCGTCTCCGGAGGCAAGACGAAGCGCCCGCCGCGCCAGTTCGGAGCATCTTTGAACGTCGTCCGTCCCGATTGGCGGCCAGCCCATGGAGATACGATGGCTGAGCGCCATGACCGAATGGCCAAGGATGCGGGCGTTGTCCGGCGCGAGGGCAAGAGCCTCGGTCAGAAGTGCGTAGGCTTCTGCATTATCTTCTTTAAGCTGAGTTGACAGCTTGGAATGCGCTCGCAAAATCATGTCGTAGAGCGCCACGCTTTTTGGCCGTTCCGTCCGTGAACGCTTAATCTCCGCGACCTCGATAAGCGGCTCGACTAATGTCGCCACGCTCTCGGTGATGCGATCCTGGAAGTGGAACACCTCGTCAAGTGCGCCGTCGAAACTCTGCGCCCAGAGGTGGGCGCCGGTCACGCCGTCGACAAGTTGCGCCGCCAAACGCAGCGTTCCGCCCGCCCGCCGCACGCTGCCTTCGAGCACGTAGCGGACGCCGAGGTCTTTGGCCACCTGACGCACATCGATGGCGCGGCCCTTGTAAACAAAGCTCGAGTTGCGCGCGATCACCGCAAAACTCTTGAAGCGCGATAGCGCACCGATGATGTCCTCGACGACGCCATCGGCGAAGTAGTCCTGGGCCGGATCGCCACTCAAGTTGTTGAAGGGCAGCACGGCGAGTGACGGGCTTACGAAAGGATCTGGGGCCTGTCTTGCGACTGTTAGTTCTGAACCAGTCCGCACACGGTAGACCTGCACCGATTTGGCGCTGTTCTTGACCGCCCGCGGGCCGAGATCGTCGAACGCCGCGGCCAGCTTGCCCGCAACCTGATCATGCACGCTGCCCGAAATCGTGATCCCACCGGGTTCGGCCATGGCCTGCAGTCGCACGGCGATGATGACGCCGTCGCCGAAGAGATCGCCACTATCGACAACAACGTCGCCGAGATTGACGCCGGCGCGCAGCTCGATGCGCCGGGCGTCAGGCAACCCCTCATTGGCCGCACCAAAACGTTGCTGCAATTCGACCGCGCACTGCACGGCATTGACGGCGCTGGCGAACTCCACCAGCACGCCATCGCCCATCACTTTGACGATGCGGCCATGATGCTGAACGACCAGGGGCTGAAGGATGGCTCGACGCCGCTCGCGCAACGCCGCCAGCGTACCCGCCTCATCCAGCTCGATCAGCCGGCTGTAGCCGACCACATCGGCGGCGAGGATGGCGGCGAGGCGGCGCGTGGTGCTCATGACGGCAGCCCCGCTTTGCGCAAGCCTTCAACTAGGTGTTCAATATCAACCGGATTCTTGTAGCTCGGCAGTTCCTTGGCAATACTGAAATCCGGATTCAATCGCAAAACTTCGGCGACTTGTTTATGCGCTTCTTCGAGCCGTCCAAGTTGCGCCAGGCAGGCCGCGCCGCGCGCAACTTGCCATGCCGATTTGCCGGCCCCCAGTTTCCAATTGGCCTCCAAGGCATCCTGATAGCGCCGCATGTTGTAGAAGGCGATCACCAGGCTGCCCCAATACCAATCGGGATGCAGCGGATTAAGCCGCATGGCCTGGCGGATCATGTGCAACCCCTCCTCGGCACGGCCGACTACGGCGAGGGCGCTCCCCAAGCTCGCGATGGCATTGGCGTCATTCGGATTGAGCGCGACCGCACGTTCGTAGTGCTGGATCGCCAGATCATATTCGTCGGTGAAACGGTAGGCGAGGGCCAGGAACTGTTGGCAGCGGCTCTCGCTGGGCTGCAACCGCACGGCCTTGCGGGTGCATTCGAGCGCACGCGCCTTGATCTCACTGGGTGCGGTGCTGTAGCGGTTCTCAACCAGCAACGACAATCCAAGATAGGCCTGCGCCAGGGCATAGTCGGGATCGAGCGCCACCGCGCTCTCGAACAGTTCGCGCGCCTGCCGGTTGTCGTCAGGTCCGTAGCCGCGCAAATGCTCAATACCGTGCAGCAACTTGTCGTAAGCCGCCATGTTCTCGGGCGGTTTGCGCTTGGCGTCCCTGATCTCGGCATCTTCCAGCTGCCCGAACACCGTCGCGGCAATGGTGCTGACAACCTCATCCTGCACTTGAAACAACTGATCGAGGTCGCGGTCATAGCGCTCGCCCCAGAGCTGGCTGCCTCGCACCGCATCGATCAGCTTGGCGGTGATCCGCACACGGTCGCCAGCCGTCCGCCGGACGCTGCCTTCGACAGCATACTGAACGCCAAGGTCCTGGGCTACACTGCGAAAATCAGCGGAGCGGTCGCGATAGTGAAACGAGGTATTCCTGGCAATCACGAACAGCGACCGGAAGCGGGACAGTTCCGTGATGATGTCCTCGGAAAAACCGTCCGAGAAATAGGTCTGTTCGGGATCGCCGGAAAGATTGCTGAAGGGGAAGACGGCGATTGAGACGTGGCCGGCGATTGCGACAGGACGATCCGTTGCGGGCGCGATATTGGGCGGCTTGCCCGCGTTCAACAGCGATCGCCGCAGGCCTTCGATGTCTTCGCCAGGCTCGACGTTCAGGTCGCGCGCCAGCACGGCCCGGCAAGCCTCATACTGTTTCAGGGCCTGCGTTCGCTCGCCCGCGTCCGCATAAGCCTGGATCAGATGCCGGTGCGAGGCCTCGCGAAGCGGATCGAGCGCGACGAGCGCGTTGGCGGCATTGAGTTTGCTCTGTCCCGTGAGAGTGCTGCAGTGCTGGTCGAGCACGCTGACGCACACGCCATGCCATTTGCGCCGCTCGTTGCCGAGCCACTCTTCAAAATTGGGATCGTTGACCTGCAACCCGTCTAATAGTTCCCCCACGCACAGCGCCGCGGCCTCGCCCAAATCGCTGGCGCTACCCGTCGAGGCAAGCTGCTGCAGCTGTAGGACATCGACGTCCAGCAGCGCCGGATCGAGCCGCACCGTCTCGTCGTCGGCCACCAGCGTTATCGGCTCGACGACCGCCAGGTCTTTGCGCAGGGCAACCAGCGCCTGACGCAGACTGCTGCGGGCCTGCTCGGCGCCGTGATCGCTCCAGAGCAGGTCGGCGAGCCGCTCGCGCGCCATGCTCCCGCGCGGCGCCAGGGCAAGGATCGCGAGCAGCGCCCGGTTCTTCTTGGCGCCAATCGCGACCGGTCCGCCGTCGCTGGCGCGGGCGGCAAACTCGCCCAGCAGCTTGAGAACCAAGTGCGCCATGGGAAATCCGGTTCGGGTGGCAGCCTCGTGTCGCCGTCAACGTCACCTTAGCGGGCAAACCGACGACCCTGCTCTTTTAGCGCAGTTTGGCGGTTAATTCACGGTGGATTGGTGCTAGCGCACATGGGCCAGCGCGATGGTGGCAGGGAGCGGAACGGGATCGCAAGCCGCCACCGCCCAATCCGACACCACCCCTGCCATGGAGCACGCAAAGTGTCCTTGATCCAGAAGACGGCCGCAGACAGCAACTCTATCGACTTTGCAGCCCACGCATGGCTTGCCAAAGGCCTCAGGGCATTGTGGTCGCGCTTGGCTAAGAAGCGGGCTGCCCAATGCGTTCGCAGTTACGCGCTCGCCCTCGAGGCGACTTACGAACCAAGCGCTCCGGTCCGGATGTTGCGTCCGGACATCGAGGAGATCTATTGGGCCATGGCGCATGACATCCCGGTGCCCATGCATATGTGTCCGCTGTGATCCACGATCGGGTAGACTTGGAACGTATGTCGCAAACCTGCCAGCCTCGAGACCAATTTCCATCACCGCAGTTTGCCGATCTCCTATACCCGGCACCAAGCCGCGATATCCGCGCGCCCAAGGATTGTGCTGCCGCTGGCTAGGATGTCGCGGTGAAGCCGGTCGAGCAATGTGTCGATGTCAATTTCGGCCGCCGTTGCAATGCCGTGCCGCTCGATAGTCGGCAGCAGTGTACGGATCATATCAACCAGAGTCTCGAGGTAGCCGGCGACCTGAGTCGCCCCGCCGATGCAAACCTGCATCCGCATCGTTGGCGCCGGGAGGCCAGCATTGAGAAAAATCCCATGCAGCCTCTGCGCGGTATCGAGAGTTACACCGCCGGCGCGAAAGCCTTCGACCCTCCAGTGGCAGCAACGTTCGTAAAATGCTACTGTCGGGATCGACCGCGCTACCAGCATCGTCGGTTCGTGAAAGGCAACCAATCCGCCGGGCACCAAGTGTTTGGCGAGCGCCCGAAGCGTGGCAGGCTCGTCCTGGTTGAACACCAGCACGTAGCGCCCAACGACAGCATCAAAGGGCCGCTCAAAGACCATTTCAGTGGGATCACCCAGCTGAAACGTTATGTTGCTCAGAGCACGGACTTGAGCGTTCCTGGTCGCCATGCTGATGGCTCTCTCGGCGCGATCCGCACCAACCACCTCGCCAGACGCCCCAACCAATTCGGCAACGACCATCGCGGTATGGCCAGCGCCGCTGCCAATATCGAGCACGCGCATGCCCGGCGCAATCCCGGCCTCGCGGAAGAACTGTCGCGTGATCGGGTCGATGAAGTTGGCCTGCCGCGCCAACCGCGCCAACTCCTGATCGTCGTGACCGAGAACATACGAAACTGCAGTGTCGCTCATGCCCGTCACTCCCGCTCCACAAAGGTTGTATGCCTCTCACGTGATCCGCGACCACGCTCCGACCTCATACCGGCCGACCACCACGCTGCCATTCGCCCGGGCTTCGGCACGCATCCGCGCCTTCAGCGTGGCCGGTGCAATGTCGGCAACGGTCGCCACGCCATGCAGTTCCATCACTGGAGCCATGGTGACCACCAGATCGGCGATCATGTCGATGCCGCTGATTATGCTTTCGCCACCGCCCGCCAAGGCCTGAACCGCCATGTCGGGCGCTGGCAGCCCCGCTTCGACAAAGGCCGAATGCAGCCGCAAGCCCATGTAGGCGTTGGTGCCGACTTTGCAGAAGGTCTCCACGAGTGCGACGCAGCACCGGTCATACAGGGGAGCCGGAGGGTTCGACCTCACGCCGGTCCAATCCACCTCGTGAAAAACGATAATCCCGCTTGGCCGCAAATGACGCGCCAGCCCCTTCACTATCGACACTGGGTCTGGATTGAACATCAGAACATACCGCCCGACCACGGCATCGAACACCTGTTCAAAGCTCAACAATGTGGGGTCACCTTCTTGGAACATGACATTCCCAAGTTTGCGCTCCAGCGCGCGGGCTCGGGCTGTTGCGACCGCAGTCGGCGATCGATCGGCACCAACCACGCTGCCTGTGGGCCCGACCAACTCGGCAGCGAGAAACGCGACATCGCCAGCGCCGCTGCCAACGTCGAGAACCCGCATGCCCGGTGCGATGCCGGCAGTCTTGAAATACTGGCGGGTGATCGGATCGACCAGTTTCGCCTGCGTCGTCAGCCGCTTGAGTTCCCACTCGCTATGACCGAGTTCGTAGTCTTGAGTGCGGATTGTGCGTGTGATGTCGGTGACATTGGTCACGGTTCAACCTCCACTTAGCTGCGCCAAGTCTATTGCAACAAACTTGCATCCCCCGGCTCGCCACCGAGCAACACTTTACCGGCCACCTCGAATTGCAACGGAGCGCCCCGGCGATGAGCCGTCAGTGTATGCATGTCGCGAAAGGCCTTTTCGATCGGACTTTTCTGATAGATTGCCGAACCGCCCGCAGCCTGATGCATGCGATCAACCGCCGACGCCGAGGCTTGGACAGCATGCACCGTCGCCAACAGCAAATTGCGCCGAACCTCAAGCGGCACTGCGGCAGCGCTCTCCACCAGAACCGTAACCTGATCGGCCATCGCATTGAGCCATGCGCTGGCGGAACGCACCTCGGCCTCCGCCCGCGCCACCTCGCTTTGCAACACGGGCTGCTCGCGCATAGGCGCTGTCCGACCCACCGGCACCTTGAGCCTGGACATCTCGACCACTGCGTCGATGGCAGTTCGCGCATTGCCGAGCGCCACTGCGGCTATTGGCGTGCCGATGCCACCGCTCAAGGGTATACGATAGAGCGAACCCTGATGAAACGGGCTGCGCGGATCGTCAGCACGTTCGATGCGGAACGTCATGTGCTCGGGGACGATCACGTCCCGAAACTCAATGTCGCTGCTTCCCGTCGCGCGCAGCCCAAGGGTATGCCAGGTGTCGTGCACAACCGCCTCATGGGCAGGTAGCAAGCACATAACAGGTGCGCTCAAAACGGCCGTGCTGCCGACGGCGGCCGGTGCTTCGCATCGCGCTGAAACGATCAACCAGCCGGCATGGGCGACACCGCTGGCAAACGGCCAGCGTCCATCGAGGCGATACCCGCCATCCACCGCGCGAAGACGACCCGGTGGATTGAGCGAGCCGCACAAATAGTTGTCAAGTTTGGAGTAAACCGCTTGCGCCGCAGCCTCCGTCATGCGAGCGGCCGCAATGTTGCTGCCCGAAACGACGAACAGGATCCAGGCTGCGGCCGCATCGATCCTCGCGAGCGACTCGATCACGCACAATCCGGCGTTGAACGGGATTTCCTCGCCGCCCAGCGACTTGGGCGCCCACATGGAAAAGGCCCCGCACGTCTTCAAGGCGGCTATGCTTTTGGCTGACAGCGTGCGCGACTGCTCGCCCGCCACCGCCTCCACCGCCAATAAGTCTCGGATGCGGGCAACACGGTTGATCAAGTCAACGCCATCGTCAGAGGGCACGCGATGTGTCATGCGGTACCTACGTCGGATTGATCTGTTAGAGTACGACCAGGATTGGCAAATGCGCCACCAAATAGCAGAGCGACAGGCACAGACTGCACGCTGAGAACACACCAACCTGCAACATCTCAACTCGACTTGACCCCTTCGTCTTACGGGCCGACACTATCAGGTTACACATCCAGCGAGCGCAAGCATGGGCACGCCAGATCGCGGAGAAAGCGCCTATATCCTCGGTCATTCGGACCGGGAACTCGAACGGCTGCATCGCCAGGCCCTGCTCATCGATCCGATCACCCGGCAGTTCCTGATCGAAGCCGGCATCTCGCCCGGCATGCGGGTGCTCGATGTCGGCAGCGGGGCCGGCGATGTCGCCTGTCTTGCCGCCGAGCTGGTCGGGACGTCCGGCGAGGTTGTCGGCGTGGATCGGTCGACGGCGGCCCTTGCCAGGGCCCGCGTTCGTGCTCACAGCCGTTCGTTTAGCAACGTGACCTTTATCGAGCGCGATCTGTCGGAGATGGCGTTCGACCAGTCATTCGATGCCGCTATCGGCCGCTATGTGTTGTGCTTCCAGCATGATCCCGTCGCTATATTGCGGACCATCAAAACTTTGGTGCGACCGGGCGGACTGATCGTCTTTCACGAGCCGGACCGCGAGCAGATGCGCTCCTATCCGTCGGCCCCCACTTACGACCGGGCGTGCCGATGGGTTGGCGAATCCTATCGCCGCGCTGGCGTCGATGTCAGGGTTGGCGTCAAGCTGCATTCGACCTTCCTGAACGCAGGTCTGGCGGCGCCGACCATGCGCTTGCACGCAATTATCGGCGGCGCGAATGCCTTGGACGAAGTTCGGCTGGATGCCGACCAGGCCGAAGTTCTTGCCGCCGACATCGTGCGGCACGGCATCGCGACGGCGAGTGAACTCGGTATCGAGACGCTGGTTGAGCGCATCACACAGGAAATGACAGCAAACCAAAGCGTCATAATCGGGCGCGCCGAGATTGGTGCCTGGTCGCGGGTCTCATCGTAGTCTGGATTGTTGCAGCAATGGTTCAAGCGTCTCATTTGTAACTATGCGATCTCACGAGAGGTGGCAAAAGGCGGCGAAGAGAAGTATCGGCGACTCGCGACATTGAAAGCCCGCTACGATCCCAACAATCTGTTCCGGCTCAATCAGAATATCGAGCCATTTGTTGCGCAGTACCGCCTGTTCTGCCTCTGCTAACTTCGTGCAATAGAGCGAATCAATACGATCAAGTGAGGTCACGGTGACCATCGCAACCCGACTCACCGAGAGGATGGGACTTTCCCATCCGATCATCCTGGCGCCGATGGGCGTGGCGGCGAGCGGCGGTCTTGCTGCTGCGGTGGCCAATGCCGGAGGTCTTGGTCTCCTTGGTGTCGGCTACGGAAATTCCGACTGGATCGACGAACAGTTTTCCGCCGCCGGCAATGTCCACGTCGGGGCCGGGTTCATCGCCTGGCTGCTGGCGAAATCTCCCCACCTTCTCGGCCTCGCGCTCGCCAGGAAGCCGTCAGCCTTCTGCCTGTCGTTTGGCGACCCACGCCCTTTTGCCAGAACAATCCACCAGGCGGTCGTGCCTTTGATCTGTCAGGTGCAGAGCCTGGCCGATGCACGGGCAGCCATCGAAGCCGGCGCCCGGATCATCGTCGCCCAAGGCAGCGAAGCCGGCGGCCATGGGGCCAGCCGCGCGACATTGACACTTGTGCCTGAGATTGCGGACCTGCTGGCCGGGTCGGCGCCCGACACTCTACTGTGCGCGGTCGGCGGCATCACGGATGGGCCGTGGTCTCGCAGCAGCTCTGCTGCTAGGCGCCGACGGGGTCATGCTGGGCACGCGGCTGTGGGCCTCGCGGGAAGCCAATGTGCACTCGAACATGCACCAAGCCGCATTGGTAGCCGACGGCGACGCGACCATCCGTACAAAGCTCATGGATATCGTGCGCAGGTATGACTGGCCGAGCCGCTATACCGTTCGGGCACTGAGGAAAAAATTCATCGAGCGCTGGTCCGGCAAGGACAAGGACCTGGCGGCTGCCTTCGAAACCGAGCATACGAAGTGGCGCCGCGCCTGGGACGAGGGTGATACCGATGGGTCCAATACCGTCGTCGGCGAAGGCATTGGGCTTGTCCACTCTATCGAGCCAGTGAAAGCGATCATCGAGAACATGGTGACCGATGCCGAGGGGCGAATACGACATTTTGGGAACCGGTCATGAGCGAGCGGAAATACGACCGCGACTACCTTCCAAGTCCGGAAAAGCGCAATCAAATCATGGAACTCTGGGTGGTGCAGAAATTTGGCGCCGACCCCCCTCGGTGGTGCGGACCATGTGCGAACCTATGGGATGCAGGCAACAGAATGGCACACCCGCGGCATCCGGTTACTTGCGCGCTCGACCCTCGAAGCCGTCAGTACTCAATGGTGTCGAGCGTGCCCAACAGCCACGATCCCCGCGTGCGCTGGGAAACGCGATCAGTCTCCAAGCCGACAATCGTACGGACTTCTTTGGCGACAGATCGCATTATTCGCATTTTATCCGTGCTTGGCATTTCATCCCACCTTGCTGTGTCCTCAGCGCAAGCCAATAATTGTTGCTTCAATCCGGAATTGAGTTCGAGATACAATTCTATTGGCCAGCACCAAGCGTCTTCGCCAGCGCGAGACGTGTCGCGTCGAATAATGAGCTTGATATCATTGATTTTGTCGAAAGGTATTGTGGTCTCCTCACGCTGCTTGGGTCTAGTGGTGACATACGATAACCGGACCACTCTCAACACACTGTCGAATGTGACGGTCACAGTGACGCGTCGAGACAGACTCCAGCCTCCCATCAAGAATAGCGTGACCCAACAGATCATTGATGCAACCAACATGGTAAACGAGAAATTAAGCGGTATCGTAACTGTTAGAAGTGTCATTATTGATAGAAGCGAGGTTGCGGCCGCGAGAACAAAACAGAGCAATGAGATAATTCTCTTAGGGGCGTGGTCCGTGCGGATCGTCAACGCCGTTGCATTGGGCTCGGTCGTGATGACAGAATTATCGAGCTTTTCCCACATCGACGTCGCCACTCGTGCTATCAAGCGTAGCCATCTCCTCAATGAGCATAAGCGCAGCGATACGACAGGGTCCACAACTTTCGAGGTCACGATCGCCATGCCGATCATGATCCGGGATGTTGCTCATGTTGCGCCGATTGCCCAAGGGCCTCCTCGATGATACAGTTCGTTCCCGAAAGGCTCACCCCGCAATTTCCGGTGCCCCGCGATCGCATGTAGCGCATTGGTGAGCCGTCAACGACTCAGAGATCAAGATGCGAAAGATCGATTGGACGCAGCTCACGATACTCGCGATGGTTTCGATGGGAGCAATGAGTGCTTTCTATGTGAACGGGCGTGGCGACTTTGGGGAGAATTGCGTTCAATTGGTATTATTTTTTGTTTTACCATACGCGCTCATGTTTATCTTTGGTACAGACGCCGATTTCTGGGCATAGCGGCAGGTGACAAGCGGCGATGGGCGTTGATATCCGTATCGATGAGAGTCGCATCGAAATAGCGGATCATTTTCCTACGCGACAACGTGCGTGGACTCTACTGGCGTGTTGTGTTGCAGCCGCGACATTCACTTCGGTCCTCCACTATGTCGGACCGATGCTCGATTTTTGGTTTGAAACGCTGGTCTGGGCGGGCTTGTCGTTATCGTTCGCAGGCCTTTTCGGCTTATCGGACCCTGATCGGCATGTGCTGTTCTGGACCGACAAACAGCAAGTGACTGTGACCCTGACCTGGCCACTGTTACGGAAACCGCGAAGTGGCGTTATCGCATTCGCCGCCATTCGCTCGATCGGTATCGAGGAGGTATCGGATGGGTTGGGTTATGGTGGAACCTACCCTTGGGTGGTTGTGCGCACGTTTGGCGCGAAAGACGGCGCCGCAAATCAGTTTTTCGCCGAATGGCGGATCAACAGTCAAGGGCCAGTAGCACACTGGCGTGCCGGCGATCACGACCGCACGCTCGGCGCTGTGTTGAAGATGACTGGATTGAACTTTGAATGCCAGTCTCGCTAGGTGTCGGCACAAGACCATCTTCGCGGCGGTACTCTGTGAATTCAAGATCGAAACGCCCGCCAGTCAACCTGAAGTTTGACGCACTGCTCCGTACCAACCTCTTACAGCGTCAGCGTTCGCGGAAGGCAAGGGCGATCTGATCGGAGAGCGGCTTGGTCAGATAGGACAGGGCGGTTCGACGCGGGGTCTCGATGTGGATTTCGGCGGGCATGCCGGGCACCAGGCGTAGCGAACCGAGCTTGCGCAGTTCTTCTTCCCGGAAAGCGATGCGGGCAAGATAGTAGGGGGGCGCTTGCGGCTGGCTCTGATCGCGCGCCAGATCGGCCGATATGACTGTGATCTTACCAAAGTACTCCGGCGTCGTGCGCTGATTAAAGGCCGGCAGTCTGACAAATGCGATTTGTCCCTGGTGAACATTGTCGATATCGGTCGGGGAGATCCTGGCCTCGACGACCAGCACGTCACCTTCCGGCACGATCAGCATGATCGGCTCTCCCGCCATGATCACACCGCCAATTGTGTGCACGGACAATTGGTGTACTGTGCCGGCCTGCGGCGCGCGGATCTCGACCCGTCGCAACTGGTCTTCGGCGGCGATCTTGCGCTCGATCAGCTCTTCCGTCTTGCCTTGCGTCTCGCGCAGATCCTTCATGACATCGGTCAGCCGGTCCTGATCCAGCTGCAATAGCTGCAGCTCGGTCTCGGCGACCCTACCCCTGGCCTGCGCGATCGAAGCGGTCAGCTGGGATTGCTCGCCGTTGAGGCGCGCCAAGTCGCGCCGAGTGAGCGTCATCTTGGTGGCGGGGACGAACTTTCGGACTTCCAGAGGCCGCAGCCGGTCGAGCTCGTTCTGGGTCAAGCTGACTTCGCGGTCCTTGGATGTCAGTTGCGCCGTCATGCCGGCAATTTCCGCCTTCAGTTGCCGAAGACGTTCATTCAGCTGCGACTTCTGGCCACCCAATCCGACTTTGCGGCTTTCAAAGAGCTTCTGTTCACTGCTTAGGATGACTGCGACTTGCTGCGCCGCGTCCGGTCCGACGCGAGCGGTCGGAAAGCTCACATGGTCTTTGCCATCGCGCTCGGCGTTGAGGCGCGCCTCGCGCACCAGCAGTTCATCCAGCTGCCTCGATACAATCTCCAGATTTGAGCGCGTGACCGTTTCATCGAGCCGCAGCAGGAGATCGCCCACCTTCACCGTGTCGCCGTCTTTGACGTGAATCTCAGCAACGACGCCGCCGGTCGGATGCTGAACCTTCTTGACCTTGGTATCGACGACAATGGTGCCTGAAGACAGCACCGCTCCTTCCAACTCGGTCGTTGCCGCCCAGCCGCCGACGCCCCCGATCAGCAGCACGGCGAACCCCACTCCCAGCGCCAGATAAGCGCCGATCCGGTCTGGCCTGTTCAGCGCTCGCGCGCCTCCGGATGTCCCGGCGGCGGTGGAGATCAACGTCCACGCTTCGCCCGCCGTTTCGTTTGCCGGTCGCCTGACTTTGGCTCGTGGCCGCCCTCGAATAATCAGCAGTACCAAGACTAATGCCAAGGTCACGGCGGCGACAACGAGCAGAAGATCCATTGTAGCGGCGTCGAAACCGTAGTTCCGACCCCAGGCGATTGCGGCCTCGCGCGCCGCGCCAAATGCCTGCAAAAGGTTCGTCAGGCAGGAACTCACGTAGCTCCTCAGATCGCCTTCCGTTGGGGTCTTCGCAAGCAGCACGTTGTCGGCTGTCATGTCTCGGGTCCCATCGCAATGCCATTGGCCACCCGGAGCGGGACGGCCGCAGGTCCGTGGACAAGATCGGGTGTTGGCGGACGGATTGCGCCGTTGGAAACGGGAGGCGCAAGAACCGCCGCCTTCAGCATCTCGTCCTTCGGGCCGAAGGCCTGCTGCTGGCCGTCGGCCAGGACCAGGACGAGATCGAGGCTGGCCAGCGCGGCCGGCCGGTGCGCGATAACGATGACAATGCCGCCGCGCGACCGCACGGACTTTATCGCCCCGGTCAGCGCGGCATCACCGGCCGCATCAAGATTGGAATTGGGCTCATCCAGTACCACCAGGAACGGATTGCCGTAGAGCGCCCGGGCAAGCGCTATGCGCTGCCGCTGGCCAGCCGACAGGGCGACGCCACCATCGCCGATCCTGGTGTCGTAGCCGTGCTCGAGGTTCAGGACCAGGTCATGGACGCCTGCGGCCGTCGCGGCGGCAATGGTTTCCCGGCTCGACGCATCGGGACGGAAGCGCGAGATGTTCTGTGCGATGGATCCACCGAACAATTCGATATCCTGAGGCAGATAGCCGATATGGCGGCCGAGCGCAGCCGAGGGCCATTGATCCAGGGCGGCGCCATCGATGCGGATAGCTCCGCCGTTCAGCGGCGGCGGCAGCCAGACGCCGACCAGGGCGCGGGCCAATGTCGACTTGCCCGATGCGCTCGGGCCAATGACGCCAAGGCCCTGCCCGGCTTCCAGCCGAAACGACAGATTACGGATGATAGGACGCGATTGCCCCGGCGCGGCAACCGTCAGTCCCCTGACCAAGAGCGATTTGTGCGGGGCAGGCAGCGGCATGCTTTCGATGTCGGCCGAGGGGGTATTGAGCAAACGGCCGAGCCGGGCATAGCTCTGGCGCGCTGTCAGGAAGCCGCGCCAGTTGGCGATGGCGATCTCAATCGGCGCCAGGGCGCGCGCCGTCAGGATCGAGGCTGCGATCATGACGCCTCCGGTCGCCTCGCCCTTGACAGTCAGGTAGGCTCCGAGCCCAAGGACCCCCGATTGCAGGATGACGCGCAGCACACGGCTGACTGTGCCAATGCTGGTGACCAAGTCGCTGGCCGCCAATTGATCGTGGTGCAGCTGCGCGCTCAGCCGCCACCAGGCCTCGCCAAGCTGCGGCCCCAGCCCCATCGCCTGCACCACCTCGCTGTTGCGCCGGCTGGCCTCGCCGAACACGTTGAGGGCCGCAGCGCTTTTGTTGGCGGCAAGGGTAGGGCGGCGTCCCAACGCCTCCGTCAGCAGCGTCATGGCGACCAGCGTCACGGCGCCCGAGGTCGCCAGTATGCCGAGCCAGGGATGCAGCAGGGTGATCAGCAGCATGTACATCGGCATCCAGGGCAGATCGAACAGGGCGGTCGGCCCGGCGCTCGAGAGAAACGAGCGGATCTGATCGAGATCGCGCGCCGGCTGCTGGCCGTCGCTGGTCCCGCCGCTACGGATCGGCTGCATCAGCATGGCCGAAAACACCTGCCGGCGCAGCGCGCGATCAAAGCGCAGCCCGATCCGGCTGAGGACGCGCGTGCGCAGCCACTCGAAACCGCCATTGGCGACATACATCCCGACCATCAGGATGCTGAGCCCGACCAGCGTCGGCACGCTGTGTGAGGGGATGACGCG
>JANLQJ010000427.1:0-26124 GCA_031367715.1 Hyphomicrobiaceae bacterium | reverse complement strand
GAGTTTCTGGAATTCAGCCTCCGACAGGCCTTTCTGGAATTGCACCTTGTTGCGCGCCATCAGCCATCTCCCTCAAATCACTGGGGAAAGTCAGTGATTCGTGTGGCGTAAATGCGACTTACCTTGGTGGGTAAGCAGGATCCGGAAACGGTGCCTTGTGTTGTCCTGGTGAACATTCAAGACACTGCCAACCAGCTCTGTCAGATCAACGCCGCTCCAGTCACACATGACCAGACGATCATGCGCCGCGCTCATAGCATACAGCCGGCTGCGGAACGCGCTGACAAATTCGACCGCTCCGGGATGCCCGCGGCTGCTGATTTCGGCGACGCTGCCAATGAGGGCGAAGCTGTTCTTGACCCGGTGCGAAAGTTCCTGAACCAACAGTTCGCGCTCCGTTTCGGCATGAAAGAATTCAATCTCATCCATGGCGATGTCGGCGAGTTGCGATAAGATCCCAAGTGCCCGATGGTCGAAATCGGTGCGAGGGCTGACGTCGTGAACACACAACGTGCCGATCTTCTGCCCCTGAGCAGTAACCAGGGGCGCACCGGCATAAAAGCGCAGCATCGGCTCGCCGACGACGAACGGATGCGTGGCAAAACGCTCATCTCTCAGGGTATCGGGAACGATCATCGGCTCGCGGGCATCCAGAAGTATGGCGTGTGCGCAAAATCCGTGCTGCCGCTTGATTTCGGTCATGCCGGTTCCGACCGTGGATTTGAACCATTGCCGGGATTCGTCGACCAGTGATAGCAACACGATCGGCACGTGGAGCAGCTCGGCGGCCAGCCGCGTGAGGCGGTCGAAGCGCGGATCTTTCGTCGTGTCGAGAATGCAATAGCCGCGCAGGCTGGCGATGCGTGCAATTTCGTCGGGAGGCATCGCCGCAGGCACCGAACCGTCGGGCAGTCTCGGTTGCATTGCACGGTCCGCGCGACTTGAACTCAGTCTTGACTCCGGATCCAATGTTGTGTCGTGGGTCACGCGAACAAAACTCCCCTTGGACCGGACACGCCCGCCTACGATATGAACAGATTCCGCAAGATTATCAAGGCACTTTAACCGCGGATCCTGACCAATTTGGACTGTCTAAGGATCAAATGCAGTGCCACGGCGTCGCCGACTGCCCGAACGACCGGGGCGGTCCATACCCCGCACCGTAGACGCCCATTCAGATCACGAAGAAACCAAGCGTTGCAAGCGCCATTGCCGCGGTCGCCAGCCATCCTCCTATGACCATAAACCCGGGCAAAGTTAAACGACCCATGACGCGCGGGTTGGTGGCAATCAGCATCATGACGGCCATCAGTGGAGCGGCCAGCACACCGTTGACGACGGCACTCCAATAGAGTGCCTTGACAGGGTCCAGAGCCGTGAAGTTGAGCGCTGCTCCGCCGAGCGTCGCCGCCGCGATCGTGGCGTAAAAGGCCTTGGCTTCGCGCGGACGGCGATCAAGGCCTTCGGTCCAGCCGAACACCTCGCTTACTCCGTAGGCTGCGGACCCGGCCAGTACCGGGACTGCCAGCATGCCGGTGGCGATGATGCCGGCGGCAAACAGTGCGAACGTGAAGACACCGGCAATCGGCCGCAGCGCTTCGGCCGCTTGCGACGAGGTCCTGATATCGGTCACACCGTGCGCGTTCAAAGTTGCCGCGGTGGCAAATATGATAAAGAGCGCGATCAGGTTCGAGATGCCCATGCCGACGATGGTATCGGTACGGATGCGCGCCAGTTCCGGTCCGGCATCACGAGGTGCGATGCACAACGGCTTGACGTGCCGCCGATGCAATTCCTCCACTTCCTGGCCGGCCTGCCAGAAGAACAAGTAAGGACTGATCGTGGTGCCCAGCACCGCCACCAATGCCATGGCGTGGGGCGCGTCAAAGACCAGTTGCGGCACCAGGGCGCCGTAGAGTGCCGGCCCCCACGACACGCCCGCAGCAAACACCACCGCGACATAGGCAAACAGCGACAGCGTCGCCCATTTCAGCAAGGCGGCGTAGCGCGCGTAGCTTATGAAGACCTCAAGCAGTATGCAGACGACACCGAATAGCACGGCATAGAGCGGCACCGGACCGCCGATCAGCAAGCCGAGCGCCGCGCCCATGGCACCAAGGTCGGCGCCGAGATTGATGACATTGGCGATGACCAACAAGATCACCACAGATCGCAGCAGCCAGGGCGGATAGTGCCGGCGCAGGTTCTGAGCGATGCCAAAGCCCGTGACGCAACCGATACGTGCACTGACCTCCTGGATCACCGCCATCAGGGGGAAGCTGAACAGCATGGTCCAGGCCAGGCCATAGCCGAACTGCGCGCCAACCTGGCTGTAGGTGGCGATGCCGCTAGGATCGTCGTCCGCCGCGCCAGTGACGAGGCCTGGCCCGAGGCGGGCGAAGAATCCCCCGGTTTGCGCCGGCGTCGGTGGTATTGGAACCGGACGCGGGCCGCTTGTCAGGCTGGTCTTGACAGGCGCAACCATCGTAATCCCTTTCGGTCAGCCACGGCACTTTGCATGCCGCAACGGGTCGATCCACGCGCACCATCGTCCGAATCGCGCCGTGTCGCGGAACCAATCTCACAACAGCGTGTTTAGAGGTTGGGCTCCAACACACAACAGGTGACGCCATGCAAAATCAAGATCTAAGCGGTTTGTTCCTGCATACCCTGAAGGACGTCTATTTCGCCGAGAACGCGATTACCAAGGCCCTGCCGAAACTGGTGACGGCGGCAAAGAGCGCGCCCCTGAAAAAAGCCTTCGAAACGCATCTGAAGCAGACCGAAGGGCACGTCAAACGGCTCGAAAAGGTGTTCAAGTTGATCGATCAGAAGCCCGAAGCGGTTCCCTGCGAGGCCATCAAGGGCATTCTCAAGGAGGGCGACGAGGTTGGCGATACGTTCAAGGGCGGTCCAGCCCTCGACGCCGGCCTGATCGCCGCTGCGCAAGCGGTCGAACATTACGAGATCGCCCGCTATGGCGCGCTGCATGCGTGGGCCACGGAACTTGGTCATACCGATGCAGCCGAGCTGTTGGAGGCGACGCTGATGGAGGAGAAGGACACCGACGAACTGCTCACCGAACTTGCTGAAAAGAGCGTGAACGTGGCAGCGGCCGCCTGACCGAAAACGACTGTGGTTCACGGCCAGTGCTCTGCAATAACGGGCCATGAGGCCTGAAACTATGGGCAATCGAGTCGATGATCATCAGCAAGAGCGCGCCCTCAAGGCGCGCTCGTCCGCGTACCGGAGAACCGCCATTCGAGGCATGGGCCTGAGTTGGCCAGGCCGATTCAGCTTGTCGACACCGCGATCGATCTGGATACTGCGTATCGAGGGCTGCACCGATGCCGTCATGACGAGTTCGTTGCCGATGACTTGACAAATAAAAGGGATTGCTGATGCAACAACCAGACCAGCAGACAGTCAGCCTCCCGCCCGAACAGCATACGCCGACATGGACGTCATCGCTGGACAGCGAGGCGAAACTCAAGCTCGGGCTCGCAGTCGCGGGTGTCGGTCTGGGCACACTGGACTATCTCGCCGAGACGATAACCCTGGACCCAGCTGCCGCTGCGTTGTTTGCCCTGCCAGCCGATACCGCGCTACCGCGTCGCGACATGCATGGGCGGTGCCATCCCGATGATTGCCTCATGATGGAGCGCAACATCGCCGGCGCCGTTGATCCAGCCAGCAGCGGCATCATGGCCGCCGAACATCGCGTGGTCAGGCCGGACGGCACCATGCGTTGGCTGGCCACGCGCATGCAGGTAGAGTTCGCGTCCCCTCCAAGCGGCGGGCCAAGGCGCGCAACAACGGGCTTGTTGGCCGTGCGCGACATCTCCGACCGCAAGGCAATCGAGACCGCATTGGCCACCAGCCAAGCCCGTTGCCTTACCGCCCTGGCCGCGGGCCGCATGGCCACTTGGGAAACCGATCTGCAGTCAAAAACCCGCACCTGGTCGAAGGAGGCGATGGCTCTGTTCGGCTTCGAGCTTGCCGATGGTCGCGGACAAATCGGTGGCGACACGGACGAGTTCCACACATCGTTGCACCCCGAAGACCGGCATTTGATGCAGCACTTCGACGAACAGGCCGATCGGGCGGATTCGTTTACCGCCGACTATCGGATCGTGCGGCCGGATGGCGCCATTCGCTGGGTGTCGGGCCACGGCCAGGTGGTCGCCCGTGGCGCCGACGGCAAAGCGCATCACCTCGTCAACATCGTCGCCGACGTCACCGACCGCAAACTCACGGAGAGCAAACTGCGCGATTCGGAAATTCGCTACCGCCGGTTGTTCGAAGCGGCGCAGGACGGCGTGCTGCTGGTCGATCCGGGGACGCGAAAGATCACCGACGCCAATCCGTTCATGTCAATGCTCCTAGGCTACACGCATGATCAGTTGGTCGGCAAGGAATTGTTCGAGATCGGCTTGCTGAAGGATGAAACGGCCAGTCAGATCATGTTTCAGAAACTGACAACGGACCATAGTGTCCGCTACGAAGATCTACCGCTCAAGGGGCGTAGCGGCAAGCAACAAGATGTTGAGGTGGTGGCTAATCTTTATGATCAGAACGGGCACTCTGTCATTCAGTGCAATATCCGTGATATCACACAGCGCAAGCGTTCGGAAGCAGCACTGCGTCAGAACCAGGCCTTGTTTTCCACTCTCATCGAGCAGGCGCCGATGGGGGTATATGTGGTTGACGATCAGTTTCGCCTGCAACAAGTGAATAGCCTCGCGTTGCCAGTTCTCGCTACCGTGCAACCTTTGATTGGCCGCGATTTCGACGAGGTCCTCCGCACGCAATGGGGGGCTGAATTGGGTCACCAGCTTGGCGACATCTTCCGGCATACGCTGAAGACCGGAGTGCGATACATCTCGCCGCCTTTCTCCGGGCATCGGCGGGATCTAGACGCAGAGAAGGCTTATGATTGGGAGATACAGCGCGTGACCCTGCCGGATAGTCGGCACGGGGTGGTCTGCTATTTCAGCGACGTGACCGAGCGCCATCGGGCCGAGCGCGAATTGCACGACAGCGAGGCGCGTCTGCGCCATGCCGCCGATGCCGCGGGCCTGACCTACATCGTGGTCGACTTTGCGCGCAACAAATTTTTGCGGGCCGATAACTTCGCAGCAGTGATGGGTTACACCGCATTGCTTGAGGAGGACATTGGCATCATCGACGGAAGGCGGCGTCTGCTCGATCACGTAGTGGACCGCGACCAATCGCGAGTGTTGGCGGCACAGAACGAATTGCTGTCAGGAACGCCTACCGGTAAAATCGAGTATCGGGTGCTTGGTGACGATCAGATCGAGCGCTGCATTGAAAGTCTGTGGTCGTCCGAATTCGACGTCGATGGCAAGCCGCTGCGAACCTTCGCCGTCAACCTCGACATAACAGAAAAGAAGCGCTCCGAGGAACAGATCAGACTGCTGATGGCCGAAGTCAATCATCGCGCCAAGAACCTGCTGGCCGTGGTGCTGGCGGTGACCCGGCAGACGCTGCGCGGCGGCGATCCGGCGACTTTCGTGGATCGGCTGTCCGACCGCATCCAGGGGTTGGCCGCCAGCCAGGACCTCCTGGTCCGCAACGATTGGCAGGGCGTCGACGTGTCTGAGCTTGTCGAGGCACAACTGGCCCATTTCAAAGACCTGATTGGCACCCGTGTACTGATCGATGGCCCGCCGGCGCGGTTGATACCTGAGGCTGCTCAAGGCATCGGCATGGCCTTGCATGAACTGGCCACCAACGCAGGCAAGTATGGCGCGCTGTCGAACGGTCTCGGGCAGGTACGCATCGTCTGGCAGATAACGTCGGGCGCCGAACCGACATTTTCCATGTCATGGTTCGAACTGGGCGGCCCGCCTGTGGTGGCCCCGAAGCGCGCCGGTTTCGGACAGACGGTTATCGGCCCCATGGCGCAATCGGCCGTCAACGGCATTGCCGTGATCGACCACCCGGCGAGCGGGCTGTGTTGGACATTGACCGCGCCGATCCGCCACACCTTGGAGCGGGGACGAAATGGTTCGTCCACGGCAGATGTCAGAGGATAAACAACACCAATGCGCATCCTGATCATCGAGGACGAGCCGATTATCGCGCTGGATCTGCATGATACCCTGATCGAAGCCGGCTTTGCTGTCGTCGGTGTGGCCAACAGGCTTGACCAAGCGCTCGAATTCATCGCGGAGTCCAGCTTCGATGCTGCAATAGTCGACGCCAATCTCGCCGGTGAAAGCGCAAGCCCGGCAGCTCTGGCGCTAGCGGCCCGAGGCCTGCCGTTCATAGTGTTGTCGGGCTATTCTCTCGAGCAACAGCTAGATGGCTTTGCCGGGTCCCAGTTCCTCCAGAAGCCCTGTCGTCCGGCGCAACTCATTCAAGCTTTGAAGGCTATCGATCCGAATCCACAGCACTACGGCCCGCCAGTTTGACGGGCCGTACAATTGTATTCAAGAATCGGAATTAGAACCCGATCGAGAAGCCGAAGTCCGGCTGGTAATCGCGATAGCCATAGCCATCGTTCGAGTTGAAGTAAATCCCCGGATGGTTGCGGCCACGGTGCTGGAAGCGGCAGCGATCCGAGTTGAACTGCGAACGAAAATTGTCGCAATAGCGCTGTTGCCCAAAGAACAGCCTGAAGCCATTGCGATTGTGATGTCGGCGCCAATGAATCGCTTCTACGCCGTTGGTCGACTGCCCAATCCGCACGGCTCCGCCTGTCTGGCCAATCCCTGACGGCATCGCCGCCACTGCCACGCTACTGGTGGCCAGGACGATTGCCAATGCGGCGCTAGCCAAGAACATATTCGACATGATGATCTCCGATTGTTGTTGTCATCGCGTTGGCGGTCCCAGGTCATGAAGTGAGCCGCCTCGTGTCATGCAAACAGCCGAGCGGGTCGATACGATGCATCACAATACCGTGTGCACATTTTGGTCGCACACAATAGGTGCGGATCGCTTGCTGTGTGCCAGAGGCATTGTGGTGCCACTTAACGCATTTCACCGCAAATGGAACCGAACGTGTCTTCCGACGTTAGCTCATTGCGACTTTTCACGATCGGCACAATCCACGCAAGGAGATGTGCACTGGAAGGACTTTCGACATGAACAGCATCATCTATCTGGTCGGACTTGTAGTCGTGGTCATGTTTGTTCTCAGCGCCATTGGGCTCCACACTTGAAGACAAGGGACATAATTATGGCAGACATCACAACTGGAACACTCGGCGGTGTGCGCCCAACGGCAGTTGCCGGAACGAGTTATGTGGCCGGAACGAGTTATGTGGAATGGGGTCCGGTCTGGGCCGGCGGTGCGATGGCAGCGGCGCTGTCGTTCGTGTTGCTCACGTTTGGATCGGCGATCGGACTGTCATTCGTCTCGCCGTGGGCAAACACGGGCGCATCGCTGTCTTTGATTGCCAGTCTGGCAGTGTTTTGGACCATGGCGATGCAGATCGGCGCCGGCATGGCTGGCGGCTACATTGCCGGCCGGATGCGTTCACGCTGGGGTGAAACCACCGAACATGAAGTCGAGTTCCGCGACGGCCTGCACGGTGGCCTGGTCTGGGCCGTCAGTGTCATCCTGGGAGCCGCATTGTTTGTGGCTGCGGCTGGTTTTATCGCCAGGACCGGGACAGAGTCGCTAACTCGAGCCGGTGCGTCGATGACAGATCCGGCGACTTATCAGGTCGACATGTTGTTACGGCCAGGCACCCCACAGGTAGCAAATACCCAAGTACTTCAACCAAGCGCCGATCTGCGAACCGAAACACTTCGCATCTTTGCCATCTCGGTCGCCAATGACCGCTTGTCCGACGCCGACCGCACCTATCTCGGAACGGTCGTGGCGCAACATAGCGGCACCACGCAGCAAGATGCCGAAAAGCGCGTCACCGATGCCTTCGCGGTGACCAACAAGACCGTCAGGGAAACGGCGGACAAAGTACGGCGTGGTACGATCCTGACCGGCTTTGTTACAGCTGCAAGCCTGCTGGTTGCCTTTGGCGCGGCTTGGTGGGCCGCACAGCGAGGCGGGCATCATCGGGATAACTCGATCCCGGCCCGATTTGTGATGGCGCAGGCGCACCGCCGCGCAGCCTGAATGCCGCAACTGGAGCGGCGCAAAAGGTGCCGCTTTCCATTTTGTCAACTGAACCAGGAGGTAGTAATGTTCCGCGACATCATCCTTTGGATGGCCGGTGTTCCGATCATTCTGATTATCGTGTTACATCTGGTGGGCGCCCTGCACTACTAGAACGCACGCCGTCGCCGCAGGTAGCCAGCCACCAATTGAGAACGCCACAGTCGACCGTACCGGCTGTGGCGTTTTTCTATCTTATGCGTGAGTCCGATTGGCGATTCGGTTGGGACACGTACCGGCAAGACCTTACTGCAGTGCCCGGCTCAACACCCGCAGCCGGTCAACTTTCACAGCGTTACCTTTTTGTTTTCGCCCATTTCCGGGCGCGTTCCCGACAATGCCGCTGCCGCCATTTTTACGCTGGCAACCAGCGTGCCGGGGCCATCCCAATACTCTGCCTGCGACGGCACGACATGCAGGACGCGAATGTTCGGATCGTCCTTGCTGTCCCACCAGGCGCGCGTCGCGAGCGACCACAATTCGCTGATCTTCTCGCGATCATTGGCGATACCGGCCACGCCGCTGACCGAGACAAATGTTTGACCACTGGTATCTGCAAAGGTCAGGCAGACATTCCGATTGGCGTCGATCTCGTCGTCCTTGTGGTTGCGCACATCGGTCAGGAAGAGAATGGCGCCGTCTTCCGGCCGGCAGTGCGGACTCATCGGGCGAGCCCGCAAGTCAACTCCGGCGCCATCATGCGTCACCAGCATGCAGAATGAGAATTGTTCGATCAAATCCCAAGCATTTTGACTGTCGGCACTGCGGGCCATCATTTCCCGCCTACCGAAGCCCGCAGAGTGTTGAGCCAGGTACCGGCCTTCTCGAGGGCGGGTGTTAGCGACGACTTCGGGTCGATGGTCGAAATCTGCTCGACAACGCGTTCGAACGCCGAGGCCAACGACGCTAGTGTGGAGGATTGCGATACTGACCGCTGCATGCCTTCGGCCATGTGCACGAGTTCGGCGCGCGAGGTGGCAGGTGCCCAATCGGCAAACCGGGACGGGGCTCGAGTTGTACGCGGCACGGAGGTCAAGGCGACCGCGACGCCAGCCCCCAACAGCGTTGCCACCGCAATCGCCGCGATGGGATGCGTCCGAATGGTCTCGCGCGCGGCATCGAGCCCCTGATCGGCTACCGCCTTGGCTTGGGCGGACCGTTCCTCGACAACCTTGGTCAGTTCGGCGACGATCACGCTGAGGTCGCGGCGCAATTCCACCAGGACATCGCGGTCCTGGCTCTCGCCCTCCCGCGCATTGCCAAGTGAGGGATCCGTTGCGTTCACCGCATCCAATCGATCGGGAGTTTGCATGTCCGGTTGCTCCTTAGTGACAAAAAGTAGTCCCTCAGTAGATCGCAAGACAACGCCTCAAGACGGCGTTGGTTCCCAGTTGGAATTCTGATCGCAGTCCGAAACCGCATGGAACTTTTGCCACGAACTCGCGTTGTGCAAAGGCTAAGTGCTGTGAAACGCGCAACAGAAGGAGATGTGCGATGGCGACTACCAACCAGGACTATCAGGCCGCCAGATCGGCCTCGAACGGTGGCACAACCAAGGACGTCAAGGACGACATCGACGCCCTGCGCAGCGATATCGCCAGCCTTGCCAATTCGGTGAGCAAATTGGCCAGCGAAAAACTCGGCACGGTGGTGAGTGACGCGGAGGCAATGGCAGGTCAGAAACTCGGTGACGTCGAGACCATGATTCGCACGAACCCAACTCAGTCGGCGCTGATTGCGGTTGGCATCGGCTTTCTCGTCGGGCTCGTCCTCACGCGCTGAGCGTGGACGACATAGTGCAAAGTAAACAAGGAAAACCAATCATGACAACGATGAATGAGCGCTTTGACAGCGCGACCTCCAAAGCCAGCGGAACAACGGCGCAAGACGTGCGATCGAGTGTTTCCTCGATGGCGAGTGCCGCCGGCGACGAAATCTCCCACGTTGCAGGGCAAGCCCAGCAGGTCGCGCACGAACAGCTCGACCGATTGGCCGACACGATCCGTCGCAAGCCACTTCAAGCGACAGGCATCGCGGCTGGCATCGGCTTTGTGTTGGCGATGTTGGCTCGCCGTTAGACAATCGACCATCAGGGGAACGCTATGCTCGGCAATCTGTTTCTCTATGCAGCCAACCGCGCCACGCAAGGCGCGGTTGACAATGTTTCGCGCAGGGCCTCCTGGGGAGGCTTTGCTATTTTTTTGATGCTTACAGGGATCATTTTCAGTTTGATCGTTGTGTTCTGGCTGCTGCAAGACCAGCTGGGAGCGACGTCGGCTGGCGTGATCATTGCGGCAGGGTGTTTCGTTGTCGGCTTGGTGTCTTTGTCGATGCCTCACCTTCTGGATCGGATAGACGCCCAGGCAAAACCAGCTCCGGCCGCTCCCATCCCGGTCAGCGCGGCCGCCGTTCAACAGGAAATGACCGATGTCGTTGACTATTTCGGAGCGGTCCGGGTGGTGGGAAGCGCCTTCCTGTTGGGCCTTGGGATCGCCAGGCGTCTCAAGCACCCGATGGCCTAACGCCAAGAACCAATCAGGGTTTCGTCAGGCCGCGCGTTGCGACCCTGCCGGCATTGACCGCTTGCGACCACAACTTACCCCAGGTCCAGCCCGAGGCTCCGCGCAAACGGCGGACCAGTTGCGCGCGGCGCGCCTCGGGCAATGATCCCGATATCTTTGCCCAGACAACGTCAATATTGTAAACTGGCCTATTGCCGGCAAGAACGGCAGGGATGATACAATCAAGCGGCACATTGAGATCAATTGACACCTGCTGCATGGCGGCTCGAATGCTGGTGGCTTTGGCATTGGCGGGATTGGCAATGTCGTAAGGTGGTGCCCACTCCTGATAAGGGCGCAGCAGATCAATATGTGTTATGATCGCTAAGATCGGGGGCTGCCGGCGATCGCTACGGATACTGAAATACGACCGAATGCTATCCAGCGCCGCGCGATCCATCTCCCGGTCCGCGCGGTTTGCCGCGGCGACCCAGATCACGAGATCGCACGCTCCCGCTTCGTCCGATAATTGACTGATGGCAGCCTGATCGGCCGAGATGCCCGGACTGTCGATGAGCAGAACCGGCGGCAGCGCCTCGCTTCGCAATTGGTAAGCCGTGAAGCCCTTGGTCGCCGGCAGGACATCAACTGCGGCCCGAACCTCACGCGATAACGCATTAATCAAGCTCGATTTGCCGGCGCTGATCTGGCCGGCAACGAGAAAGCGCAAGGGCTCGGCGACCTCTGGCAAGGCTAGGTCGCGCGTCGTCGCCTCGCTGACGTGCCCGGCAAGACTATCGCTCGCAACACGCAGGCGGCCGCCATAGAGGTCGATCGCGGCCCGGCCAACTTCCTTGACAAAACCCTGGGTCAGCCGTCCCGCCAACTCATCGCGCACACCGGCATAAAGCTTCTTCGTCAACCGCTCGCGCGCCTCGGTGGTAATTGCGGCCACCGGATTCAGCAGCCGCACAATGCGCCACAGATCATAGGCCTGATTCGCAACGTCAATGACAGAACGCCAGCGGTAGATCTTGATCACTTGGGCAACCGTTAATTGATCGCCGAGCGGAATGTTATCAGCCACGAATGGTCGGAGTTCGCGGGCAACGCGCTCAACCAATGCCAGCGCCTCGGGCACCGTGAACTTCCACAAAGGATCCTGGTCTTGCGGGTGAATGCTGCGCGCGACGGTCTCGATGGTGCGCAAGCCAAGGTTGACGATGGCATCGCGATCGATCAACAGGGCCGGATCGGCTTCAGCGGCGAGCGTTTCGACAGCTGTCCATGCCTCTGCCTCGCGCGGCGTCCAGCCGTGATCGGACGACGACAGCGCGGCCTCACGCGCCGGGCTTTTGGTCGCGCGCACCACCCACATCTCGATCAGGAAACTGCCGACTGATAGAATGAGGGCGGCGGCGACCCAATGAATCAAGAGACCCTTCTCCCACAGCCACAACGAACCAAGCGGGATCAGCGACAGAGCTGGCACAAACACGGCCATCGCGATCATGGCGGCGCGCAGATAGCGGGCCACTTTGCGTTTGGCGGTCATGCCTTTTGCTCCGGTTGCGGAGTTTCCTGCCGGCGATCGGGGGCCGACTTGAACGCCTGCTTCAGTGCGTCCGCATAAACTTGGTGCACGCCCGCCGGGTCCGTCTCGCCAAGTCGTCGCTGGCCGAGGAAGTAGATGCCGGCCTTGCCGATCGCAAAGGTCGTTGCGAAGCTGGCAGCCGCGGCAGCCGCCGCGCCGGCCGTCTGTCCGTACCAGGGCAGCAGCTTAATCAGCTCGCGGATGCCGAAACTCGACAGCATGCGCACGACAGTGCCGGTGCCAAGGCAGCCTGCGAACTCCGCCAAGGTCCGGCGATCCCACGGCACGCCATAGATAGCAGCCAGGCCGTGCAGCAGCTTGGCTTGAATACCGGGAACGGCAACCGCACCGGCAAATGGCACCACATCGGCAGCCGCCGCGGCGGTGGCATAGGCCAGGATCTGGGGGTGCGCGCGGCTCGCCAGGGTTGCATTGGCCGCGTTCAACGTTTCACGCAGCGAGCCAACGATGCTGGCAGGCGCGACCTCGTGCAGCGCCGATAGCAAGGCGGACAAGCCGTAGTCGTTCGGCTGATAGCCATCCTCCGACAGCGTGAAATCGATGGGCACAAAGAGGATCCGTTGGCGACCGGGTATGCCGTCGAACAGGCTGCGTTGACGGGCCAGACTGCGGGCCAGATCATCCGGAACGCCAGCGGCCTGCAAGGCAGCCGGCTCCAGGTTGCCATATGGGTACGGCTGAAGATGAGCAGTACCGGCCTTATAACCGTCATGCAAGGTTGTCTGCGCCACCAGAACCGGCCAATCCGGCCGCCGCTCCCGCACCTGTCGCACGACGTCCAACACCGCCGTTTGCTGCTGGTCAAGCGCCTTCATCACCACCAGCAGCAAGTGGGCGTGCTTTTCGCTCGCGGCAATGTCGGCGGTCGGATCGTAGCGAGCCTCGCCCAATCCGCGCGTGTCGAGAAAGCGAATCAGCGGTGCAGCCTGCGGATAGTCTAAGACGCGTGCGGTTGTGGTGCTGGCCTTGAAACCTGAGCCGATTTCAAGATCCGTAGCCCCAGTCAGTGTTCTGACAATCGAGGTCTTGCCCGACTGCACTTTGCCGAGCAGCCAGACGACCGGGGCGGTCAAGGGGATTGGGGCCGTCAACATCTTGTCCGCCAACGTTGCAGATGGAACTGCGGGAGACCGCATGCCTCAAACCCTCACCGGTTCCAGCGTCATATGGTGAGCTGGCTCGCCGGTCACAATGCCTGCCTGCTTCGGTGCGGTCTGATTGGCGCCCTTGGCAGCGTTCGCCGCGCACAAGGTTAGTGCCTCTTGAAAGGTCACGGCAAACAGATCTGCGCCCGAGCTGTCCTTGATCGGCTGCAAGTCCAGGTCACCCGGCGCCATGCGCCAAAGTCCCACCAGCACCTTGGCCTGCGGGTACAGCCGGCGGATGCGCCGCACGATATAGCGAACCTGCGCCACCCGCGCCGTGCCAACATAAGAGACGCACACCAACGCAATATGCCGGCTCGCATCCGGCAGCACCGTCAATGCCTGCACACCCTGCTCGGCCCCAAGCTGCGCGCCCAATCCGGCGCGATTGAGAAGCTGCACCAATAGCGCCGCGGCGGCATGATCGACGCTGCCCCGGCCGGCAACACAGAATATTGCAGGATCGGCGACAACCGCCTGGTTGTCCGCCAGGCCGTCGATCAACTCGCTGACTCCATCGACCAGAAAGGTTTGCCGCTCGGCGGGCAACTCGCCATTTGTAACATCGCGTTGCGCCAAAACCAAGCCGGGCAGCGCTACGTCATCATAATAATCGATCAGTTCAATGTCTTTCAATTGCCGTTCGGCCTGATCGATGATTTCGGCCGGATCGCCAGCAATCAGGCGCTGATAGAAACTCTGCGGTGGCGTCAGGGCCGGTTGATCTCCAAGCAGAACATGCAAGAACTCAAGCCGCTTGGTGTATTGGCCTAGAATGACCAGACACATGGTCAAGGGCGTGGCCAGGATCAAACCGATCGGTCCCCACAGCCAAGTCCAGAAGGTCGCCGCGACCATGATGGCGACGGGTGAGAGTCCTGTATGCCGTCCAAAGACCATCGGCTCGATGACTTGTCCCATAACCGATTCAGCGACAAAGAACAGCGCCCCGGTCCAGATCACCATGCTCCAGCCGGGATCGACGGCGGCGGCGAGCGCCATCGGCAGCACAGCGGCAAGGACGGCGCCGATATAGGGTACGAAGCGCATCAGCATGGTGAAGATTCCCCACAGCACGGGGCTGGGGACGCCGATCATCCAAAGTCCAACGCCGATGACGAGGCCCGAAACGGCATTCAAAGCCGTTTGCAAAAGGAAATATTTACTCAAGCCCCGCGCTGCTTCCTGCATCGCCTCAGTGGTCCGATGCAGCTCTCTCGGCCCCAGCAGTCGGATGACGCGATCGCGCAAGTCCTCCTGCTGAAGCAGAAAGAAGATGACAAACAGTACGACCAGCAGGGTGCTCGCGAGCGGACTGAAGATGGCCTGAAGATACTCTGTGGCCAGAATGAATGGATTGGTGCTGGAGGAACGGATCTCGACCGGGACCGGCGTGCCGTCCCGCGATCCCAATACTGGCGCGGGGGCGGACGGTCCTGGCTGAGGATGATTGGTAGCGGAAATTTCCTGGCCGATATCCGCGATGACGGAAGTTGCGCGCGATACGGGGCCGTTGCCCGTTGTCGATATCTTCACGGCGCGGATCTTGTCCCGGATGTTTGATTGATACTGCGACAGATTTTCGGCCAGTTGACTGATCTGCGACGTGCCGAGCGCCCCGACCCCGAGGATGGCGCCGAAGCTGAGGACCACCACCGCAATCACCGCAGGTACCCGCGGTATGCCCACCCGACGTAACGCTTGGGCCAACGGCGCCAGGACAAAACTGATGAGAACGGCCAGCGCCAGCGGGATCAGGACGTCGCGCGCCAGATAGAGTGATGCGACGATGATCACGCCAGTCAAAATCGACGCCACCGTCGAGAGATCCTGGTTTTGAACCGGTCTCACGACTGTTGATTGATCATGTAGCATCGCCATCCAACTGTTTCGTGCCGGGTCCATCATGGCAAAGTGATGATACCGTTGGACTAACCGGCGCCTAAGCGCTCTCCGGCGCCAGATCGGGGTGCGTAGTTGTCGCGGTGGGAGACGAACGCACGCTCGCTGCCACAGCTACCGCAGACATAGATCGTGCTGCTCAATCCGAGCGCGGCGTGGGCGGCATCAACGCGCTTCAACTTGAGTTGTCCGCCACAGCGGTCGCATTGCGACGACGGAGGCGGCTCGACTGTTTTACGCATCAGCTATCCTCCTCAAGGGGTCTTGGTCTGTCCTGCGAGTGCTAAACGCGATGGCGGGCGAAAGGTTCCCGCTGTGGACAGTGGAGGATCGGCGACAGCTGGAAGCTTGCCCAGCGTGACGTCGACGCGGTGCGTGGCGCCATCATCGACCAAGGCGATGCGCAATGGTCGCCCGGCAACGCTTAGCCCATCGACCGTGGCTCGTGTGATGCCGCGCGATACCGCGTGGGGATTTTCGACGTGGATCTCATAGCGTGCTGCGCCGTGTTTCAAGTTGACGCTAAATTGGGGCCAGCTCTCGGGAATGCAGGGATCGAGATGCAACGTTCCCGCCAGCACCTTTATCCCAAGAATGTTTTCCATGCCCGCCCGCTGCATCCAGCCCGCCGAGCCGGTGTACCAGCTCCAGCCGCCGCGCCCGACATGCGGCCACACGGCGTACACGTCGGCGGCGACCACGTAAGGCTCGACGACATATTGGCTGACATCTGCCGGGGTCAGCGCATGATTGATCGGATTCAGCAGTGAGAACAGTCCTGCTGCTTTGTCCCCCTCGCCAAGCATCGCAAAGGCAACGATCGACCACAGCACACCATGCGTATACTGGCCACCGTTTTCACGAATGCCCGGCGGGTAGCCCTTGATGTAGCCAGGCTCAAGCGTTGTCTTATCAAATGGCGGCTTGAACAGTAGCGCCACTTTTTGCTCCGGCAGGATCAACGCGCGTTCGACCGCCGCCATCGCCTGGGCAGCGCGCGCGGGATCGGCGGCGCCTGATATGACGGACCAGGATTGTGCGATGGCATCGATCTGGCATTCCTGGCTCGATGCCGAGCCCAGCGGCGTGCCGTCATCGTAATAGCCGCGCCGGTAGTAGTCGCCGTCCCAAGCCTCGCGTTCGATCGATGCCCGCAGCGTATCGGCGTGCGAGCGCCATTTGCCGGCTCGCGCGGCATCGCCACGTGCGTCCGCGTACGGTGCAAAGGCAACCAGAGTGGCGCAATGCAACCAGCCCAGCCAGACGCTCTCGCCGCGCCCGTGTTCGCCGACCCGGTTCATGCCGTCGTTCCAGTCGCCAGTCCCGATCAGCGGCAGGCCGTGGGCTCCAAGTGCGAGGCTCTGATCAAGGGCGAGTGCGCAATGCTCATAAAGACTGGCGCTGGTATCGGACACCACCGGGTTGAACAGGCTGTCATGTTCGCCCTCGCGCAGCCACTGGCCCTCCAAGAAGGGTACGATCTCGGCTAGGACATTTCCGTCGCCGGAGGCCTCAACATAGTGCATTACGGCGTAGACCAACCATGCGCGGTCATCGGTGATCCGCGTACGCACGCCTTGACCAGTGTTCTGGAACCACCAGTGTTGCACGTCGCCTTCGATGAACTGGCGGCCGGCGGCGCGCAGGAGATGCGCCCGCGTCAGATCCGGACGGATCGCCGCCAACGCCATGCCATCCTGCAGCTGATCGCGAAAACCATAGGCGCCACTGGCCTGATAGAAGGCCGCGCGCGCCCAGACGCGGCAGGCGAGGGTTTGATACTGCAGCCAACCGTTGAGCATGATGTCCATTGACCGGTCCGGTGTCGTGACCTGCACGGTTTCGAGCATCTGCTGCCAGTGCTGGGTCACTTCGGCCAACACGGCATCAAGATCAGCCGCACGATAGCGTTTGATCAGCGCCTGCGCCTCTTCCACGGTTGCGCTCTGCCCCAGGAAGACCGCGACCTGCACCGTTCCACCCGGCGGGATGGTGATCTGTGTACACAACGCACCGCACGGATCGAGCCCTGCACCGACCTTGCCCGACAACGGTGCCAAGCTGTTGAGTGCCGCAGGCGTCGCCAGGGTCGCGTTGCGGCCGATGAACTCGCGCCGGTCGCCGGTCCACTCCGTCTGCTTCCCATTGAGATCGCAGAAGGCCACCCGCGTTGCATAGGCTGGCGACCAGGCGTTGCGGGCCAGTATGGCACCGGTCGGCTGATCCAGCGAGGTCGTCACAAAGGTTGCCGAAGCGCTCCGCGACGCGCCGAGTACCCACTCGACATAGGCCGTGACTGAAAGCTTGCGCGACCGATCCGACAGATTACGCAGCGTCAACCGCGATATCTTGATCGGATCCGCCATCGGCACAAATTGCACCAGATCGACGCCGATCTCGTGCGCGGCATGTTCGAAGCGGCTGTAGCCGTGGCCGTGACGGGCGACATAAGTCGTCGCTTCGTCGCGGATCGGGTTGGCCGTCGCGGTCCACACCTCGCCACTGTCGTCGTCGCGCAGATAGATCGCTTCGCCGGAACGGTCGCTGACTGGATCATTCGACCACGGCGTAAGTTGGTTCTCTTTGCTGATCAGCGACCAGGTGAATCCACTGCCCTCGGCTGCCACCTGAAAGCCGAACGATGGATTGGCAATGACGTTGATCCAGGGGGCGGGCGTCGACTGTCCGGGTTTCAGGACGATGACATATTCGCGGCCGCTGTCAGCAAAACCACCCAAGCCATTGAAGAACTCGAGCGTTGGTAGCGCTGGCGCTGGCGACTGCTTCCAGGCATGCCTCCTTGTGCGTATCGTAGCGGTCCGGATCCGCGTCACCGGCACCCGGTCCAGCTGATCGACAAGCGTTCCGCGTTGGCCAACCAGCACCACCCGCGCCACCGCGAGCAGCAGCGCTCGCGTCTCAGGCGCCATCAGATCGGCCCGCACGACAAATATGCCGCCCTTGGCGTCGCCGGCGGTCGCCTGCCGGCGCGCCTGGCTGGTGCGCACCATGGTTTCAATGGCGATCTGCAGGTCCTGCACATAAGAGGCGCCACGCTCGTTCAGGATCACGAGATCAACACTGAAGTTCTTCATCCGCCAATATTCGTGCGCCAACAGGAGCTGCCGGGCGAGGTCGAGATGATCCACATCGGCGATGCGCAGCAGAAGGATCGGCAGGTCGCCCGAAATACTCAACGACCACAGTCCCGATTGGCTGCCGGCGCCGCGCATAATCGTGTCGGAGGACGCTCGCAGCGCCGGTCCTGCAAACAGCAGATGGCCGGCCAGGCGCTGGAATACGGCCGCCTCGCTGGGATTAACGCCGATGTGATGCAACTGCACCTGCGCCTGTGTCCAGGCAAGCGTAGCCGCGCGGGTCAACGCCGCATGGTCACGGTGCTTGTCGATGCCATCCAGGAGCGCCGCTCGCGAGGGCGCCACCATGGTCCAGAAGTCAATGCGCGCCATGCCACCCGGCGCAATACGGACGGTGTGGCGCAAGGCGAACACCGCATCGAGGACGGTGCCGGTGGTATTGGTCAAGAGACGGCCGTTACGGATGGCGATGGGATTGCCGACTGCGCCATTGCGGCCAAGAAAGCGCGCCCGGTCGGTCTCTATGGTGACGGCCCCGACGGTTTCACAATGCACAACGGCCAGATGGGCGGCCCAGATCTCAGCTTCGTTGGAGCTGCGCAGCCGCCGTGTCGCTATGATCGCCTCGACATCGGAAAGATACTCAGTCTGCACCGAGAGTTTGGAATACACCGGATGCGCCATATCAGCGCCCTGGGTGGTCAAAACCAGCTCGGCGTAGGACGTGATCTCGATGTCGCGGGGTTGCGCGCCGTCGTTCACCACCGAAACATGCCGCACTTCGGCGTGGTCTTCGCTCGACACCAGCACTTCCAGCGTGGTCGTCAACGCACCGTCGCGGCGTGTAAAGACGGCCCGGTCCTCGTTGAAGATGACGTCGTAGGCGTCCGCCGCCACCCCGCACGGCTGCAGGCCAGTCGACCAGACTTCGCCACTGCGCACATCGCGCAGATAAATATAAGACCCCCAGTCATCGCAGGTCCCGTCCTCGCGCCAGCGGGTCACGGCGATATCGCGCCATCGGCTGTAGCCCGACCCCGCGCTGGTCAACATGACGCTGTACTGACCATTTGACAGCAAATGCGTGGCAGGAGCATCATCGGTGGCGCTCGCGAACCGCCGCCCGCCGGGCAGTTCGAAATTACGCACTCGGGCCGCCGATTTCGCGTGCGCATCCGAGGGTCGCGCCATGGCGACATCGCGCGGCGGCCGCTCCTGCAGCAACAGCTCGGTCGCCTGCACAATCGGCTCGGCATGGAAGCGCGAGCGCATGGCGGCATCGAGCAGCGTATTTGCAATAGCGACAATCGTCATGCCCTGGTGATGCGCCATGAACGCCCTGACGATGGCGACCGTCTGTCCCGCAGGCAAGCGCACAGGCGTGTAGTCCAACGCCTCATAGAAGCCATAGCGACCGAGGCCGCCGACATCGGCCAACCGCGCGAAATTCAATACTGCAGCCTGCGGATCAACCATGGCAGCAAGGGCGGTTGCGTATGGCGCAACCACAATGTTGGCATCGAGCCCGCGCTTCAGGCCAAGCCCCGGAACACCGAAATTCGAATATTGATAGGTGAACTCCAGATCGCGCACATTATAGGCCGATTCCGAGATCCCCCACGGCACGCCCCGACTCTTCCCATAGTCGATCTGACGGCTGACGATCAACCGGCTGGTCTGTTCGATCAAGCTGCCGGTCGGCGCCCGCATCACCAGAGATGGCATCAGATACTCGAACATCGACCCAGACCACGAGATCAGAGCGGCACGCCTTGCCACCAGCACCACCGAACGCCCGAGCTGGAACCAATGGCGGGCCGGAATATCGCCTTTGGCTATCGCGAAAAAGCTGGCAAGTCGGGCCTCCGAGGCCACCAGATCATAGCAGTTCGGATCAAGCTCATCTTCGTGCACCAGATAGCCGATCGACAGCAGCTTGCGCTTGGGGTCGAGCAGAAAGCCAAATTCCATGGCTAGCGCCATCTCGCGGGCCGTATCCCCGATCGCTTGCAGACGCTCGACGAGCGCGGGCTCAGTTGCGCCTGGAGTGTCGGCATCACACTGGTGGCTCTGCAGTGTCGAGGCTACGGCGTCCATCCAGTAGATAAAATCGCCGCTATCGGCGATCCGGGAGACGTGCGGCAAGTGGCGCGCCCTTTCGGCCAAGGTCTTGGCCTGCGCGATCAACGCAATGCGTTGCTGGCCGAACGTGTCGCCTGCCATCGGGGGTTGGCTGAGGTCAACGGCGAATGTCTGCAGGCCTTGTTGGAAGTTCATCACCTCCGTAGCCATACTATCCGTCGTGGGATAGATCCGACCAAGTTCGCGCGCGGTCATCTCGATTGCATCACCAACGCCCGCCAGCTGTTTGTCAGGACTTGCGGTGCCGCGGCCCCAGTCGCTGCAGGCGCGCGACAGGGCAATGAGATGCCCGGCGAGATTTCCGCTGTCGACTGACGAAATGTATTTCGGCTCGAGCGGCCGCAAGGTCTGCGTGTCGTACCAATTGTAAAGATGCCCGCGCACGCCTTCCATTCTTTGTAACGTCGCCAGTGTCGCCTCGAGCCGCTGCGCCGCCGTGGTGGTGCCAATCCAGCCAAAATCGCGCGCTGCGACCACCGACAGCAGATAGAGACCGATATTGGTCGGCGACGTCCGGTGCGCGAGAGCAGGCGAGGGATCCTCCTGGAAATTGTCTGGAGGCAACATCGTGTCAGAGGCGGTCACGAAGGTTTCGAAGAACCTCCATGTCCGCCGCGCCGTCAGCCTGAGAGCGCGCGCGTCCGCTGGCGAGATTGGCAACTGGCCTTCGATGACCGGCGACAGACTTGCCCATCGCGCGATCCATGGAACTGCCTTCCAGAGCTGCGCAAACGGCCGCCCGGCGACTGTCGGCGGCAGGCTGGCCCAATAGGCGATCGCCGGGGAGCCGATCCAAAGCAACGCGAACGGTGCGGCCAGCAACCAATTTGAGTTGTCTTGCAAAAGAGCGACGCCGATTGCCGATACGCTGATTATCCGCACACCAAACATGCGCTGTGCGAACGCCCCCACCGTCGGATGCGAACCGGCCGTAGTCTGAGCATGCGACACCCACTCAAGCAAATGCGCTCGCGTGTAATACAGTCTGTATAAGGTGCGTGCAATGGCGTCGGTCATCACCCAGGCCTGATCGGCGAGAAAGATCACAACAAACAGGCTCTGAGTCAGCGCAAAACTGAAATCCGTCGCTAGTGTCCGCAGATGGGCCAGCGCCGGGACACCAGCCCGTGCCGGCGCCAAAGTGCACAGAACGGGAATGATCGCAGGGGTCGCGACCGCCGCGAGCATCAGCAGTATCCAGATGAACGCGGGATGGAACGGCAAGAGCCAACCGGCCAGCAACGCCGCGACGGCCAGGGGCGCAGATAGCGACCGGCGCAGGTTGTCAATCATTTTCCAGCGGCCGGTCGCCGGAATTGCGCGGCGCGCAGTCCCCGCGCCGGCCGCCACGGGTACACGGCCGAGAATCCACGGCAGCAATTGCCAGTCGCCGCGCACCCAGCGATGCTGGCGCATGGTTGAGACATCGTAGCGGGCAGGGAAATCCTCGATCACCTCGACATCAGATGCCAAACCGGCGCGTGCGAACACACCTTCGAACAGATCGTGACTGAGCAGCGTCGATTCAGGAACACGGCCGGCCAGCGCCGCCTCGAAGGCATCGACATCATAGATGCCCTTGCCCGCAAACGAGCCCTCGTCGAAGAGGTCCTGATACACGTCCGATACCGCTGCCGCGTACGGATCGATACCGCTCGGACTGGAATAGGTGCGCTGAAACAACGATCCGGCCTCGCCCACCGGCAATGCCGGGGTGACCCGAGGCTGCAGCACGCCGTAGCCTTCGACGATCCGCCCCGAACCCACTTCGAATTGCGGCGTGTTGAGAGGATGCGCCATCTTGCCGATCAGCTTGCGCACCGTTTCACGCGGCAATCTGGTGTCGGCGTCAAGCGTAATGACGTAGCGGATTTCTGCCGGCAGACGCGGCGGCAACTCATTGTCGGCGGTGAACCCCGTATCCGTTGCGCCTCGCAACAACCGGTTCAATTGATGCAGCTTGCCGCGTTTGCGTTCCCAGCCGATCCAGCTGCCTTGGCTCTGGTTCCACTCCCGTCCGCGGTGCAACAGATGAAAGCGCTCTCCACCGGTTCCGGGCGGGTACAGGGTATTGAGGCGGGCAATGCCTGAAACGGCTGCCTGCAGCAACGCCGCGTCGCCAGGCATACCTTGCGCAGGCGCGTCAGCCCAATCGGACAGCAGCGCGAAGTAGAGTTCGCCGTCCGGACTGGCAAGGTGGTGCACTTGCAGATTTTCAATATGCGCCGCAACCCCGTCCAGCGATGTCAATAGCGTCGGCACCGCAATCAGCGTGCGCAAATTGGCCGGAATGCCGTCCTTTAATTCCAGCGCCGGTAACGTCTTGGGTCCAACCAGATGAACGACGAAACAGTTGACCAGACCGACTGCGGAATCGCTGATTGGAATGGCGCCCAGGATGCCCAGCATGATCAGCAATGGCGTCGACACTCCTGTGCCAGACAGCGCGTACAGAGCGACCGCAAGAAACCCGGCCGAACACACCGCAATAGCGCCGACATATCCGCCGATGCCCATCCACCGGCAGCCGCGCCGCAAGCGGTTTGCCAAATTCGGGCGAAACTTTAGCGCGTCTTCAAAGGCCTGCCGCCCAGCACCGATTAAAGAGTAGCCAGAGCCGCGCGCGACACCGGCTGGCCCGGCCGCGGGTGTTTTGGCGGCGGTTGACGCCCATTCGGCAACATCCATCTCGCTATGTTTCGAGCCGCGCGCCAACTCTTCGATAGCGGTGCGATAGAGATTGCGGGTCGCAAAATCCATACACACGTACATTGGATCGGTAGCCAGGGTCTTGTCGACCAGACTGATGCTTTCAAACATATCCGACCAGTCGAGGCTCGTTATCACCCGCAGACTGTTGATGATATTGCTGACGGTGACCGTGGCGGCGCCTTGCCGCAAATGCTCGTCGCTGACCACCTGATCTGGCGTGCCGCCTCCAGCCGCCAGCTGCGTCTCAAGCCACGTCAACGCTGGAATGATACGGGCATCCTGATCATGCAGACGCTGCAGCATCTGTACCGCGAAGGCGTTCGATACCGGCATGTCGTGACATGACGCCAGGACGGCGGCGACGGTTTCGGACGGATGTCCGTTGATGCCAAGCAAGCGATTGGCAATGTCATTGGCCGCTTTGCGATCCGCACGGCTTTGCACGATGCGATCCGCCAGCCGCCGCAGGTTTTCGACCAACACGATGCGCAGCGTAATCGAGAGCGCCCATAGCTCGCCAATCGTGAGCGCCTGAACGTCCTGATAGGCCAGCATGAAACGGCGCAACACTTCGGCATCGAAGCGGCTGTCGGTATGCGCAACGAACGCCCAGGCGATGCCGAACACCCTGGGATAGCCAGTAAACGGACCATCGGCGAGTTTGGGAAGCTGCCGGTAATATCCCGGCGGCAAATCCGAGCGCACTTCGCGGAATTGCTTTTCGACCAGATGATAGTTGTCGATCAGCCATTCTGCCGCTGGAGTGATGGCATGGCCCTCATCGGCGGCATTCGAAATCGCATTATAGGCCGCCAACAACGCAGCGCCATTGTCGGCGAGCCGCCTGGCCAGCGACGGAGCACGCGACGGGAGTGCTTGCACGTCCTGGGCCGCGGCAAGGCTCTTGGCGTGCGCCTCCAACCGCTCGATGCTGAACAGCTCTTCGCGAATTGGGGCATGGCTGTGCCACGGAGCCTCGCGGTCGTCACCGCCAAAGACGCGTGAGATGAAATCTCGCAGATGCCCCTCCTGTCGCACGGTGAACACGCGGCGCGCGGCAAGCCGCAGCCCAACAGTTGGGAAACGCCGCCGGATGCCTTTTGGTTCCATGGTCGCAATCGGGTCCCGGCGATCACCGCTCGTGTACGTCGGTCGATCGCCAACGCCGAGTTCGGATTTGGGCAACCATGGCCTCAGACTGCGGCCGAACAGAACAATAAGAGAACATAGTTGTTGTTTGACGTGACGTCAGGCCGGGTCCGGTACCTTCCAGTAGTAGTGCGGCGCCCGCTCGCCCGGATGAAGCGAACGGCATCAGTCGTGTCCACCACGGCCGAGACCAGGTTGGTGACAAACAGCAACAGCAGCCAGTTGGCCAAAGCAGGCTGGCTCATGATGGTCTCAAGGCGCGTCGCCATCCAGGCAGACATCGGCAGCCACGGAATGTGGGTGGTGCCGAGGATGCGGGTATAGCCGATCACGGGACCTGATCGGCGTGTGGATGGGCGATTTGGCCCTGGCCAAGGCCTTGCAGAGCCAAGCCATCCAGGTCATCGGCGAGCGTCAGGTGACCCGCGCGTTCGCGAAGTGGTTCACGCTCTCTGCTGTTGCCAAGACGCCGAGGCCGACCAAAAGTAAAAGGCTCACCGAGTCTCCACGCCAGAAGAGCCAACGCGCCAAGCAGATGATTTAGATGCGGCGACCGTCGCAACCGACGTACTGGGCCGGCGGCGGACATCGCACCGGCTAGGATGGGCACCAACTCATGAGGCGCCGGATTCGACTATCGGGCCGACGACCTGTTCAAGGCTGCAGCGGCGCGTATCAGTGTCTTGAAGGCATCCTCGTCTATGTCATCACCTTCATGGATATCGATAGCCCGCCTGACGTTGCCTTCCAGGCTGGAGTTGAACAGTCCTGAAGGGTCCTTGAGCGCCGCGCCCTTGGCGAAAGTCAGCTTCACGACGTGTCTGTAGGTCTCGCCAGTGCAGATCATTCCATCGCTATACCAAACCGGAACGCCTCTCCACTTCCACTCCTCGACCACCTCGGGGGCAGCCTGTTTGATGAGAGCGCGCACATGGGAGAGCGTCTTTCCCCTCCAGTCGCCCAACTCCTCGATCCTCGCGTCGATCAGCAGTGAAGGGGATTCGGCCTTGATCGTTGTGCTCTTTTTCATAGTGTTTGCACCTCATACCGTGGAGTTCAAGTACCCACCTCAGGGGCCGTTGCCCGGCCCATCACTGCCTCCCGGATACTTGCCGCGCAAAAAATTGGCGCGTCAAATTCCTGGAGGTGCATCAAAGATGCTGCTAACCGCAGACGCCCACGCTATGCAACTCAGTAAACAGAGGCCAGCAACGGCATGAACGGTTACTTTGTCTCAGTTGGGCCAGTTGGGTCAGGCAGTCCAGTTCGGCCCGGCGCAAGCAACGCTTGAAGGCCCCAATGAGCGGACGGAATGTGGTGGAATGGCGCCGACGTCCCTAGGTCCCCCGCTCGCTTCAGATGCTGCGGCAGCTTCAACTGATCTGTTGGGCCAAGGGCTGAAAATCGGAGCGACGCTCAAAGCGAACGCAATTCGAGTGAGCGAAAACTCAGTCTTTCGTGCCAAACGGTGGTCCGCAAATCTCTTGACGGAGTTTGTCTTCAATGGTTACCCAAGGTGCCTTCGACGCGACCATAAAGTGCATCTCGACACTAACGTTGGGGTCAGAGTCTAGTGTTCTGACTCATTCATAAGGTACCCGCCTTGACCTGTGCGAGGACTTTGCGGGCGCGGTTGGTCTTTTCCAGGATCATATCGGCTTTGGCGGTCCATTTGAAGGGCTTTGGACTTGCGTTGCGATCGTCGATCCAG
>JANLQJ010000425.1:0-26461 GCA_031367715.1 Hyphomicrobiaceae bacterium | reverse complement strand
CTGGATCGACGATCGCAACGCAAGTCCAAAGCCCTTCAAATGGACCGCCAAAGCCGATATGATCCTGGAAAAGACCAACCGCGCCCGCAAAGTCCTCGCACAGGTCAAGGCGGGTACCTTATGAATGAGTCAGAACACTATAAGCTGCGCATCAATTTCCGGGATCCGCACGAATTCTACGATCCGGCCCGCTACGCCACGCTGAACGGCGCGGCCATCTGCGCGCGCATCGGCTCGCTGGAGCATCCCGTCAACTTCGCGCGCATGACGCATTTCGTGCGCAATACGGACTCCGGTTGCGAGATGCGCTCGCGCTTCTTCCTCGGCCACATCGAGAGCCGGGACCCAAGCCACCCCCTCGGCGAGGCGGAGGCCGCCGCCATGCGCTCCGAGCGCGTCACCGACGAGCTCGCCCGCCGCCTGCACCAGCACAGCACCGAGGAGATGAGCTACCTCGCTGAACTCCTGCCGATCCTGTACCGGCAGGTCACGGGCGACACCTCGTTCTGAGGCAATTGGTAACTTGCGACTTGCAACAAGTTCCGCTTCACTCTGTTGCAGAAGACCACAAAGGGCCTTAGGCCCAACATAGGGAGGACTACATGACAACCAAATCAACACTCACGCGCCGCCGACTGATGCAGGGCGCGTCGGCCATCATTGCCGCGCCCGCCGTGCTGCGGCTGCGCTCGGCGCGGGCCGCCGATGGCGTGTTCAAGATCGGCCTGGTCTCACCGCTGACCGGCCCGCTGGCCGGCTTTGGCGAAGCGCAGGACTGGATCATCTCCGGCATCCAGAAGTCGATGGACGGGCTGACCAACAACGGCAAGCCGGTCAAGGTTCAGCTCATCACCAAGGATTCGCAGTCGAACCCGAACCGTGCGGCCGAAACCGCCTCCGAGCTGATCCTGAAGGACCAGGTCAACCTGCTCTTGACCAAGGACACGCCCGACACCACCAACCCGGCCGCCGATCAGGCCGAACTGAACGGCGTACCCTGCATTTCCACCAATTGTCCGTGGCAGCCCTATTTCTTCGGCCGCAAGGGCGATCCGGCCAAGGGCTTTGAGTCGACCTACCACTTCTTCTGGGGTCTGGAAGACATCATCGCCAATTTCGTCAACATCTGGGACCAGTCGGGCGCGGCCAAGGTGGTCGGCGGTCTGTTCCCGAACGACGCCGACGGCAATGCCTGGGGTGATGCCGAGCGCGGCCTGCCGGGACCGCTGAAGGCTGCCGGCTACAATCTGATCGATCCCGGCCGCTATCAGCAGCTCAACAACGACTTTTCGGCGCAGATCACGGCCTTCAAGAAGGCCGGCGTCGAGATCGTCACCGGCGTGATGATCCCGCCCGATTTCGCCACCTTCTGGAGCCAGGCCGCCCAACAGGGTTTCAAGCCCAAGGTGGTCACGGTCGGCAAGGCGCTGCTGTTCCCGGCCTCGGTTGGCGCGCTCGGCGACCGCGCCGATGGCCTGACGACAGAAGCCTGGTGGGCGCCGACCTTCCCGTTCGCCTCCAGCCTTGATGGCACGACATCGCAGCAGCTGGCCGACGCCTACGAGAAGGCCAGCGGCAAGCAGTGGACGGCCACGCTCGGCTTCAGCCACGCCATCTTCGAAGTCGCGTTCGATGTGATCAAGCGCGCGTCGGACCTCTCCGATCCCAAGGCCATCGTGGCCGCGATCGCCGCCACCAACATGAAGACCATCGTCGGCCCGGTGAACTGGACCGGCGGCGGACCGGTCAAGAACGTGTCCAAGACACCGCTGGCCGGCGGCCAATGGAACCGCAAGGGCGACAAGGTGGAACTGACGATCGTCGCCAATCCGCAGCACCCGGATATTCCGGTGGCGGGCAAGGTGCGGCTGCTGGGGTAGTCGAATGCGGACGGTCTGTCTACTCCTCTCCCCCGCCTCTTCGCGGGGGAGAGGATGTCGCCCGAGCCGCTTGCGGCAAGGAATCAGCGACAGGTGAGGGGCAACCGTTTGCTCCGTACCGGTTTCAACAGGTGCCAGTCCCACGCCCAGACTCGCGGCTGCCCCTCATCCGGCGCTGAAACGCGCCACCTTCTCCCCTCGCAGTGCGAAGGGAGAAGGCAAGTAAAACCGGCCCTTATGCCCCTCCTCACCCTCTCCAATCTCAGCAAGAAATACGGCGCTCTCGTCGTAACGGATGATCTGTCGCTGGAAGTCGGTGACAACGAGATCCTGGGCATCCTGGGGCCGAACGGAGCCGGCAAGACGACGCTCTTTAATCTGATCACCGGCACGGTTCAACCCGAGACCGGGACGGTGCATTTCAACGGCGAAGACATCACCTGGCAGTCGGCCTCGGTGCGCTGCCGCAAAGGCATCTCGCGGTCGTTCCAGATCCCCAATCCGTTCTCGGGCATGACCGTGTTCGAGAATGTCCTGGTCGGCGCCACCTTCGGGCGCACGCATCAGCGCAACGACCCGCGCATGCGCGCCGCCGAGGTGCTTGAGCTGACCGGCCTCAAACCCAAGGCCAATCTGCTGGCCGGGTCGCTCACGCTGCTGGAACGCAAGCGCCTCGAAATGGCCCGCGCGTTGGCCACCGATCCCAAGCTGCTGCTGCTGGACGAAATCGCCGGCGGCCTCACCGATCCCGAATGCCAGTCGCTGCTCAGCGCCATCCGCGACGTGCACGCCTCAGGCGTCAGCATCGTGTGGATCGAACACGTCGTGCACGCCTTGTTGTCGGTGGCCCAGCGCCTGGTGGTGGTGAACTTCGGCAAGAAGATCGCCGAGGGCCCGCCTGCCGCCGTCATGGCCAATGCGGATGTTCAGTCCGTCTACATGGGGGATGCGGACCATGTCTGAGCCCGCCCTCGTCATCGACAGACTCGAGGCCTTTTACGGCGACTTCCGGGCCCTGCACGGAATTTCGCTTACCCTGCGCGAGGGCGAGTTGCTGTCACTGATCGGCTCCAACGGTGCTGGCAAGAGCACGCTGCTGAAATCCATCTGCGGCTTGGTCGCGACCAAGCCGGGCGGCATCGCCTGGCGCAGCAAGGATATCAGTGGACGTCCGGCCAACGACATCGTGAAACTCGGGATCGCGCTGGTGCCGGAGGGGCGGCGGCTGTTTCCATCGCTGTCTGTGCAAGAGAACCTCATCCTCGGCGGCCGCGTCGCCCGCCCTGGGCCGTGGAGCCTGAAGGCCATCTATGATCTGTTCCCGATCCTGGCCGAGAAACGCAACGCTCCGTCTACATCTCTCTCGGGCGGACAGCAGCAGATGGTCTCGATCGGCCGTGCGCTGATGAGCAACCCGGACCTGCTGCTGCTGGACGAACTCAGCCTTGGCCTGGCCCCCCTGGTCATCAAGGATATCTACCAGATGCTGCCGCGCATCATCGGCAAGGGCATGAGCGCCATCCTGGTCGAGCAGGATGTGTCGCGCGCGCTGAGCGTGGCGCAGCATTTCATTTGTTTGCAGGAAGGGCGGGTGTCGTTGGAAGGTGCGCCCAAGGCGTACACGCGCGAGCAGATTTCGGCGGCGTATTTCGGGACGGGGGCGGCGGCGCATGCTTGAACCAACTCAATCAAAACACGTGCAGGTCGCGTGGAGTGGCCTTCTCCCATTGGGAGAAGGTGGCCAACGGCCGGATGAGGGGATTAGCGCCAGCGTTAAGCACCCCTGGTGCACGTCCCCACGCCTAACCCCCTCATCCGGCGCTGAAACGCGCCACCTTCTCCCAAAGGGAGAAGGAAGTAGGCGGACGATTTGCAGCTGCGGCAAGGCCTAACGCGATGGAATGGATCAACGCCATCGTGCAGGGCATTCTGATCGGCGGGCTTTACGCGCTGTTCGCGGCCGGCCTGTCGCTGATCTTCGGCGTCATGCGGCTGGTCAACATTGCCCATGGCGACTTCATCGTGCTGGCCGCCTACATCGGATTGGTCACTGTACAGATGCTCGGCCTGCATCCTTTGGCGGCGCTCATCATCGTCGTTCCCGTCATGGCGACAATCGGATACGCGCTGCAGCGCGTCATCCTCAACCGCACGCTCGGCAAGGATCTGCTGCCACCGCTGTTGGTCACGTTCGGCCTCTCGGTCATCCTGCAAAATGGCTTGTTGCAATATTTCACCGCTGACAGCCGCAAGCTGAATGCCGGCGCGCTCGAGACCGCGAGCTTCACCGTCCCCCCCGGCATCGCCATCGGCACCATGCCGCTCTTGATGTTCGCCACCGCGGTCGCCGTCATCGCGGGCCTGCAATACATCTTCTACCGCACCGGCGCCGGCCGCGCCTTCCGCGCCGTCTCCGACGACCGCGAGATCGCCAAGCTGATGGGGCTCGACAATGGCCACGTCAACGCCATGGCGATGGCTCTTTGCCTTGGCGTGGTCGGCATCGCGGGCGTGTTCCTCGCCATCCGGTCGAACTTCGACCCGTCGCTTGGTCCAGCCCGCCTGATCTTCGGCTTCGAGGCCGTCATCATCGGCGGGCTCGGCAGTCTGTGGGGCACACTGGCAGGCGGCGTCATCCTAGGGGTCGCGCAAGGCATCGGCGCCGAGATCAACCCCGGCTGGCAGCTGCTCGCGGGCCACCTTGCCTTCCTGATCGTGCTGGCCGTCCGGCCCAAGGGCCTGTTCCCGAGGATCGAGGGATGATGATCGCCGCAACCATTTCCCGCTCAACGCCAGCAAGCCGCATCGCCGGGCTGCTGGCACTGATCGTGCTGGCCGTTCTGTTCGCCGCGCCCTGGTGGGGCAGTCGCGCCGACCTGCGGCTGGTTGGCGAATTCGCGACCTACCTCGCCCTCGCCAGTCTCTGGAATCTGCTGGCGGGCTATACCGGTCTCGTCTCGGTCGGCCAGCAGGCGTTTGTCGGCCTCGGCGGCTATGTCCTGTTCAGCTGGGCCCAATATCTCGGCATCAATCCCCTGCTCGCGATCCCGATCGCTGGCGTCGTGGCAGGGCTGGTCGCAATCCCGGTCGGTCAGCTCGTGTTCCGCCTGCAGGGCGCCTATTTCGCCATCGGCACCTGGGTGGTCGCTGAAGTCTTCCGCTTAAGCTTTGCTCAGGTGCAGGCGCTCGGCGGCGGTTCAGGCACCAGCCTTGTGCCGGCCATCGTCAAATCCATCGCCGAGAGCCGCGATATGCGCGAAGCAATGGTTTACTGGGTGTCGCTGGCGCTTGGCGCGGGATCCGTGGCGATGGTCTACACTCTCTTGCGTTCGCGCATTGGCCTGGCCCTCACCGCCATCCGCGATAGCGAGGTCGCGTCCTCTAGCCTGGGCGTCAAGATCACCGAAGTGAAGTTCCTGGTCTACGTGCTAGTCGCGGCCGTGACCGCCATGGTCGGCGCACTGATCTTCCTGCAGAAGCTGCGCATCTCGCCGGACGCCGCCTTCAGCGTCAACGATTGGACCGCCTTCGTCATCTTCATTGTCGTGATCGGCGGCATCGGCACCATTGAGGGGCCGATCCTGGGCACGCTCGTGTATTTTCTGTTGCGAAGGTACCTGGCTGACTACGGCTCGGTCTATCTGATGATCCTGGGCGCGCTTGCCATCGCCATTATGCTGGTTGCCCCGCGGGGCCTGTGGGGCGTGATCGCCAAGCGCACCGGTGTGTCGCTGTTCCCAGTCGGCTACCGGGTGGATTGGAAACAGTAAGGCTGGCGGAAACCCCGTAACTTCAGCAGCCCCGGCGCCGACATTACAAAACTGTATCCACAGTTGCGTGCGCTGTGGCCCGCATCGCCTTGCCGGCCTGGGTCAAAGTTGTGATAACAACTGCGCTGACAATTGCAGCTGGTACGCATTGAAATCGCGGGAGAACTCATGCGCAGTGCTATTATCGTTCTCTGCGCCACGCTGCTCCTGACGGCGACACCCGCCCATGCCGCCGACACGCAATCCGTCTTCCTCGAGGACCTGACCTGGACGGAGCTGCGCGATGCCGTTGCTGGTGGCAAGACTACGGCCATCATACCTATCGGCGGCACCGAGCAGAACGGCCCGCTGATGGCGCTCGGCAAGCACAATGCGCGCGCCAAGGCCCTGGCCGGGAAGATTGCCGTCGTACTCGGCGATGCCATCGTCGCGCCTGTGATGGCCTATGTGCCCGAGGGCAGCGTGGAACCGCCGCAGGCGCACATGAAATTTCCCGGCACGCTTACCATCACCGATGCTGCGTTCGCGGCCGTGCTGGAGTCAGCGGCCGCCAGCCTGCGGCACGCCGGCTTCGTGACTATCGTCTTACTCGGCGACCATGGTAGCTATCAGAGGGATCTGGCCAATGTCGCTGAAAAGCTGACGCTGAAATGGCAAAAGTCGGGGGTCAGCGTAAACGCTATCGCCGAATACTACCGGGTGACGCAGGGTGACTATATCGCCGCCTTGAAAGCCCACGGCGCGCGCGCCGACGAGATCGGCACCCATGCGGCCCTTGCCGATACGTCGCTAATGCTAGCGCTCGATCCGCAAATGGTGCGCACCGATAGGTTGGCGACCGAACACGGCCTCAACGAGACCAACGGCATCTATGGTGGCACGCCAATCCACGCCACGGCCGAGCTGGGAAAGCTGGGCGTGGCATTGATTGTGGAGCAATCAGTCGCGGCCATCCGTAAGGCGCAGCGCCGCCACTGATGCTATCACGATCACGAATTGTCTGGGGGAATACGATGTTGACTTGGAGTGGAATTCGATCGGGTGCTTGGTCCGGCCTGGCCATGGCAACGGCGATCTTGGCGACCGCTTTCCTGGCCGCCTCACCCGGATGGTCCGCCGAGGCTCCGCTACCAGGCATGCCGCCGGTCTCCGACGCAAAGAATCTTTACGCCGATACGGCTGCTGGCCATCTGAGCAACGCCGTCGCTGGAGCCCTGCCACGGGTCTACGTCCCCGAGCATGGTGGCAACAGCGTCTCCGTCATTGATTCGGTCACTCTGAAAGTCGTCGATCATTTCAAGGCTGGAAACCGGCCCCAGCACGTCATTCCTTCCTGGGATTTGAAAACCCTCTGGATCGCCAACAATGCCGACGATGGCAGAGGCGGAGCCAGCTTGATCCCCATCGACCCAAAGACTGGCAAGCCGGGCAGCAGCATCAAGGTGACCGATCCCTACAACATGTATTTCATGCCAGATGGCAGCGCCGCCATCATCGTATCGGAGGCGCACCGGCAGCTCGAATTCCGTGATCCGCACAGCATGGCGCCGCTTTACACCATACCAACGCCGGACTGTCTCGGTATCAATCACGCCGATTTCTCCATCGACGGGCGCTACGCCATATTCAGTTGTGAGTTTGTCGGAGCCGTCACCAAGATCGACCTGGTGAACCGCACCGTCGTCGGCACACTGAAGCTCTCGCATCAGGGCAGTCTTGCCGAGGTATCGGCGATGACGCATACGCGGCATATTGTGCAAGTGCGGCGCGGCCGGCGCGGGCATCGCTTCACGCGCATGATCGAGATCAGCGGCGGCGGCCGCGTGGGGCACAATATGCCCCAGGACGTGCGCATCTCGCCGGACGGCAAGGTCTTCTACGTCGCCGACATGATTTCCGATGGCGTGTTCCTGATCGATGGTGAGACCTTCACAGAGATCGGCTTCATTGCCACCGGGCCCGGCGCACATGGCTTCTGCGTCAGCCGCGACGGCCGCAAACTCTATGTGTCCAATCGCGGCTCGCATGCCATGCCGAGCGGCTTTCCAAACGGCAACGGCAGCGTGACGGTGATCGATTTTGCCACCCGCTCAATCGAAGCGAACTGGCCGATCCCGGGCGGCGGCAGCCCGGATATGGGCGCCGTCAGCGCCGACGGCAAACAGCTCTGGTTCTCGGGTCGCTTCGACGATGTGGTCTATGTGATCGACACCGCGAACGGCGCAGTGACCAAGATCAAGGTCGGCAGCGAGCCGCATGGCCTGTCGGTTTGGCCGCAACCGGGGCGCTATTCGCTCGGGCATACCGGGAACATGCGCTGAAGGTCGTCCGGCGGATCCGTCGCGCAACATGACGAAGTAATCCTCATGGCCGCCCTGGCCGCCGTGATCGTGCCGCCCCAGTCGATGCCCATCAGCACGTTCGTCCCCCTCGCAGTCATCGATTGTGCTTGAACGCATGGCGTTCGCTCTGGAAGGCACGAACCCGCAGAGCGCCGATGTTACCTTGCTCGGCCTCGTTTGTGCCCACATGCAGCTCGGCGGCAGCGTTGGCGTAGGCCAATGCGTCCGCCAAGCTCACTCGTCCGCCTGCAGCACATGCGCGAAATCCAGCGTCACGCCAAGATTGGGCGCGCCAACCTCGGCGATCGCCAGCAGCGTCGAGGAGATATCCGACAAGAGACTTATCGAACGCGGTTCGTTCGACCAGTGTTCGATGGCAGTCAGACATTTGGCGTCGTGCCCGGCGAACTGCCGGATGCCATCCACCTCCATGTCCCACAGCCGGCCGCGATCGGCCTGGATCGGATGATCGACGCCATGCTGGCCGCGCCACAGCGTGAGTATGTCGCCGCCGGCCTGTTCGGGATGGTTGAGGTCGACCGCCGTCAGGCCCTCGACCGAACCAGCCCGGATGGCGTTGCGTCCCGGCCAGAACAATTCCGGACGAGTGGCAAACGAGTGCAATCGCGAGGCGAAAGGATAGCGCTGCCAGGGATTTGACCGGAGCAAGATCGGCACTATTGTTTCGGACACCATCATCCCGGCGTTGCGGCCGGTTTGCGAAGATCGCTCAAGCCTCTCGACCAGCGCTTGTCGATACACTAGCTTGGCCCCACAAACGGGTGAAAGCGTTGTTGGAGCAGCAGCATGGCCTCTGTAGACGTCGTTGACGTGCGTAAATCTTACGGCACCCAGGAAGTCATTCACGGCGTCTCGGTCAGCATTTCCGACGGCGAGTTCGTTATCCTGGTCGGCCCATCGGGCTGCGGCAAGTCAACGTTGCTGCGCATGATCGCGGGGCTGGAGGGCATTGGCTCGGGCATAATCAAGATCGGCGACCGGGTGGTGAATGGGCTCGCGCCCAAGGACCGCGACATCGCCATGGTGTTCCAGAACTACGCGCTCTATCCGCACAAGACGGTCGCCGAGAACATGGGCTTTGCGCTGAAACTGCGTCATACGCCCAAGGCCGAGATCGAGGCGCGGGTGCACCGGGCGGCCGAGATCCTCGATGTGGTGCCGTATCTTGGCCGCTATCCGCGCCAGCTTTCGGGCGGCCAGCGCCAGCGTGTCGCAATGGGCCGCGCCATCGTGCGCGACCCGCAAGTGTTTCTGTTCGATGAGCCGCTCTCCAACCTCGATGCCAAATTGCGCGTGCAGATGCGTGCCGAGATCAAGGAGTTGCATCAGCGGCTCAAGACCACCATCGTCTATGTCACGCACGACCAGGTGGAAGCCATGACCATGGCGGACCGCATCGTGGTGATGCACGACGGCATCGTCGAGCAGGTAGGCACGCCGCTCGATCTCTATGACCGGCCGGCCAATATGTTCGTGGCCGGTTTCATCGGCTCCCCGTCCATGAACCTGCTCAAGGGCAAGGTGCGTCTCAATGGCAAGGCGAGCTTCATGACCGATGGCGGTGTGACGATGCCGCTGGCATCGGCTCCCACCGGCAGCGACGGACGACCCGCCTACTACGGCTTCCGGCCTGAGCACTTGACGCTCGGCGGCAGCGACGTGAAGGCCGAAATCTCAGTCCTCGAGCCTACCGGCTCGGAGACACAAGTCTTCGCCAAGCTCGGCGGCGTCAAGATCGTTGGCGTGTTCCGCGAGCGCATCACCGGCAAGCCTGGCGAGATCCTGCCGATCATACCGAACCTGGACGCCGTGCATTTGTTCGATGCCGAGACCGGCATGCGGCTGCGGTGATGCAAAACACCACCATCGCCTTTGTCGGCCTCGGAGCTATGGGCACGCCGATGGCGCGACGGCTGGTCGAGGCACAGCATCGCGTCACCGGATTCGATATGCGAGCCGAGGCCATGGCCAAGTTGGTCGCCTCGGGTGGCCATGGCGCGGCCTCTGCGGTCGAGGCGGCGCAGGGGGCAGACGTCTTGGTGCTGATGGTCGTCAACGCCGATCAGGCCGAAAGTGTGCTGTCCGCACCGGGCCTGCTGGATGCCCTGCGGCCCGCCGCAACCGTCATCGTCATGGCGACTTGCGCGCCGGCCCGCATCGAGGCCATGGCGGCGCGGGTTGAAACGACCGGGCGCAAATTTGTCGACGCTCCGGTATCAGGCGGCGTGGTCGGCGCCGAAACGGGTACGCTGACCATCATGGCGGCGGCGGCCGGGCCGGTGTTTGCCATGGCCAAGCCGATCCTGACCGCCATGGGCTCAGCGCTCTATCACATCGGGGAAATGCCCGGCCAGGGAGCGGCGATGAAGATCGTCAATCAGCTGCTGTGCGGCATTCACATTGCGACGGCGGCCGAAGGCCTCGCCTTTGCTGAGCGGGCCGGCATCGATCCCGCCATGGCCCTGGAGATTCTGGGCGGTTCGGCCGCCTCCAGCTGGATGCTGAAAAACCGTGGCCCGCGCATGATCGCCGACGACGGCAAGGTGACAAGCGCCGTGGACATTTTCGTCAAGGACCTTGGCCTGGTGCTAGATGCCGGACACGCGCTGCGTATGGGCCTGCCGCTGGCTGCGGCGGCCCATCAGTTGTTCCTGTCAGCCTCCGGTCATGGCGCCGGCGCCAAGGACGACAGCCAGGTGATCGAGGCCTATCGCGCGCTGGCGCCGAAGCAGAGTTGACCGTCAATCAAAGCAGTCAGGTACCACACTTGTCATGAACTCGACGGCGCGCGGGCGATGTGCGACCTTGCGCGCCAACCAACAAAAGCACCGCAGGAGGCCCCGCACCATGCTGAAACTGATCGACAGCGCCCTCGGCGCCGATGTGCTGCACGCGTTACGCAGCATGGGACATGGCGATGAGCTGATCATCTGCGACACCAATTTTCCGGCCGACGCGATTGCCCGATCGACGGTACTCGGCAAGCTGTTGCATATGGAGAACGTCAACGGTCCGCAGGCCATCAAGGCCATCCTGACGCTCTATCCGCTCGATACTTTCGTCGACGATCCGGCCATGCGCATGGAGGTGGTCGGCAAGCCGAAAGAGGTACTGCCGATCATGGCCGAGGTGCAGGCGGCGATCGACGCCGCAGAAGGCAAGGGCAAGTTCCCGCTCGGCTCAATCGAGCGCCACGCCTTTTATGAGCGCGCCAAGAAAGCCTACTGCGTGATCCGCACCGGCGAGCGGCGCTTCTACGGCTGCTTTATCCTCAAAAAGGGCGTGATCGGACCGGATGCGTAGCGGCGGTAAGGCGGCAAGACAAATTAGATCGAGAGCGAACGATCATGAGCACAACACACTCCGGCGTCGTTATTCTCGGCATTTTCGTTGCTGATCTTGCCTTTCGCTCCGGGCGCATGCCGGGCGTCGGGGAAACCATCCTTGGCTCCGGTTTCAAAATGGGGCCGGGTGGCAAGGGTTCGAACCAGGCGGTGGCGGCGGTGCGTGCCGGGGCCAAGGTCACGTTCTTGTCGCGCCTTGGCCAGGACGAGTTCGGCGCTTCGGCGCTGGCCATGTACACCCGCGAGGGCATCACCACGCGTATTGCTCAGATGGCAGATGAGCCAACCGGCGCCGCCTTCATCCATGTCAACGACCGCAATGGCGAGAACGCCATCATCGTTGTGGCAGGGGCCGCCGATAAAATCTCCATTGCCGATGTCGAGGCCGCCGCCGATGCAATCCGCGGCGCCAAAGTGTTCGTCACCCAGCTTGAACAGCCGATCGCCGCCGCTCATCGCGGATTGGAGATCGCCAAGCGCGCCGGCGTTATCACGGTGTTCAATCCGGCCCCCGCAGCGACCGTCGACGATGCGATCTATGCCTGTTGCGATTTCGTTACGCCCAATGAGAGCGAAGCGGCGGCGCTGACGGGACTTCCCGTCAGATCGGTTGACGAGGCGCGCCAGGCCGGCGATGCGTTATTGAAAAAAGGCTCGGGCGCTGCATTGATCACGCTCGGCGAGGCGGGCGCGCTGTTGCACGACAGGAAACAATCGGTGCTTGTTCCCGCATTTTATGCCGGCCCAGTCGTCGAGACTGCTGGTGCGGGCGATGCCTTCAATGGCGGGTTCGCGGCCGCGCTCGCGCACGGAGAAACGCCGCTTGCCGCCACACGCTTTGCCTGCGCGGTCGCTGCAATTTCGGTCACGCGCGCTGGCACCGCACCCTCGATGCCGAGTCTGGCCGAAGTGCAAGCCCTGCTCGCGCGATCCAGCTAGTCCGTGAGCCGATCATGCGTTTCGAGATGATGCTGCCGCACCAGATCCGTACCGCGATCGAGAACCGTTGGCCGGTTGTGCTGCCATTGGGTGTGCTCGAATATCACGGTGAGCACATGGCGGTCGGCATGGATACGTTGGCCGTCGTCAAGTGCCTCGACCTGCTCGAAACCGAGCTGCCGATGGTGATCCTGCCGCCGTTCTACTATGGCGCCGCCAGCTACGCCGTAGCCCCGCCAGAAGGCACGGGTTCGCTGCATGTCGAGGCAGACAAGCTGATCCCGTTCGCGCAGTCGATGTTCACCGGCCTGCTGCGCATCGGTTTTCGCAATATCCACGTCATCATTCACCATCAGACCGAAAACTTTGCCGCCGGCATGCCGACCGACCTCGCGTTCAAATTCGCCGGCCGGCAGGCCATCTTCGCTTTCCTGGAAAAACAGCTCGGCGAAGGCTTTTGGGGCAAACAGGCAATGGCGGACTATTACGCTCAACATGCCGCCGGCGACGATCCGTTCAACTGGATCAAGGCGCATCCGCTGATGGCGCCGGGACACATGGACGGCTATCCGTTCGATCATGCTGGGATCGGCGAGACATCGCTGCTGATGGCGCTCGCCCCGGAGGGCGTCGACTTGGCTCGCCACACGGACGAAACTTGGTACACGCGCACCGCCAAGGACGCATCTGCCGAATTGGGCAGAGTGGGTCGCGAATTGATCCTTTCGCATTTGCGAACGGTTCTTGGTCCGCCCCGATATTGACTCCGCAAGTCGCTGTTGCATACTGCGAGCAGAATACCGAAAATTGCCACTGTCGCCTGACGTTGTGCCTGCTGTGTGGTCAGAGCCGATTCGGCTGCGATCACGCCGATAAGAAAATGATCGTCGCAATCTCCTGGGAGGAACCTCACGTGAAAGTTGATGCCTATAACAAATTGATGGAAGCGCACGCCAATCGCCGTGGCTTCCTAAAGGGTGCAGCCACCGCCGGTGCCGTCGGCGCCCTGTCCACGAGCGGCATGCTCGGCTCGTCCAGCACCGCTTTCGCCGCTGACGACCTGCGCGCGGCCATCCTGAAGATCCCCGGCGTCGGCAAGGGCTCGCCCGGCGATGCCGACTGGCAGAAAGTTGGCGAGATGTGCCTCGGCGCCACCAAAGCCAGCATCAAGGAAGGCGAGTTCAAGGGCGTCGAGTTGTCCTTCATGGGCCTCAACAACCAGAACCTGCACAACCTGCTGTTCCGCGGTTTTCTGAAGCCATGGGAGGCCTATACCGGCGCCAAGATCACCTGGATCGATCTCGCCCAGGCCGACTATAATCCGCGCCTGCAGCAGGCCATCGCCTCGGGCACCGTCGATTTCGACATCGTCGAGATGGGCGCGCCCTTGGAAGGCGACGTGTGCGGAAAAGGCCTCACGTCCGAGATGCCCGACTGGGTCAAGAAGCAGATCGAGTTCGACGATCTGGTGAATTACCTGAAGCCGCCGGTGGGCACCTGGGGTGGCAAGCAGTACCGCGTGACCATCGACGGTGACTGCCACAACTTCAACTATCGCACCGACGTGTTCGCCGATGCCGACCTTGCCAAGGCCTGGAAAGAGTCCGGCGGCAAGGGCGACTGGGGCGTGCCCAAGACTTGGCAGCAAGTGCAGGCCGTCACCAAGTTCATGAAGGGCAAGAAATTCAAGGGCAAGGACCTCTACGGCTATCTCGACCCGCTGAAGGGTTGGGGCGGTTTCGCCTTCTACTTCCTGGGCAGCCGCGCCTCGGCCTATGCCAAGCATCCCGAGGACAAGGCCTGGCTGTTCGACATCGACACCATGAAGCCGCGCGTCAACAACCCGGCCTGGGTGCGTGCCATCCAGGACGTGGTGGATTCGATCCCGTACCTGCCTGCTGATCAGCTCAATGCGGATCCTGGCACCACAGGGTTCCAGCAGTTTCTCGCAGGCACAGGCACCATGTTGTCGTGGTGGGGCGATATCGGCTCGAATGCCAAGACCAACGACTCGTCGGTCATCGGCGATGTTTGCGGCTTCTCGATCCTGCCCGGCTCGGACGACGTCTACAACTCCAAGACGGCCAAGTGGGACACCCTCGCCAGCGGTCCGAACTATGCGCCCAACATGGCCTATCTCGGCTGGGGCGTGTACGTCATGGCGCGCGTCGACGCTGACGCCAAAAAGCAGAAGGCGGCCTGGAGCGCGGCGGCCCATCTCGGCGGCAAGGATCTGTCGTTGTGGTGCGCGGCCTATCCGTCGGGCTTCCAACCCTACCGCAACTCGCACTTCAACGTCGACGAGTGGGTGGGCGCGGGCTACGACAAGGCGTTCATCACCTCGTACCTGAAGTCCGAGGCCGACAGCTACAACCACCCGAACGCGGCCATCGAGCCGCGCATTCCCGGCATCTTCCAGTACTACTCGGTCGCCGAGGACGAACTGGCCAAGATCTATGCCGGCAAGGCCACGGCGCAAGCCGGCGCCGACGCCATCGCGGCGGCCTGGGACAAGATCACGGACAAGCTTGGCCGTGAGTCTCAGGTCAAGCTGTATAAGGCCAGCTTGGGGATGTAGGATGGTGACTACTCTCTCCCCGTAGGTTGCGGGGAGAGAGTAGGTGTCAGGAACTTATGCGCTTGTTAAGCTGTTGCAACTGTCAAGGCGATGGGGCGCATAAGTGCCTGACACCCGGTACGCGCGGTTGCTTTGGGAGGTCGATATCACGTCCGCTGTCCGCAAGCTTGAGCCCATGACCATTGCCGAGTTCGATGAGTTCGTTGAACGGCAGGGCGATGAGTCGTCGCGTTACGAACTGATCGACGGCGAAATCGTCATGATGACGAACCCTACTCGGCGGCACGAAAAAATCGTGGGAAATATGGGTGCGCGCCTGAAGCTGGCGATGGATAAGCGAGGTTGCCAGAGCTTTCAAGGTGGGACGCGCGTACAGCGTGATGCCAATAGGAAAGCCAAAGACAAACTAAAGCCTGACATCGTGGTCCGCTGCGGCCCGGACGATTCGAAGAGCGAGCGGCTCACTTATGTAGATGATCCGGTTGTTGTGGTCGAAGTGCTGTCGCCGTCGACGATGGATTATGATCGGGGGCCAAAGCTGATATTCTACAAGTCGCTTGAAACGCTTCAACACATTGTCATCGCTTATCAAGATGAGATGCGCATCGAGCACTACACGCGCGCTGATGACGGCTGGGCTATGAGAGCGCTGACAAAACCGGAAGACGTGTTGGACCTTTCGGCCATTGCCTTCAAGATGACGACTGCAGAAGTTTATTTGAATGTGGCACTGTAGGTTGGGCTAGCGCGCCCACGTACGTGCTGCACCGTCCGTGAACGTCCTTCGCGCGTAACCCAACATCTTTCGGCGTGCGCGGCAAGATGTTGGGTTACGCGCGGAACTGGCATTTGAGACTTTCCGCGGACGTCTTGGCCGCGCCAACCCAACCTACGGCTCTGTCGTCTATGTCCAGCATTACCGCAACAGACGACACACTCGCGCCCCAAACCATTGCGCGGAAAAACCTCGGCCGCTGGACATTGTGGCTGGGCACGGCGCTGCTCGCCCTGGTCGCCCTGGCGCAAATCCTCAACGCCGCTGGCGCGCTCCCGCTCGGCCTCACCGATTGGCGGCCGCTGCTCTACGCCTTCATCGTCTGGGGCGTGGCGCTCGGGATCTCCCGGGTCCTGATCCACGGCGAGGCAGGCGAGCAATCGCTGTTTGTGCTGCCGGCGCTGCTCTTCACCATCGCCATGGTGATCTTCCCGACCCTGTTCGGGCTCTACATCGCCTTCACCGATTGGAACCTGTCAGGCCAGGGCCAGCATTTCAATGGCCTGGATAATTTCTACCAGATGATGGGCGATCCATACTTCTGGAATGCGCTTCTCAACATGGTCTACTATGTGTTGGCGGTGTTGGTGCAATATGCCATCGCCTTCGGCCTGGCGCTGCTGTTGAACGCCGATATCATGGCGCGCAAATTCTTCCGCGTCTCGTTCCTGCTGCCGCTGATGCTGTCGCCGGTCGCGGTCAGCTGGATGATCGGCAAATCGCTGATGGAAAGCCGCTACGGGCCGATCGCCTCGCTGGCGCGTGCGCTGGGGTGGGAAGACCCCGCCTTCTTCGCCAACCCCTGGACCGCCAAGCTCTCCATCATGGTGATGGACGCCTGGGTCTCCATCCCGTTCATCATGATCCTGCTGCTGGCTGGCCTGCAGGCGCTGCCGGTCGAGGTGAAGGAAGCCGCCAAGGTCGATGGCGCCAACCGCTGGCAGTCGTTCTGGGAGATCACCTTCCCGCTCATGCTGCCGGTCAGCGTCACGGCCATCATTTTACGGATCATCTTTGAGCTGAAACTGGCCGACATCGTCATCAACGTCACCTCCGGCGGGCCGGGCGGGGCGACCGACACGGTCTCGAGCTTCATCTACCGCGAATACCGCGACCGCTCGAATGTCGGCTACGCCACCATGCTGGCGGAGGTATACCTGGTCATCATCATCGTCTTCGTCACGCTGCTGCTGAATGTTGTCAGCCGCTATATGCGAAAGGTGGTGTGATGGTTGTTCTGGGACCAGGGCCACGGTCGAATCCCTTCTCTCATGGGGAGAAGGTGCCCACCCTGCGCGGAGACGCAAAGAGAAATGGGGGCCGGATGAGGGGTGCAGGGGCCCGAGTTTGGTGCGCGTACGTGCCACACCACGGCCCCCTGTACCCCTCATCCGGCACTTCGTGCCACCTTCTCCCTATGGGAGAAGGAAATATCGCGCTTCCCGCATGGAGGAAGCCATGACCATCGTCACCACTCGTCCCCCCATCGTGCGCGCCGAAGCCGACGGACTCGGCGCCATTGCCTGGCGTTCGGGCGGCACCATCCTGGTCTACGCCGCGCTGCTGGTCTGGACCTTTATCGCCCTATTCCCGATCTTCTGGACCATCTCGACCTCGTTCAAGATCGCGCCCGACGTCATGCAGGGTCACATCGTGCCGTGGTACGAGTTCGAGCCGAACTGGAAAGGCTGGCGCTCGCTCGGCCTGTCGCCTGACACCCTCTTTGCCACCTCGACGGTGCGCGAGGAATTCTTGAAACGGTTCACCAACAGCCTGATTGCCTCGATCGGCGCCTCACTCCTTGCCGTCTTCATCGGTGCGCTGGCGGCCTACGGCCTTTCCCGCTTCGAATACAAATTCGGCTTTTGGCGGAACCAGGACATCTCGTTCTTCTTCCTGTCGCAGCTCGTCCTACCGCCGGTGGTGCTGGCGATGCCATTCCTGGTCCTCTACAAACAGCTCGCCCTGCTCGATACGCAGATCGGCCTGATCCTGGTCTACACCCTCATGGTGCTGCCGATCGTGATCTGGATCATGCGCGATCAGTTCGACACCATTCCGATCGAGATCGAGCAGGCCGCGATGGTCGACGGCTGCTCGATCTGGGGCGCGTTCCTGCGCATCGTTGTGCCGATCTCGCTGCCCGGCATGGTGGCGGCGTTCATCCTGTCGGTCATCTTGTGCTGGAACGAGTATTTCTTCTCGGCATTGCTGAGCAGCAACAACACACAGACCTTGCCCGTGATGGTGGCCAGCCAGACCGGCTCGCAAGGCATCGCCTGGTGGTCGATGGCCGCGCTGTCGACGGCGGCAATTGCGCCTCTGATCCTGATCGGAATCTTCCTTGAGCGCTACATCGTCAAGGGTCTGACCGCAGGCGCAGGAAAGTAACACCCGAATACGCGATCGAATGTTTCGAAACTGACCCGGGATGAGAAGAGCGCTAGTGGTGCTTCATGTACTCAGCATCCGCATCAGTCGCCAAAGCCTCGAAAACACGCATGAACACTTCACTTTCGCACCAGCGCCGATAGCGTCGATGGACGGCGATGCCGTTGCCGTAGCGCTCCGGCATATCGCGCCAGGGAATGCCGGTGCAAAAACAAAAAAACGACGGCGTCGACGAACAATCGATTGTCTGCGGCAGTGCCGCCGACGTGGCCGTCGCGGCCCGGCAGAAAATCCTTGATCTTGGGCCCCTGACCGTCGCGCAAAGCGTAGCGATGCATCTGTCGGCCTCCCATTGCCGACAACCCATGAGTCAGAGAAAACGTGATTTGGGAATCCCTCGACTGACGACAGCGACGATGCCGATGCGCGATTTTCAACCAAACGTGGCGCGAAGGACTGTCCTCAACTGACGACGGGCCCCAAGCACTCTGAAGCCAACTGCTTTTTCTAGGTTCAGTCCAAACAGCAGAATTCAGCCCTTACCGCTCAAACCGCTTGAACTTGATGCGGTGCGGATCGGCGGCGTGCTCGCCCAGGCGGCGCTTCTTGTCCTCTTCGTAGGACGCGAAGTTGCCCTCAAACCACTCAACATGGCTGTCGCCTTCAAATGCCAATATGTGCGTCGCGATCCGATCCAGGAAGAAGCGATCATGGCTGATGATCACGGCGCAGCCGGGAAAATCTTCCAGCGCTGCTTCCAGCGCGGCCAGCGTTTCGGTATCAAGATCGTTGGTCGGCTCGTCGAGCAGAAGCAGATTACCACCTTCTTTCAATAACTTGGCTAGATGCACGCGATTGCGCTCACCGCCTGACAGCAGCCCCACCTTCTTCTGCTGATCCGAGCCCTTGAAGTTGAACCAGCCACAATAGGCTCGGCTCGGCACTTCGCGTTTGCCACCGAGGTTGATCATATCGGCGCCGCCCGAGACCTCCTCCCAGACGTTCTTTTTGTCGTCCAAATGCGCGCGACTCTGGTCGACATAGGAGACCTTGACGGTATCGCCGAGCCGAATCGTGCCCTTGTCTGGCGTCTCGACTCCGGTGATCATCTTGAACAGCGTCGTCTTGCCGGCACCGTTCGGGCCGATCACGCCGACGATGCCGCCCGGCGGCAGCTTGAAGCTCAGACCATCGACCAGCAGCTTGTCGCCGAACGACTTCGACAAGTCGTTGACTTCGACCACGATGCCACCCAGGCGTGGGCCTGGCGAGATCTGGAATTGCGCGGTATCCACCTTCTGGGCGCCGGCCTCGTCGACCAGCCGGTCATATGCTTGGATGCGCGCCTTGGACTTGGCCTGCCGCGCCTTGGGGGAGGCCCGGATCCACTCCAACTCGCGCTTGAGCGCGCGCGCCTTGCCCGCTTCCTGGCCTTGCTCGACCTCCTGGCGCTTGGTTTTCTGTTCCAGCCAGCTGGAATAATTGCCCTTGTAGGGCACGCCCTGGCCGCGATCCAGCTCAAGCGTCCATTGCGTAATATTATCAAGGAAGTAGCGATCATGCGTCACCAACATGATGCAGCCGGCGTAGTCGCGCAGGAATTTTTCGAGCCAGGCGGTCGTTTCGGCATCGAGATGGTTGGTCGGCTCATCGAGCAGCAGAATGTCGGGTTTGGAGAGCAGCAGCTTGCACAGCGCCACGCGCCGGCGCTCGCCGCCCGAAAGTGTCGTCACTGCGGCATCGCCCGGCGGGCAGCCCAGCGCATCCAGCGACTGCTCGACCTGACTGTCGAGATCCCACAACCCCTGCGCGTCGATCTGATCCTGCAGCGCCGTCATTTCGTCGGCGACTTCGTCCGAGTAATTGGCGGCAATCTCGTTGTAGCGGTTAAGGATGGCGTACTTCTCGGCCACGCCCTCCATGGCATTGCCCATGACGTCCTTGTCCGGGTTCAGCTGTGGCTCCTGCGCTAGGTAGCCGAGCTTGATGCCATCGGCCGCCCAGGCCTCGCCGGTGAAATCGGTGGTGGTGCCGGCCATGATTTTCAGCAGCGTCGACTTGCCCGCGCCGTTCAAACCGACCACGCCGATCTTGGCGCCGGGATAGAACGAGAGCGAAATGTCCTTCAAGACCTGCTTGCCGCCCGGATAGGTCTTGCTGAGCTTGGTCATGTGATAGACGAATTGGGGGTTGGCCATGCTGGGCCCTTTCCAAGGGAGTTCGAACTGTTCGTGGGGTTGGCGCGGTTCTAGCCGAAGGCACCAGCAAGAGCAACTGGCTGCCGGCCCCGGCCCTATCTCAAATCGGGAAACGGTGCATACTGCGCAAGTTGTGCGGCGCCGAGATCGTTGAGGTGGCCACCGTCGTAATAGAGGAACACACCGTCCAGCCAGGTCTTGCAGCGCTCGCTGTCGCATAAGAGTTTGGCGACGTCGAAGTGGCTAATGCCGGCGTCCTCGCGCGCAAGCTGCGAAAAGAGCTTGCGTGCGCGTGCCTGCCGTTCATCGACTTGGGCTTTGGTCGCCCCGCAATGGTCTACCGGGCTGTGGTTGACCAGGTCGCGCACGAAGCAGCGCTCCGAATAGTCGTCGAACTGCGGGATGGTGCCGATCAACCAGACCCGCAAGCCGCGCTGGCGCAACGCGGCGATCGTCCAGCGTACCGCGTCCTCAAAGCTGACCGCCTTGCCCTCTTGGCCTGCTGGCCCTAACGCGTTGTAAACCAGCCCGTCATAGTAGCCCGCCCAGATAGTTGACAGCACCACCAATTTGAGGCCCGGATTGCGCTGATTGAAAGCCAGGATCGCGTGTTGATATTCGGTGCACTGGGTGTTGGTCTGGATGTCGATGGCCGGCCGAGACACACCGATCAACGGCGGGCAACCGGGATAGGCCACGGTGCGACCAGCCAGCCCGCGCGGTTTCAGCAGTTTGTCTAGCATCGCACCGAAATGGCGCGCGTTACTGTCGCCGAACACGGCCACATCCAGAGCGCCTTTCGCGCCGTGCGCTTCCCCGAGGGTGCAGCTTGAATCATCCTTTAACGCGGCAGCGTTATAGTCGCAGTGCTTGTAGCCCTTAGCCGTAGCCGACACCGTCAGGAAACTGCGCACCTCGGCGCTGAAACGGTTCGGAAGCCCTCTGCCGACCACCAGCGCAATCGCCAACGCCGCAAAGAGTGTGCTGCAGGCGGTGGCGGCGGCAAACACCCGCCAGGCCGGCACGGTCAACCAGCTGCCGTGCCGGAACGGCCGCTCAATCCAGCGCCAGGACGCTGCGGCAAGGCCGATGCTGAGCAGCACGGCGAACAGGGTTTCGGGCGTCGACAACGGGCGCTCGAGGGCATAATGCGCCAGCGCCAGCAGCGGCCAGTGCCAGAGGTACAGTGAATAGGAAATCCGTCCAAAGAACAGCGGCACACGCCCGGACAGCAAGTGCGCAGGCTGTGCCGATGCCGTCTGTCCCGACCAGATCAAGGCAAGTGTGCCGAGCACGAGGGGCAGTGCCAGCAGGCCCGGAAACGTGCTCGCACCATTCAAGAGCACTGCGCTCAGCCCGAGAACCGCCGCACCAAGACCAGACGCAGCCGATGCCACACCGGCACCGAACTTGCCGGCAGCGGGCGCCCAGATGGCAAAGGCACATCCCGCCAACAGCTCGAAGGCACGGGGAAACAGGATGTAGTAGGCAAAATCCCGGTCGGTGTGGGCCAGCCATTCGGCCGCCAGCAGCGAGAGGATGCCGAGCCCGGCGGCAGCCAAAGCGATGGTGCGGCCCGATCTCAACGCCCAAACCAGGCCAAGTAGGATAAGCGGCCAACTCAGGTAGAACTGGTCCTCGACCGCCAGCGACCAGGTATGTAACAGCGGCACTTCATCAGCGCGCGGCGCAAAATACCCCGAGGTCTGGTAGAAATAGATGTTGGCATACATCAGCCCAGCCGAGGCCAGGCTGCGGCCGAAATTCGATAGTGCCCGCGGCAGCAGCAACCAACTCGCCAGCGCTGTTGTGGCAGCAAAGCAGACAAACGCAGCCGGCAGCAGGCGCCGGATGCGCCGGGTCAGGAACTGAGCAAAGGAAAACTGCCCGGTTTGCATCTCGGCGAAGATCTGCCGGGTGATAATGAAGCCAGAGATGACAAAGAAGATGTCAACGCCGATGAAACCGCCCGGCAATAACCAAGGCCAAGCGTGATAGGCGACCACGAGCAGAACCGCGACACCGCGCAGTCCATCGACGTGGGGAAGATAGGCGAGGCGATCGCGGGCGGCGCCGGTTCGCGACGGAGCCAAGACATTTGCATCGCCATGACCGGCCACGGTCCGGTCGAGAGTCGCGGTCTTGTCCATGCTCACCCGATGCAATCGGATTGCCACCCTCGGGTCAAGCCGATGGCCGGTTTCTAGCCGAGTGGGTGGCGGGGTGCAATCACGGGAACGGGAATGTCGCAATTAGACTGATGGCGTGATATTGTCTTGGCGTTCGTCGCACTTAATCGAGACCCCGATGGCAAATGCTGCATCGACTCTGATGGACGTCGAGGAGTTCTTGATTTGGAGTCTCAACCAAGATGCGCGTACGAGCTGATCGATGGCGTCCCCGTCAAGCTGATGGCCGGTGCCAGTGGACGGCACGATCGCATTGTGGTCAATGTTATTGCCGTTTTGCACCGCCAGCTCCGGGGCAGTCCTTGCCGACCGACAACCGCCGATACGGCTCTGCGCACGCGAATTCGCTCTGTCCGCCGCCCGGACGTTATGGTGACCTGCGATCCGCCGCGCGTGGCGATGTCTACGAAGTTATCAAACCCCGTATGGCCGTGGAAGTGCTATCAAAGTCGAACACCGGTGTGCCTTGGGATCGGAAACTGAACGAGTATCGACGCCATCAGCTGCTTGACTACATCTTGCTGGTAGACAGCGCGTTGGTCGCCGTCACGCTCTATGTGCGAACAGCCACCGGCTGGGACGCCGTCGACGCTGACCGTTGCGCTGATGTGATCGAGCTTCCAAAAATCGACTGCCGTCTAACGCTTGCGGACATCTACGACGGCACGGGCCTGATTGAGACGCCGCCGCGCAACACCGATCTCGTCATTCCCGCCCCTTGACCAGACCGGCCGTTCCGCTGTATCCCCTTGCTTAATCCCATTCATTCGGGTCCCGACCGCTCCGTGCGCGACAACGTGCGGGCCACAAACGAGACTTTCGCCCATGAAGAAGACCGAAGGCCTGCATCCCGACTACCACGCCGTCACCGTCGTGATGACCAATGGCACCGAGTACGCGACCTACTCGACCTACGGCAACGAGGGTGACAAGATCATGCTCGACATCGATCCGAGCACACATCCGGCCTGGACGGGAGGCAACCAGCAGTTGCTCGACCGCGGCGGGCGTCTGACGAAATTCAACAAGAAATTCGAAGGCCTGTTCAAGGCGTAGACTTGGCGGGCGATGCCCAAAAAAGAACTGTCCCGGGGCGATCAGGTGGGCACTGTTTTCGTTTGTGCCGTGCGATTGACATGGCGTTAGGGGCGGCTCGCGGCCGCCCTGTTGCAGCGTGCCGCGCAGCTCGATGCCGGCCGCAAGCCAACGGGTCTACGCCCAACTAACCGATCAATGCTTGTTGACCGACGTATCCGCGCTGAACACTAGTCGCACGCGGGGTTGAGTTGTGCGACCATCGCCCGGGCCGTCAACGGTGGCAGGAGCCAGCACGTCCTGCGGGGGCGGGGGGGGCGCCAAGGCCCGCGGCTGCAGCTCGTCGCCCAGCACCGTGCCGCCCTCGAACAGGCGGTCGAGCTTGATCACCTTGTCCTGCAGCGCAAAGCTCGCCACGATCAACTCGCGCAGACGCTGCGGCAGCTCATCGAAGCCCTTGATGTGCGACGGCCGTCCGATCGAATCGATCTTCAGCTTTAGCCGTTCGCGCCGCGCCCGCTCCTGATTCATCTCGCCATTGTTCACCGATCGACGGATCAGCAGCCAGGACGCAATGTTCATGAGCCGCGTCGTCAGCCGCATACTCTCGGTCGCATAAGAAAGCGACGTTGCGCCCTTGAGGGACTTGCCCTGGCCGCGGCCGTCGCCATCGAGATAGCGGGCCGTCTCTTCCACCAGTTCCATCCCCTCGCGGTAGATGGATTGGAACCGCTCCGAGGTCAGGTACCGTTCGCCGAACGAAACCATCACACCACGGGGGCCGGTCAACTCGCGTACGCCACGCTCGCTCATGATTGCACTATCACCACTGAACTGATCGCAAAAACCATCATGCGAATACCTGCAGTCGAACGCAAGTATGATCGCATCTGGGTTAACGATGACCTTCCGATTCGCGCTGAAAGAAGGCAAAAAAAATGAGCCGCGGTTTAGGCGGCTCAGAAGTTAACAGGGAGGCGTCAAACAGAGTGGACAGGACCACTCAGGATCCAGAAGACTGGATGACGACCACTGTGCGCCGATATCCTTAAGGAAGGGATAATCGCAGGGTGGCTTTGGGGCAGATGCGTAAGCCAAGAAGGACGCTCACATGATCCGACATACAGTTGTTTTCCGGCTGAAGCACGCTGCCGGCTCAGCCGAAGAGGCCGACTTTCTCGCCGCCGCGAAAACACTCGCTCAAATCCCGGGCGTCGAGCGTTTTGAACCGTTGCGGCAGGTCAGCTCCAAGAACGAGTACCAGTTCGGCCTGTCGATGGAATTCGCCGACCAGGCTGCCTATGACGTCTATAACCGGCATCCCGCCCACGTCGCCTTCGTGCGCAAACGGTGGCTGCGTGAAGTTGCCGCGTTCATGGAAATCGACTATCTGCCGTTGAGCTGACCAGCCACCTACTCAACTCTTGAAAAACCCTTCCGCCGCCTCGCGCGAGGACTTGCGCGCGGCAATCTCTGCCTCGACACGGGTGCACTCGTCGGCAAGCTGCGTCAGCCGGGTTTCCAGATCTTCGATCGAATAGGGCAGCAGGCTTTCGCCAATGACGGCCCCCACCGGCTTTTTCGGCTTCATCAGGTCATCGAGGTCCATCGTCGTGATCCTCTTGCGTTCTGTCTGACGGCGGTGATGCTACCCCAAATTCTCGCAAAGGAAAAAGCCATGGCCTCCATTCCCGACACTATGACCGCCATCACCATCGCCCGCCCCGGTGGCCCCGAGGTGTTGGTGCCCGCGACCGTTCCAGTGCCGCAGCCAGCGGTGGGCCAGTTGCTGATCAAAGTGGCGGCGGCCGGCGTCAATCGCCCGGATGTGTTGCAGCGGTCGGGTAGCTATGCGCCACCGCCGGGCGCGTCGCCCTTGCCGGGCCTGGAGGCGGCCGGCGAGGTTGTGGCGGCGGGCGCCGACACCAAACGCTTCAAGGTCGGCGACAAGCTGACAGCGCTGCTGAACGGCGGCGGTTATGCCGAATACGCGCTGGTCGAAGAAGGCGCGGCGCTGCTGGTCCCGGCAGGGCTGTCGATCACTGACGCGGCGGCGATGCCGGAAACTTTTTTCACGGTCTGGCACAATGTCTTTCAACGCGGTGGCCTGAAAGCTGGTGAGCGCTTGCTGGTGCATGGCGGCTCGAGCGGCATCGGCACTACGGCGATCATGCTCGGCAAGGCCTTCGGGGCCGAGGTTATCGTGACGGCAGGGTCGGCCGAGAAATGCGCGGCCTGCGTGGCGCTCGGTGCCGATCATGCCATCAATTACCGCAACGAGGATTTCGTCGCCGCCATCGCCAAGCTGACGGACGGCAAGGGCGCCGATGTCATCCTCGATATGGTGGGCGGCAGCTACATGGCGCGCAATCTCGATGCCGCAGCGTTTGACGGCCGCATCGTGCAAATCGCGTTTCTCGAAGGGCCGAGCCTGGAGATGAATGTCGCCAGGATCATGATGAAACGGTTGACCTGGACCGGCTCGACGTTGCGCCCACGCACCAATGCCTTCAAGGCTGCATTGGCCGCCGAGATCGAAGCCAAGGTCTGGCCACTGGTGGCGGCGGGCAAACTCAGACCAGTGATGGATCAGAGCTTTCCGTTGGCCGATGCCTCGGGGGCGCACCGGCGCATGGAGGCGGGCCAGCATATCGGGAAGATTGTGCTTGTGACGTGAGGGGTTGGGCATATCGGCTTACGTCCCGCCACTGCGTCGGCGACAATCTCGCCGCCAAGGTCCGGCCGCTCGTGGCTGCGGGGAAACTCAGGCCGATGATGGACCAGAGCTTTCTGTTCGCCAATACTGTCGGGGCGGGCTGTGCGGGGGGGACGCGACTTTGTCCGCGACGTCACTGCGCCTAGGAGCCCGTCCAGATAGCCATTGTAGCCATGGCGGCGGGGCGGTTTTGCGATCGTAACCCGCCTCAGGCGGGGTTTCCACCCCTGAACAGCTTGCAGAGGTTGTGTGCGGTGCAGATCATTGCCCATTCCGAGCGCAC
>JANLQJ010000404.1:0-1655 GCA_031367715.1 Hyphomicrobiaceae bacterium | reverse complement strand
CGGCGTCGCCTCGGCGATCAGCGCGCGGGCCCGCTCCAGCGTCGCCGCCTTGGTGCTGCTGCGGGCGAGTAGGCCGTAGTGCCGGATGCGATGGAAGCCTTTCGGCAGGACGTGCATCAGCAGGCGCCGGATGAACTCGCCCGTCTCCAGCGTCATGGTCTTGTAGCGCGCGTCGCCTTCGAGCCGGTAAGCGCCCGTCCAGCAATAATGGCGGCAGCTGGACTGGCCGAACTGGGCCCGCTATCCCGACGGGCGCGGCGAGATGGTGTAGTTCCACTCGCCGTGGAACTCGTCGCGCAGAATGTTGACGGCTGCAAGCTCGGCGTCGGTCACCTCGATGCCCTTGACGTAGACGGTGTTGTCGAGTTCGGCGCGCACTTTGAGACCTTTGTCGGTCGTCGTTGCGCCGATCAGCTGGACGATCGTCTGCAGGGAGCGCAGCGGCTTGCCGCGCCAATTCTGGGTAATGAAGGCGAACAGGCGGTGTTCGATCTTGTTCCATTTGCTGGTGCCGGGTGACAAATGGCAGACGGATATCGGTTTGCCGATCTCGTCGGCTAATTTCTGCAATTCAATTTTCCACAATCGCACACGCGACCCATTGCTGCCGCCACCGTCGGCCGTAATCATCAGGCGTTTCGCCGATGAGTAAGATTGCATTCCCATTGTCTGCCACCAGCGGCGAATGGTGTTGACCGCGAAGCTTGCCGTATCGCTGGTGATGCCGACGCTGACCCAACCGGTATTTTTCGTGATATCATAGACACCGTAGGGAACGGCGCGGCCGAGGGCGGGATCGATGAAGTCGTGCACCTTGACTTCCTCCGGCTCGCCTTGCGCCCGCCACTCAGCCCCGTTGTTCTTGTAATTGCCGACCAATTCCTTCTTCTTGGTGTCGACCGAGATGACCGGATCACCGCTCGCCTGGAACGCCGTGACCTGCGCGTTGATATGCTCGAACTGGGCATTGCGGTCGGGATGATCGCCACCTTCCTTGGTTTTGACATTCGCTTGCAGGCTGTAATTGAGCGAGCGCAGCAGATCGGCCACGACAGTCCGGCCGACCTTATGCCCCTTGTCCTTCAGGGCGCCCACGAGATGGCGCAGGCTTTTCGCTGTCCACAGCAACGGCCGCATTGGATCGCCTGATGTCTCCGGCTCGACCAGATCTTTAAGGTCATCGAGCAATTTCGGGTTTTCCGAAACTTTCGATTTGCGCCCGCCGCCCGGCTTGCGGATACGGCCCGCGCCAGCATTACGTTTTTCCTTGATCTCCGCAATGCCGCGATTGATCGTGCTTCGCGCAATGCCCGTGACCCGGGCAACCAGACTGGCGCCGCCATAGCCGGCAGCCATCGCCTCGGCCCCGGCGAACCGCCGCTCGGTTTGCTCGTCGAGCACCGGCAGCAGCGCCTCATACCTCTGTCGGATCGCATCCCCAGCCTTGGCCATGCGACGCATCTATCTGCGTCGCGGCGGCCTGTGAATCCCCTCGATGTCATATTGCGGGGATGTGTGGCAAACTTGATTCATTAGTTTGCGGACGGGCCCTAATCAATCTCGATCGCTGGATCACGGATGACGTCGCGCCGCCTCCGAGCCGCCATCCTCGCCTCGCCGATGCGACGGCCGTGCCACGTGACACGGTGCTCGCC
>JANLQJ010000383.1:0-2772 GCA_031367715.1 Hyphomicrobiaceae bacterium | reverse complement strand
GTAAGCATCCGGCCAGGACCGCAGGGTAAGGTTCAAGTCTAGGCTGCAGCAGCGGCGGCCGCGTGCTGAGCCTTCCAGTTCCAGGGCAGCAGCTCGGTGATTTTTTTGGCGGGATGATCGGCGATGCGGGCGAGGACATCGGCAAGCCAGGCTCTCGCATCGATGTCGTTGAGCTTGCAGGTCTCGATCAGGGTGTAGATGGCGGCTGCACGCTTGCCCCCGGAATCGGAGCCGCAGAAGGTCCAGTTTTTGCGCCCGACGGCGATGCCGCGCACGGCGCGCACGGCGGCGTTGTTCGACATGCAGATGCGGCCGTCGTCGAGGAAGCGCGTAAAGGCGGGCCATCGTTTCAAGCTATAGTCGATGGCTTTTGCGACCGGGGCTTTCGAGGAGAGTTTTCTGCGCTCGTCTCTGAGCCAGATTTCGAGAGCATCGGCCAAAGGCTTCGATCTCGCCTGACGCACCGCAAGACGCACGTCTGGCGGCTGGCCATTGATCTCGCGTTCGATGGCGAACAATTCATCGATGCGCTTGACGGCTTCGATGGCCACCGGCGCTTTTTGCAGTTCAGCCAGTTCGAAGAACTTGCGGCGGCCATGCGCCCAACAGGCGGCTTCGATGATCTCGCCAGGTTTGCGGCCCTTGGCATAAAGCCCGTTGTAGCCGGAGTAGGCGTCAGCCTGCATCAAGCCGCTGTAAGTGGCGAGATGCATTTCTGGATGTTCGCCGCCGCGCGTTGGCGAGTAATAAAAGAGAGCTGCTGGCGCCGCCTGCCCGCCGAACGGCTGGTCATCGCGCACATAAGCCCACAGCCGGCCCGTCGTGCATTGATTGCGCGCCAGAACAGGCACCGTCGTGTCGTCGGCGTGGATGCGCTCGGCGGCCAAGACGTGCTTTTCGATTTCATCGACCAGCGGCGCGAGCGTCGCCGCGCAAGAACCAACCCAATCGGCCAGCGTCGAGACGTCGAGATCGATACCTTCCTTGGCGTAGATATCGCTTTGCCGGTTCAAGGGCAGATGTGCCCGGTACTTCGAGAACAGGACATGCGCCAGTAGCTGCGGTCCGGCGCGGCCACGCGCAATCGGATGCGACGGCGCCGGGGTTTCGGTGATTTTCTCGCACGCCCGGCAAGTAAACTTCTCACGCTCATGGCTCAAAACCTTCCACGCGGCCGGGATCAGTTCGAGCGTTTCCGTGGTGATCTCGCCGATCTTGCGCAGTCTGTCACTGCCGCAGTGGGCGCAGGCGCAAGGCGGAGCATGAACAATACGTTCGCGCAGTAGATGAGAGGGTAAGGAACGGCGCGCGGGCTTTAGCGGCGCATCTTCATCATGCAGGACCGGCGTTTCAAGGGCGGCAGCGGCCTTGCCTTCCGCGGCAGTGGCGGCCAACTCGTCAAGCTGCAGTTCCATCTGGTCGAGGAGACGCGCGCCTCTTTCCGACGACGCGCCGTGGGTGTCGCGCTGCAGCTTGGCAATCGTCAACTTCAGATGCGCAATCTGACCATCGAGATCCAAAGCTCGGGTCTCGGCCTTGTTAGCCCGCGCATCGGCCGCCATGAGTAGTGCCGTCAGGGCAGCAACATCTTTCGGCAGCGTAGCGGGATCGAGTGCCATGCCGGGATTTTACACTGCTTCGCTAGTATGCGCGTGACCTTGCGATCACTCATCCCGCAATTTCTGGCCGGTAGGTTTTTTGTGGCGCGCGCCAATCAATGCCTTCCAGCATATACCCAAGTTGGGCTGGCGATATCGTCACCGCGGCATCTTCAGGGCGCTTTAGATGCCCACCCGCATCCGCGCTCGCCGCCGGCCAGATAAACCGCCCGCGCTCCAGGCGCTTCGAGAACAGGCACGCACCCTGCCCGTCATGCCAGATGATCTTCACGAGATCGCCGCGTTTGCCGCGAAAGACAAAAAGATGCCCGGCGTGCGGATCGCTCTTCAGCGTTTCTTGGACCATCAGCGCCAAGCCCGGAAAACCGCGCCGCATGTCGGTATGGCCGGCCGCCAGCCAGACCCGGACCCCAGCCGGCACCGGGATCATCAGGGCGTCTCCAGCGCTGCAATGATCCGCTTCAAAACACCGGTCTCTACATCAGCTGCCACGCGCAACTTGCGGCCGCCCGCAACCTCGATCTCGATCAGGCTTTGCGGCTTTGGCTGAGACGCCGCCATCCCCGGGACCAGCGATGGCAAGGCCAGGGTTACGGGGACGAAGGACGTTGAGGCTCGTGTGCCGCCTAGCACCGGCTTCCCCGAAAACTGCTTCTTCCAGCGGAAGAGAAGGCTCGGCTTGATCCCGTGACGCCGCGCAACGGCGGAAGCATTCCGGAACCCCTGCGACGCCTCGGCCACGATCGCGCGCTTCTCATCGTCACTGCGAACCCGGCGGGTTTCCGCAACGATATCGAACTGCTTCGAACTATCCCCAGACATACCCACGGAACAATATCCTCCCCAAACTCCAGGAGGTAACAAGAACTATCCCTTACGATATCCGCAAGGCGGTCCTGGCCGGGGGCTTACGCTTCAACGACGCCCACAACACGACGATCCTGGCCTACAAGATCACCGACAATGGCCACGTATCCACGGGCCCGGGCGATCCGGCACGGGCGGCAACAGACGGCACCGATCTCGTGGTTGGCGTTGAGAACTTCAACTTCAACGGCACGATTGTGCATCAGGCGGACCTCATCGTGCCGCCGCCCAATCTGCCGCCTGTCATCGCCGGCGGGGCCGTCCTGCTGCTCCTGGTGAGCTTCAT
>JANLQJ010000380.1:0-23390 GCA_031367715.1 Hyphomicrobiaceae bacterium | reverse complement strand
AAAGCACTGTTTCCGAATTGCCAACTGCTGCAGGTCCCGATGGTTGGACAGGTCCCGGCCTTCGCCGGGATGACGAAAAATCGGAAACCATTTGAATGAGTCAGAACCTTAGCTGCGCGGCAAGCGCTTGGACGGGCGCACCGCTGTGCGCCCGCTTGCGAGCACGAGTCAAACGATAAGTTGGACGGTATTAGTGCTCGCGTGCCCACTTCGTCCCACTTCAGCACATCGCCCCATTTCTCCGTCTACCCCATAGTCCCTGGTTCACGTAACTTCCCCGTTCCGCCGCCGGAGAGCCCAAGTTTAGCCGGATTAAACGGAGAATAACCAAGCTGGACCGAAGAGGGTGACCGCAGCTTAGCCCTCCCGACGGTCGTTTCAGGGTCACGTTCAAGCGCCGTTCAGGTCTGACCAGGGATTTAGAGGGCGCGTCGATCGCGCCAGCCGCGTGGGCAGAGTTCGGTTTCGGTGCGTGGGGTTGGGTTCGAGGGAGCGTTCGGTCAATCATGCAGCAACCAGAAGCCAGTTTCGCGGGTGTGCGCCAAAGCGCCGCCCGCCTGTTGCGCCAGCGGCCCGAGCACAAGCGTCGGCATGATCTGAAAAAGATGCTGCTGATTGCCGGTCTGGCGGCGCTGTCGTGGGTGTCGACTTATTCCGGCATGCTGGAACTGGTGCAGGCCAATCTCGGCGACCTCGACCTGGTTTTCAAGATCGCGATCGGCGCCTCGGTCGCCATGCTGATGCTGATGGTGGTGTGGCTGCTTGACCAGCTGTTCAACGAGGTGACGGCGTTTCCTGTCCGCGTGCTGTATATTGTTGGCTATCTGTTCCTCACCCTGATCTCGGTCGGCTTCTCGTTCGGCTTTTATTGGAAGTTCCTGGAAAGCCGCTCTGAGGCCTCGCGTGGCGCCGAATCGGCCGTCACGCAAGTGCAAGGTGCCTTGCATGGCGCCCAAACCCGCCTCGACCAGATGGGCACCGTGTTCACCCAGCTTGCCCTGATCTCGACCCAGAAAGCCGAGGAAGAGAACGCCAAGGGCAATTCCTGCCCCAACAGCCGACCCGGCGATGGCCCGCGCCGCCGTCTGCGCGAGGCCGACGCCGCCAGCTTTTCGACCGCCTCGCAATTCGTGCAGCAGCGCTCGGCGGCCTTGAAGCAGGACGTTGCCGCACTCGAAGGCGACTTGCAGAAGATCGTGCATCAGGACAAGAGCACGTTCGATCTCAGGACCGGCACCCGCAACGAGTTCATCAAGGGCCTGGGGCGCAAGCTGGAGCTGACCGTGGTCGGCTTCAATGCCTTCCGCACCGATCCGCAGTTGAAACAGCTCAAGGCCGATTTCGCCGAGCGCGCCGACAAGACCGTGTTCCCCGACGAACAGGGCAAGACCTTTGCCTGCCCCGATCCGCAGATCCAGGCTGCGTTGCGCAGCGCCGTCAAGGCCATCGACGCACTGCCGGTACTGGAAAAGCCCGAGATCACCACCGTGGAAGGCGCCGACGCCACCATCGAAGCGTTCCGCCGCCTGAACACGACACTGCTCAGCCTGGCCCAGTTCAAACTGCCAGCCTCGCCCGACAACATCCGCAACCAGCAGGCGCGCGCCATCCAGACTGGTGGCGTCGAGGCCAAGCCGGTTGCCGGCGTCGAGACCGGGCTCAGCCAGCGCGACTACATCCCGCTCGCCATCGCGCTGTTTGTCGATATCTGCCTGTTGCTAGTGTCGATCCCCAAGCCGCTGTCGTCGTCCGAGCGCACGCGCCGGCGCCGCGCCCAGTCGGACGGCGAGACCTACCGCACGCTCGACGACATGTACGCCATCCATGACGATCCGGACGCGCGCGCCAAGATGGAGCCGCTGCGCCATATCGCCTTCGATTATATGGGCCACGACTATGTCGCCATTCCGCTGATCGCGGGCCGCGAAGGCGCCGGCGGCGACCATGACGGCAGCGCCCGCAATCTGACCGACGACGATTTGCTGGAAGCGCAATTCATCGCCAATTTCTTTTCCAGCCAGGAAACCGGCGGACCGTTCCGCCGCGCCAGCTTCCCGCCAGTGGCGGCCGTGCGCACTCGGCTCAAGCAGCTCGGCAGCAAGTGGGCCGGCATCAAGAGTTTCCGCCTCTACCGCTTCAAGAAAGGGGCCTGGTCGGACTTTGTCATGGACATGGTGGTCGGTGCCGATCACGAATTGACGCCGGTACGTGAGAAGCAGCTTGAGGCGCGCATCAAGAAGAACGAGATGAAGTCGAGCCAGATTGTGTTCCAATCGGAACTGATGGAGATTGAACACGACGCGGTAAAATCGTCTAAGCGCAAGGAAGCCGAGCTGAATACGCTGATGATCGAGACCAACATCACCGGCAAGCAGCACGAAGCCGATATGCGCCGGCGCGAGATCTCGGCGCAGTCTGAGTTGAGCACGCTAGGCTTGGAAGCCAGCATCACCGCCAAGCGCGCCGAGATCGAGCGCACCAAGCGGGAGATTTCGCGCACCTATGAATCCGACCTCGACGGCGTCAGGTCCGACGATCGGTTCGAGCTGCGCATTGATGGTAACGCGCCGCGCAAGGTCAACTTCTGGGACAAAATCCTAGGCAACAAGGATGAAGCGCCCGCGACCGAACCCAGCTTCGAGCGCAAGGCGACGCCAGAGCGGCGCGCTACCAGTGAGCAGCATCCGGTCGCTGAAAGCAGACCAGCGGCACCCCCCGACAAGGCCTCGGCGGACGTCGTGATGCTGCGCCAGACGGTTTCCGAGCTCGCCATCGTGATGCGTGAACTGGCCAGCCATCAGGCCACTCAGGTTGCGCTGGCGACCCGCGCTGCCACAGTGGTCAAGCGTGCCGAAGAGACTGCCGCCACGACCTATGACGCCGTTGGCGAAGGCATGAATGGTCACACGAATGGCCATGGCGAGACCAATGGCCACGCCAATGGTTACGACAGTCCGCGGCCCGGCTTCGGCGAGTTCGACGCTCGGCGGTCGCCGCTGTTCGATGGCGCAAGCTCGATCGCTGGTAGCGCCCGGCATGAATCCGACTGGGCGGGACGGACCGAGCACGCATCCAATGGCAACGCCGCGTCAGTCATCATGATGCCCAATCTCAGCGGCCGCACACTCTGGCAGCAGGGCGATGACGCCCCGGCGCAAATGCACTATGCCAACGGCAATGCGGCCCTGGCGACCGACCTGTCCGAGCCCCGTTCGGCCATGCCGAGCCCGATGCGCCGGTCCGAAGGCTTCCGCTGGACCGCCGAGAGTACCATGGCCGGCGGCGTGCACCAGATCGATCATGCTATCGAGCCGCTGGTGCGCGACGCCATCCAGGTGCACGGCGAGGCAGATGCCTCGCCCGAACTGCAGCAAAGCTGGCAAGCGCTGCAACCGCGACTGCCTGCGGTCGACGTCTCGAGCCCATCGGAGATTCAGTCGTTCCTGACCGAATCGCGCGTCGAACCGGAACACATCGATGAGGAATTTACCGAGGGCCCCGAGGACGACTGGCGCACCGCGGTTGCCCAGTTCCGGCAGAACGAACTTGAGACGCTGAGTGGCGATGAGCCAACCGAGCTTGAGTACCGCAGCAACGACCGCGAAACGCTTGAGATCGAGCGCATTGCCACCCGTTTTGGCCGTGGCCTCAATCGGCGCCAGCGCCGGACGTGATGGATCGGCGGCAAGCATCGCGCGCCCGTGGTGCTTGCCCCAAGTCCGCCAATAAAATCCGCAACGCCGCCGCAAATTCTCCCTCACCGGGACAAACGGCAAGCGTTCTTTAACCCAATCGGCCGATAACCCCTAAGTGGTTGCGTTACCGCCTGAACGACCGAGCATCCCGCCATCGGTCGCAAGAGCTGGCCAGAGGGTCAATAGCCAATGAGCTTCTTCGACAACGCCCGACATTCCAAATTCATCAAACATGCGGAGAAGCAGGAAAATTCCTCGAGGTTCATCGGCTATTACCTTGACCGTCTGAGCGTGGCCCCCGAGCCCGCGCTGGCCCAGCGCACGGCAACGCTGATTGCCCGCTCGCCAGCATCGCCGGTGGCCCGCGCGGCCTTGGCCGCGATCAGCGACTGCGCGGCCCTGGCGGTTCGGCTGGAGGTGATGTTCTGCCATGCCGACCCCGCCGAGCAGATGGCCCAGTGGCTTGAACTGGTTGCCCATGGCACGGGGCCCGACCCGTTCGTCCAGATCCGCAAGACCAACCATCCCGCGCTGATCGACGCGCATGAGCAAATGGTGCTCGGCACCACCTTCAGCTGGCAGGGCGACTGCATGCGGCGTGATCCCGAGACGCGCGATGCCTTCGAGACCTTCGAGTGTTTCAACAGCCTGGCCGCCGCCCGCGTCAGCCGCACCTTCCAGGCGCTGTGGGGCAAGGGCGAGAAGCTGGTGGCCACGCGCCGGCTGCCGATGGCGCCCAGTTCCGAGATGTTGCCGGCCGGGGTGCTGAACCTCACTCCCTCGACCCCCGGTAGCGCCGGCCCGAGCGCCAGCACGCGCCACTAGGCCAAGCACCATCAGGCGCCCGCGACCTTGCCGGTCGCGGGCGCCTTAATTTTTTCTCTCGTTGCCACCGACTGAAACAATGTCGTCATTGTTTGGCCAAGCCCGCATGCGCAACATCGCGTATTGCCGGGGCTGCCGGCGATCGTGACCCTGCTGCTCCCTCTCCTCGCGATCAGATCAGCCCCGAGCGCTCTCAGTTTGCGCCACACGGGATGACCATGATCCGCACAGCAACAGGTTTCTGCGTCGCCGCTCTCCTTGCCATTTCCGCTGCCACGGCGGCCGAAAAGCCCTACTACCATCCTGATGTCGCCGCCGATGCGACCCGCCTGCAGGGCACGCTGAAAAAGCTGTGGTCGCCCGCCGGCAAGAGTATCGTGCAATGGCGCAAGCTCAGCGAACAGATGCTGAAAGCCGGCGACAACCGGGCCGCGGTGCAAGACATCGGCGCCACGCTCGCGCTCGAACCGCAGGATGGCAAGAGCTGGCTGGCCTTGGCCAAGGCGCTGGTCGTCACCGATCCGGTCAACGACCAGGAGCGCGCATCGTTCAACGAATACGCGTCCGGCGCCGCCTTCACGGCCTACCAGCTGCTGCAATCCGACGTGCCCAAGGCCGAGGCACTCGGTCTGCTGGGCGAGGCGCTGAAACGGCGCGAATTGTGGCGGCCAGCGCTCGGCGCCTACAAGGCCAGCATTACCCTGGCCGATATCAAGACCGTTCACGACGCCTACGACAAACTGAAATCCGAGCAAGGTTTCCGGATCGTCGACTACTCGGTCGATAGCGACGCCGTGACGCCACGCCTGTGCATCCAGTTTTCCGAGACGCTGGAACTTGGACAGCTGGACTATGCCAAGTTCCTCTCCATCAACGGCACCGATCCGGCTGCGGTCAGCAAGGAGGACTATCAGCTGTGCGCCGAGGGTCTCCAGCATGGCCAGCGTTACGAAGTGCAAGTGCGCGCCGGCCTGCCATCGTCGGTCGGCGAGGACCTTGGCAAGACCTCCACGCTGGCGGTCTACGTTCGCGACCGCTCGCCGGGCGCGCGCTTTGCTGGCAAGAGCTATGTGCTGCCCAACAAGGGCCAGCAGGGCATTCCGATCATCAGCGTCAACACCGCCAAGGTCGGCATCGAAGTCTACAAGATCGGTGACCGCAGCCTCGCCCGCACCATCGTTGACGGCGACATCGCAACCCAGCTCTCGGGCAGTCAGCTCGACGATATCCGCGACAAGACCGGCGCGCCGATCTGGCATGGCGACCTCACGGTCAAGCAGGATCTCAACCAGGAGGTGACAACCGCCTTCCCGGTTGGCGAGATGATCCCGAACCTCGGCGCGGGTGTGTACGTCATGTCGGCACTGGCCGAGGGGTCCAAGTCTGAGCATTACCAGTCGCGCGCCACGCAATGGTTCATCGTCTCCGATCTCGGACTTGCCGCGCTCAAGGGCGAGGACGGGGTACACGCCTTCGTGCGCTCGCTGGCCACCGCCAAGCCGACCGCCGACGTCGCCGTGAAGCTGGTCGCCCGCAACAACGACGTGCTTGCCACCGGCAAGACCGACGCCAACGGCTATGTCCACTTCGAAGCCGGCCTGGCTCGCGGCGACGGCGGCCTTGCCCCGGCCATCCTGATCGCCGAGACCGCCGATCACGATTACGCCTTCCTAGACATGAACGGCAGCGCCTTCGATCTGTCCGATCGCGGTGTCGCTGGCCGTGACGCGCCTGGCATCCTCGATGCCTATGTGTTTGCCGAACGCGGCGTCTATCGCCCTGGCGAGCAGGTCCACCTGACGGGCCTGCTGCGCGACCGCAAGGCCAACGCCACCGAAAACCTGCCGCTGACACTCAAAATCGAACGCCCCGATGGTGTCGAACAGCAGAGTCTGGTGCTGAAAGATGACGGTCTTGGCGGCCGCAGCTTCACGCTCGGTTTGCCGCCGACCGCCCAGACCGGCACCTGGCGCGCCAATCTCTATGCCGATCCCAAGGGTTCGAGCATCGGCACCACGTCGTTCCTGGTCGAAGACTATGTGCCCGAACGGCTCGATATGACGCTGAGCCCCGCCGCCGCCGCGTTCGAACCCGGCAAGGACGGAATCATCAAGATCGACGGCCATTATCTCTACGGACCGGCCGCCGCCAATCTCGGCATCGAAGCCGATGTGCTGGTCACCCCGTCCGCCAAGGGACTCGAGGGCTTTGCCGGCTACCGCTTCGGCATGGATGACGAGAAGATCAATGCCGTCCGCGCCACCCTGACCGCGCTCGGCAAGACCGACGACAAGGGGCATGCGGACGTTTCGATCGCGTTGCCGCAATTGCCGCGTACCTCGCATCTGCTCGAGGCCAAGGTTTCGCTGCGGCTGCGCGAGCCGAGCGGCCGCACCATCGAGCGCGCCATAAGCTTGCCCGTGCTGCCCGGCGCTGCCGCCATAGGTATCAAGCCGGAAGCCGACAAGGTGCTGGAGCGCGGCGGCGTTGCCAAGTTCCAGGTCGTACTGCTGGACGCCGCCGGTAAGCCGACGAACGCCAAGGGCCTCGCCTGGCAGGTCAAGAAGGTCGAGCGCAACTATCAGTGGTACGGCAAGAATGGCTCATGGAGCTATGAGCCGGTCGTCTACACCAACAAGGTACTGGACGGCACCATCGATGCCGAGGCCAGCGCGCCCGGAAAACTCTCGATCCCCGTGCAATGGGGCGAATACGTCCTGCAGGTCGCCTCGACGCAGCCGGGCGGCCCAGCCAGCTCCGTCACGTTCTATGCCGGTTGGTATGGCGCCGAGAAGGCCGATAGCCCCGAAGTGCTGCAGATCGGCGTTGACAAGGCCAGCTACAAGGTTGGTGACAAGCTGACGCTGAACATAGCGCCCGACGGCGAGGGCAAGGCCATTGTCGCCGTGCTGCGCGATGGATTGATCTCGATGCAGCAGATCGACGTGCCGAAGTCCGGCGCCAGCGTCGAGCTGCCGATCGACGAAGCCATGGCGCCGGGCGCCTATGTCGCCGCCATGTTGTACCGGCCAATGGATGTGGACGCCAAGCGCATGCCTTCGCGCTCGATCGGCGTGCATTGGGTGCCGGTGGATTCGACCTCCCGGACCATCGGGGTCAGTCTGCAGCTGCCCGAGAAATCACCGTCCGGCGGCAGCCTCAAGATCCCCGTCAAGCTGTCGGGCTTGGCTGCCGGAGAGGAAGCGCGCGTCGTGCTGGCCGCCGTCGACGTCGGCATTCTCAACCTCACCGCCTACAAGTCACCGTCGCCCGAAAGCTGGTTCTACGGCCAGCGCCGACTCGGCGTCGAAGTCCGCGACCTGTACGGACGGCTGATCGACGGCATGCATGCCGAAAAAGGTTCGGCCCGTACCGGCGGTGACGGCGGCGGCCTCGATACCGCCGTCAGCCTGCCGACGGTTGCTCCGGTCGCGCTCTATTCCGGCATCCTGAAGGTCGGTGCCGACGGCATGGCCGAGGCCACCTTCGACGTCCCCGACTTCAATGGCGCGCTGCGAGTCATGGCGGTGGCCTGGAGCAAGACCAAACTCGGCCATGCCGACAAGGAGCTGATCGTGCGCGATCCCGTCGCCATGCTGGTGTCGGGTCCGCGCTTCCTGACGCTCGGCGACAAGAGCCAACTCGTTTTCGATCTGCATAATGTCGAAGGCGCAGCCGGCACTTATCATGTCGCCGTCGAGGAGACCATTGGCGCGGCCAAAAGGACGTCACTCGACCAGGACATCGCCATGGCGGCCGGCGAGCGCAAGTTGCAGATCGTCGATCTTGCCAGCAAGGACGTCGGCAAGATCTCTTACGCCGTGACACTCACCGGCCCCGGAAACATCGCGGTACGAAGATCGTTTGGCCTTGAAGTCCACGCCCCAGCCGGTGACGTAAATCGCACGACGGTGCAGACGCTCGCCGCCAAGACCGGCAAAATCACCGTCAGCGCCGATGTGCTGAAGGATCTGATTCCAGGCCGCTCCAAGGTCACGCTCGCGGTCGGCCCGGCTGCCGCATTGGACGTGCCCGGATTGCTGGCCGCGCTCGACCGCTACCCGTATGGTTGCGCCGAGCAGACCACCAGCCGCGCGCTGCCGCTGCTCTATCTCAACCAGGTGGCGGCCGCTGCCGGCATCATCGGCGAGGCGGACGCCAAGAAGCGTATCGACGCTTCGGTCGCCCGCCTGATGGAGATGCAGGATTCCTCAGGCTCGTTCGGCCTATGGGGTCCCAGTAATGGCGATCTCTGGCTCAGCGCCTATGTCACCGACTTCCTCGGCCGCGCCAGGGAGCAGGGGTTTGTGGTGCCCGCACACGGCTTTAGCCAAGCCCTCGACAAGCTGCAGAACTCGGTGAGTTATGCCTCCGACTTCGAGCATGGCGGCGAATCGATCGCCTACGCGCTTTATGTGCTCGCCCGCAACGGCCGCGCGCCCATTGGAGACCTGCGCTACTACGCCGACACGCGGCTCGACCGCTTCGCCAACCCGATGGCCAAGGCCCAGATCGCCGCCGCCCTTGCGCTTTACGGTGATGCCGAGCGAGCCGGCAAGGCGTTCGATGCGGCGATCGCCGACATCGACAAGAATGCCGCCGGCGACGATGGCCGCGCCGACTATGGCTCCACTCTGCGCGATGGTGCCGCAACATTGACGCTGGTTTCGGAAACTGGCGTTCGCAAACAGTCCGCCGCCAAGCTAGCTGATCTGGTCAGTAAATCGCGCCTTGGTCAGGCCTATAGCTCCACCCAGGAGCAGGCCTGGATGCTGCTTGCTGCCCGTGGGTTGATCGAGCAGGGCAAGACACTGGCATTATCCGTCAACGGAGCGCCGCGGACAGGGACGCTGATGCGCTCGCTGTCGGCGGACGATCTCGCCAAGGCTGCCGTGACAGTCGGCAACGCCAGCGATGCTGATGTGCAGGCCGTCGTCACGGTGGCGGGCGAATCGTTGACGCCGGAACCGGCAGCGTCCAAAGGCTTCAGCCTCGAACGCAGCTATTTCAGCCTCGATGGCAAGCCGCTTGTGGCCACCAAGGGCCTGTTCACATTAAAGCAGAACCAGCGTGCCGTGGTGGTACTGAAGGTGACGGCGACCGACGGCAAACTCGGCCGTATACTGGTTGACGACCGGCTGCCCGCGGGCTTCGAGGTCGAGAACCCCCACATGATTGACAGCGCCAACACCGCCAACTTCCCGTGGCTGAAAGGTCTGGGCTGGGCCGAACACGTCGAGTTCAGGGATGACCGGTTCGTGGCGGCGTTGAGTCTCGACAGCAAGAGCAACCAGCATGGTGGGGCGGACGAAGCGAACGCCAGTCCGGACGGCGGCGCGGTGGAAGGTGACGGCAGCAGCACTCTGCCTGCTGATGCGACGACTACAGCCGATCCGGTCACACCGGTCAATCCGTCCGTCACGCTCGCCTATGTGGTGCGGGCAGTAACACCGGGCAGCTACCTGCTGCCGGCCGCGACGATCGAAGATATGTATGCCCCGCAACGGTTCGCGAGGACAGATGCGGGTAAGTTGATCGTCGAAGCTCAGAACTAGGGTTGTGACTCATTCAAATAGTGTTCATCAACGTCATCCTCGGGCTCGTCCCGGGGACCCATTCGGGTGCTCAAGTGGGGTCAGACCCCACTTGAGCTAGCGCCGCAATGTCGGGATGATCCACGTCAATCGCAAAGTGGGGCGGGTGCTGGCTTCGACCCGGTTTCGAGCGTGCCGGAGCAAGAACCTGCCCCTCACCTGCCGCTCCGGGGCATCCTCTGCGCCTCGGCGTAATACCGTCCAACCTATCGTTTGACTCGTGCTCGCAAGCGTAGGGGCGCACCGCAGTGCGCCCGTCCAAGTGCTTGCCGCGCAGCTAGACGGGCGCACTGCCGTGCGCCCCTTCGCCATGACCTCTGTCACGAACCTTCAAAGTGATAGGTCAAACCAGAAGTTGGACGGTATAACGCAGCGCAGCGGGCGTCGACCGTCCGGTGTTGGGTTACGGCCAAGAGGGCCCAACGCATCCTACGGTGCGGGGGTAGTGGTGGTTGCCGCTGTTGTGGTCGTAGTAGCGGCTGCCGATGAGTCAGCCGCCGCTTCCTGCGGCGCGGGCGTGGTTTTCTCGATGGTGGCCGCCAGGGACAGCACCAGCGCTTCGGGTAAATGCTTGAACGCCGGGCAGTCTGGCCCGCGCAGTTTGCGCATTAGCACGACAGGACTCGATTTCTGCGGCTGGTCGACCACGCGGCGGATGATGCCGGACGCCACCGAACCGTCCGAATGCGCGGATTCGCAGCTGAGTTTGGTCAGATAGACGCCGGTCTTTTCGATCCGCGCCGTGCTGTCACTGGTCAGGTTGGCTTGTTTCAGGCCGGCCCAGGCGGTCGCTTCGTCACCGGCATTCCAGGCCGAGCTGTCCGCGGGCTTGCCAAGCCGCTCGATCAGCTTGTCAAGCTTTTGCAGCACTTTGGGCTGCTTGATGGACTTGCGCAGGTCTTTTAGCGTGTTGAGATCCTTAGGCTCCAGCGCTTTGATGCTGATCGCCGAGAGATCGGACAATGTGGTCAGAGTATTGGTCGGTGGCTTGGTCTCCCAGATCACGGCGTTGCCGAAATCGGCAGCGGTGATATCGGCGTCGGTCAGGTCCGCGCCCTGCAGCTTGGCCGCACCGAGACTGGCACCCTGCAGACGGGCGCCTTGGAAATTGGCCCCCTGTGCTTGCGCGAACACCAGCCGCGCCGCTTGCAGATCGGCACCGTAGAAATCGGTGGCCTGGATCTTTGCACCCTTCAGGTCGGCGCCGCTGAGGTTGGCGCCGAGGAAGTTGGCGCCGGTCAGGTCGACGCCGCCGGCCATCGAGGCGCCGCGCAGATCCGCACCTGAAAAATTGCCGCCGATCATGTTGGCATATCGCAGGTCGGTGCCGTTCAGGATGGCATTTTCGAGATTGGCGCCGTCGAGATAGGCGAGCCGCAGATCGGCACCCGATAGATCGGCCCGCGTCAAGTCGGCCGAACTCAGACGCGCGCAGCTCTGACTGCGCAGTTTCGGCTCCGACAGCACGGCATCGATGTCGAGGCACGAAAGCTTGGCCCCGGTCAGATCGGCCCCGACCAGCCGGGCGCCCGACAGATCGGCGCCGGTGAAATCGACCTTCTGCAGGTTGGAGCGGTCAAGCTCGGCATAGCGCAAGTCACGATCGCGAAGCGAGACGATGCCTGGGGTGTTGTTCTTGGTGTTGCGATCGATAACGCTCTCGTCGGTGACCGAGATGTTGCGGCGGAACACACCACTGCCGAGGCCACCGCGCCCGGCGCTCTCGAAGAAGAAATCGGTGACCGCAAAGACCCGCCGCTGCTGGATTTCGCCATCCGCGGAGGCGCTGCTCTTGACGGCGGCTCCGGGCAGCGACTGGGTGAACTTGTCCAACGGTTCGTCGGGAACCGTGGCAACCAGGAACGAGAAGAACAGCACGCAAACATAGAGCAGGGCGGTGAAAAAGACGTTCAGCGGCTGGTTGCGCAGCATGCGCCCGAAGGCGCCGAAAAAACTGGTCGAGCGGCTGCCGAGGAACACCCCCATGAGCGCCAGCAGGACGCTGTCGATGACCAGTGCCAGGCGATGCGACCAGGTGGTGGCGACATCGTGATAGGGCAGATAGACGATCTGGATGAACAAGATCACCAGTACCGGGATGCCGATGATCGAGAGCCAGAACATGCCATGCAGGAAGCCGCCGAACAGTTTGGAGCGCTCGGGCCCGGCCAGCGCCTGGGTGAAGAAATAGGAGTTCAGCTCATGCCGGATCGGGTGAGTGCGCCGATAGCTCGGTTCCATGGTGCGCACCGCGGCGTCGAACTCCATCACCTTGCGGGCCAGCATGACGTGCTGCACCAGCAGCCCGAAATGCATGAAGAGAAGCACGACCGGGGCGAACAGGAAGAAGCGGGTGAGATCGATGTTGACCTGCATGAAGGGCAGCTGCACCGCCGAATTGAGCAGCAGGTCCTTGTGCGTGACACCGGCCGCCGCGATGCAGAAATAGGCCACCACGCCAAGAAAGATCAACCAGCCGGTATGGGCGATCTCGCTGGTGGCGTTGACCGCCTCGATCAGGCTGAATGGGTTGACCTCGGCCAGGCTCGGCTTGGCCCCGTCCCGGCTAACGTCCAGATCCCTGGACAACGAAATGTCAGTCATCCCGATACGCCCTCGGCAACGCTAGCACCCAGCCGCCCGTTGCGGGTGGGAATGATCAATCCACTTATCCACTTAGCACGGCGAAACGGAAGAGACAAAACGGCCTTCTGCTCCAAGCGGGGACTGTGGCCGGCAATTGCGGCGGGGTTGGGAAGGGTGAGCGGTGAGTGAGTAAAAAAGAGTAACCCTGGATGCCAGTGTCATTGTTTACTCGCAACTTACCGCTCACCACTCACGTCTTACTTCCCTCAAGCCTTATCCGTGGCCACCCGTAGCGTCTTGATCTTGTCCGGGTTCTTGACCGGTTCGCCGCGCTTGATCTTGTCGACGTGCTCCATGCCCTCGATCACCTTGCCCCAGACCGTATACTGGTTGTCGAGGAAACCGGCAGCGTCAAAGCAGATGAACCACTGACTGTCGCCGCTGTCGGGGCTGGAGGCGCGCGCCATCGAACAGGTGCCGCGCACATGCTTTTCCTTGTTGAACTCGGCCTTCAGCTTCTTTCCCGAGCCGCCGGTGCCGGTGCCCTGCGGGCAACCGGTTTGCGCCATGAAGCCATCGAGGACGCGGTGGAAAACCACGCCATCATAGAACTTCTCGCGCGCCAGCTCCTTGATCCGCTTGACGTGCCCGGGGGCGAGGTCCGGGCGCATCTCGATCACCACCAGGCCATGTGTCATGTCCATGAGCAGCGTGTTTTCGGGGTCTTTGTAGGTCGGCATGGGAGGCATCTCCAATTGAGAGGGGGGAATGTGGCGTCAGGCGCGGGCGACCGCGGCGGCGGCTCCGGCCATGACAACGGCAGTGGCGCGGTTCAAGGTGCGGATTGAACCGGTGTCGGTGAACAGGCGCCGGGCCCGGTCGGCAGCAATAGCGTAAGTGGTCAGCACGCAAGGCATGGCCAAGACGATCACCAGCCCGATCTGCGCTATCGAACCGGCGCCGATGGTTTTCAGATCGACGATGGTTGGCAAAATGGCCATGAAGAACACGATGGCTTTGGGATTGCCGACCGTCAGCGAATAGCTGCCGAGGAACAGCCGGAACGGGTTTTCGGTCGGTCCGGTCATGCCCGCAGAGCCTGGGACCGCAGCCGGGGCGGTCCACAGTTTCCAGGCCAAGTACATGAGATAAGCGGCACCCGCCAGCTTGATGACAGTGATCAAGCCGACATGGGTTTGCACGATAACCGCCAATCCGGTCGCAGCCAGCACCAGCAAGGTCAGGTCGCCCATGACGAAGCCGGCGATGAAGAACGCCATCCCCGACAGCCCGTGCCCCAGCGCCCGAGCCAGAATGGCAGCAGTGCCGGGCCCGGGCGAAGCGACCGCTGCCATGTAGACGGCGGCAAACAGCAACAGGCCGTTGATCGTCACGGCATTTCCATTTCCCAGTGTTGCCTATTTGGCGTCGGCGGCCGATTGCAGCTTGACGATCTTGCTGGGGGTCTCGGGTGGCTCGCCGGGGGCCAGCTTGTCGACCAGTTCCATGCCCGAGACGACCTCGGCCCAGACCGTGTACTGACCGCGCAGCGCGGCGCAGCCATTGTCGTCAAAGCAGATGAAAAACTGGCTGTTGGCGCTGTTAGGGTCGGCGGTTCGGGCCATGCCGATGCTGCCACGCTTGTAAGGTGTATTGCTGAATTCGGCCGGCAGATCGGGTTCATAGGAGCCGCCGGTGCCGGTGCCGGTCGGGTCGCCGGTCTGGGCCATGAAACCGGGAATGACACGATGGAAGGCAAAGCCATCGAAGAAGTGGCGCGAGACCAGTTTCTTCATCTGCGTCACATGCTTAGGCGCCAGGTCCGGCCTGAGCTTGATGACCACGCGGCCATTGGCGAGATCGAGAAACAAGGTATTCTGTGGGTCAAGGTCGGCGGCCCCTGCGCCAAGCGGCAAGCCTACCAGCAGCGCCGCACAGACCATCGCAGCGAGCGCGAAACTACGCATCAACATCGTCAAATCCTTTCAATAGGGTGCCGCAGCCGCGGCGATCAAACAGTCGTGGTTACAGCCAGTCGTTTCACCATGCGTTTTGCCACATCTTTGGACACGAACGCTGTGACATCGCCACCCATGCCAGCGATCTGCCGCACCAGATTGGCGGCGATATGACGGACTGCCGGCGAGGCGGGAAGAAACACCGTTTCCACCGTTGGCGCCATCGCTCCGTTCATGCCGGCCAACTGCATTTCATAGTCGAGATCGGTGCCATCGCGCAGGCCCCGGATCATCAGCGTCGCGCCGGTCTGGCGTGCCGTCTCGATGGCAAGGCCGTCGAACGTCATGACGCGCAGCCGGCTGGTGCCCGGCTTCAAGAGCGGTTTGCATTCGGCCTGCAGCATGGCGATCCGTTCATCGGCACTGAACAGCGGTGCCTTGCCCGGATGCACGCCGATACCGATTACCAGCTCGTCGACCAGCCGCAACGCCCTGCCGATGATATCGGTATGGCCGCGCGTGACGGGATCGAAACTGCCAGGATAAAAGCCGATGCGGATCATGGGATGGTCTTAGCTGAGTGAAAGCTGGTGGACAATATGAAGTGGTGTGAGGTGAGTGGTGAAACTCAGGTGCACCTCACACAAATGGTGTCATCCTAGGACTCGTCCTGACGACCTATTGTCGAGCAAGTTCGGGTGATCGTTTCCTTAGCGGCAGCTTTGCAAACCAGTGGCAGTTGAGTTGGTGGAACAAAGGGCCGTCGGGACAAGCGCGAGGATAACACTGGCGGGTGGCTCGGTTCATTTCACTCACACTTCCTCACTGACTCAGCACCGGCAGCCGTTTCTTCTTCAGCGGCAGAATGCTCGGCGGATCGTCGGCGGTGAGTGGTGGGAAGGCCTCGCCGATATCGGTGGGCGCACTGCCATCACCGTTTTGCGGTGGCAGGCTGCTGGCCTGGGCCAGCGGCGCCTTGGCCGGGCTGCCATTGCGGGGCTGAATGCGGGGATCTTCCGGACCCAGCTCGAAGATCTGCCGGAAGATACCGGGTGCCACGGCGGAAACCGGATTGACGATCACCTCGGGCTTGGCGAGCGCGCCTTGCACGGCAAAGGTGATGCCGAGCAGGCCCTCGCCATTGCGGCCGACCAGCAATTGACCCAGCACCGGCAGCGCGCCGAACATCGAGTTCAGGCCGAACAGCGGGATATAAGTGCCGCCGAGCTGCACGGTCTGACCGGTGTAGTCGATGCGCCCGCGCAAGGTCGCCCCGACCACCGGTCCATTGATGAACATGTCGTGCAGCACCAACTGCCCCGAGCCGACCGAGAAACTGACACGCATGCGGTCGAAATCGAATTTCTGCCGCTCGCCTGCCGGATTAGCCGGCGCACTGACCAACGCTCCGTTCAGCACTTCCTTGACCACGGGATCGCCTAGCAGGGTAAATTGCCGCGCCCACAGAGTGCCGGTCTTTTCGGCGGCGCCCTCGGCATCGAGGTTGACCTGCAGCGAGGTGTTGCCGCCTTCCAGGTTCTGATAAAGACCGATCAGCCGGAAGGCCTGCCCGGCATCGTCGGCTTCCGCCAACAGCAGCCGCGGCTTGCCCGGCTGTGGCCGAAGCCGGACGGCGACATTGCCGCCGTGCTCGAAGCTGCCCCTGGCTTCGAGCGCCGACAACAGGCCTTGGCGGCGCGAGGCCTCGATATGTACGCCATGCAATGCGACCTGCGAATAGCCCAGCACGGTATCGATATCGGCCGTCAGATCCAGCCCGGTGGTGGCCTTGGGCGGCGGCAACGGATTGGCGGTCAGCTGCCCGAGCGAGAACAATGATTTGAAAAAATCGCGGCCATCGAAATAACTGCCGTGAGCGTTGACTTCTAGCACTGCGTCCGGGCGCACCTTGCCGGTGATGGCCAGCCGGGTCACCAGATTGACCGAAAATTCGGGAAAATTGAACGCCGCTAGCTTGTTGTCCGGACCAAGATCGATGCTGCCGTGAATGGCGATCTTGTCGCCGGTCAGACGGAATTCATCCAGCCGTGTGCCGGATTTTTCCTTCGACACTAGATCGAAAGCCGCGGTCGCCGCCTCGCCCACTGGCTTGTGCCAGGCCAACGTATCGAGAACGATTTCAGCTTCGGCGAGGTCGGCTTCGACATGGGCAATCTTGTCGCCTTCGGCAACCGTGCCACCAGCCAGATCGATGGTTACCCCCATCTCGCCAGTGATCATGTGATTAACCAGAATGCCAAGCTGCTCGCGATCATTTGCGTCAAGCCGAGCAGTCAGGCGCACCGGCGGCGCCTCACCGCTGCCAGCACCCAGCGCGCGGGTCCAGGCGAGTTTGGCCGGCACGCTGTTCACCAGCACGTCGCCATCGACTTGGAGCAAACTTTCGGTAGCCGTTACGTCCAACGCGCCACCATTCAGGGAGAGGCCATTGATCGGCCGGCGCAGCTTGGCATCGCTTAAACTCGCCTTGGCGTTGAGCTTCAAGTCGCCCGCTTGCAAGGCGCGCGTCACCGGCAATTCGAGGTCGAGCTTGCCGGTAAAGTCGCCGGTTAGATCGGCAAAGCGCAGGCCGGACGCCTTGACCAGCCCGAGCGGCTTCAGATCGAGAAACTCCAGCCCGGTCTCGATCGGTCCGCTGGTCTCCAGGCTGATCCGGCCGCGCGGGGACGGATCGAGAAAGTCGGCCACCAGATAGTGCGCATTGGTCAACGTGAGAACGTGGCCACTCGGCATCTGCGATGCTGCTTCGGGGATCTGGGCGGTGAACTTGCGGCCCGAGAACTGCATCTGGCCTCGCGTGGCGATGACGTTGGGCAAGCCCTCGGCATAGCCAAAGGCGATGTCATTGACCTCGAACTCGGCGGTCGCAGCCTCATCGGGCAACTTGCCAGACTGCTGCAGACGTTCGAGGCCCGCGGCGTCAAGAGCCAGCCGCATATGCCCCTTTGCAATGGTCCCCGAGAGCACGTTGGTGAGCACCCAGTTGCGGGCATAGGTTTGGAAACAAGCCGGCCACAATCGCAGGACAGTTCCCGCCGGCGCATTGGCAACCCGGGATTCCACCACCAAGCCGTCACGGGCAATGCGGCCCGCCATGGCCACGCGCGTATCGCCAGCCTCCAAGGCCATGCGGTCGAGCACCGCCTCGCCGGTCTCGGGCGTGAAAGTGCCACGCGCGCTCCAGTTTCCTATCGAGACGGCATCCAGGCCATGCGCCAGGTCGGCAACGGTGGCATCGGCAAACGCGAGATTGTATTGCCAGCGGTCGCGCCCAGCGGCGTCCTTGGTGACCAGGGCGACGCCCGAAACGGTCGCCCCACTGCCCTGGCTGCGCACATCCGATGGCAGCAGCTCGATGCGGCCAGTACCACGGACATATTTGATGTGGGCACCACCACGGTCGAGCCGGAAACTGTCGGCGCAGGCCCCACCGACATCGAACATGCCCGCTCCCAGGCCGATACTCATGTCGAGGCTGGCAAGTTTGTTGTCGGAGCCGAAATCGAGGCTGGCCTCGCCACCGACCGGAAGCAGCGCGGCGGCCAGAGGGCTCAAGGCCGGGCTGAGATTGGCCAGGTCCGCCGGCACCAGGCGATCGAGCGCAACCAACAATTTGAGATCGCTGCTGTCTGGCGGCTGCTCGGCCGAGAGCGTGGCGTGGGTCTTGCCGCCGGGGCCGACCACATGGCCAGACCCGACCAGAATTCCGCGCCCTTCGCGATTGTCGAGGCTCAAGTCAAAATCGGGGATGCGCCACGGCGTGGTTCGGCCGTCGCCTTCGATGTTGAGACGCGCGGCGCGCACATGCAGCGTGGTGAGGCTGCCGCCGGCTGTCCCCGACGGCCTGGCGCCGGCCAGGATGGCCCGGACAGCGCCGATGACGTCCATGCCTCCGGCAGTGGTTGCGGCGGATGCTGTGCGGCCGGTGGCGCCAGGCTCAATTATAGGAGCAACAGGCGCGGGCAAGGCCGTCGAGACTACTTCGGTGCTTTCTGAAGACGTTGCCGGAGCGGCGGGCCCAGGCGCTGCCGTCAGTTCGAGACCGGTGCCATTGACATAGCGCAATCGCAACAACAGCTCGACCAGAGTCAGAGCCTTGGGATCGAGCGAGCCGGTCAGCAGGCCGGTCCACGCCAATTCAACCGTCGCGTCGGCGACGGTTGCCGCCGGCTTGCCGTCGCTGGCTTTGAGATCGATGCCGGTCAGTTTCAGACCGATACCGCCTGCGTCCTGGTCATAATGCAGGCTGGCGCTGCCGATGCTGGCGCTCAACGGGGCAATCTGGCGATCGATGGCAGACTCGATGGCGCCCTTGAGGAAATCGACCTCGACGGGCCCTTGCGACAGCATCGCCAGCACGACGATTGCAGGCAGCGCGAGCAGGCCCAGCGGCGCTCCAATGGCCACCGCAAGCCAAAGCCACCGGCGCGACGACCGGGTTGCAGGTCGCGGTCGCTTGCGCTTGGTCTTGCCTGGCGGGCGGCCGGGCGCGACCCCAGGTGGCGCGGAGCGGCGCAGCGGCGTCGAGGCCAAAGATGTGCCCAAAGGTTTTTTCACGCCGACGGCCAGTCCCCTATTTCGACCCACGCCATTAGCCGGCGGGCTCAGCTCTTGAACCAACCGTTCGTGCGTTTAATGGCACGCCTCAGCCGCCGACAAACGCGCCAAGTTCGGCCTCATGGTGGCCCCCTTACGGCTTCAGACTGGCGCTCACAGCGGGCTTGCGGCAGAAACGGGGCAAGACCATGGCAAAACTCACAAAGGAGATTATCGTGATCAGCGACGGCGATGCATTCCCGGTCTTCGATCTGGCAGGCGACAATGGCAAGCCGATCCGTTCCAAGGAGCTTGTCGGAAAGCCCTATGTTCTCTATTTCTACCCCAAGGATGACACCAGCGGTTGCACGCTGGAGGGCCAGCAGTTCACCGCCCTGATGGGCAAATTCCGCATGGCCAAGACCTCGGTCATCGGTGTTTCGCCGGACTCGGTCGCCAGCCACTGCAAATTCCGCGACAAGTATCAGTTGGCCGTGACGCTGGCCGCCGATGTCGATCGGGCGTTGTGCGAGGCCTGCGGAGTTTGGGTCGAAAAGAAGATGTATGGCAAGACCTATCTGGGCGTCGAGCGCACCACCTATCTGATCGACGGCAAAGGCCGCGTCGCGCGCGCCTGGCACAAAGTCAGCGTGCCGGGCCATGCCGATGAGGTGCTGGCAGCGGCCGAGGCGTTGGCGGCTTGAAGCCATGGCGTGCAACCGTTGCTTGACCGCAAGTTCGTCTCAGGCGCACAGTGGCCGGGTGGATCTGTCTGGGCGGATCGGCATTGCGTGTCTGCGACACATTCTTGCGCGGAAACGTCATGCTCTTGATGCAAATTTGCCGTCTTGATAGTTGAGAGCAGTGAGAGACCGGGCACAAGAGTCTTGTGGACGGGGCCTGATCTCTCCTCGGGGAAGGTTTCGTGAGTTTGGGGAGTAAAAATGTTCACCAAGAAGCCAGAGCGGCCTGATCGCTCTTTTGGCGCGACAGACGTGAGCCGACCGGCTCCCGTGCCATCACCATCGATTGGCAGCTATTCGACGTCGTGGTCTGGAAGTACTGCAAGCGGGGATAAAATGGGCCCATCTGTGATCGGTTCTGATCTTATCATCATGGGCAATCTCGAATCCAAGGGTGAAGTCACCGTTGAAGGGCAGATCCAAGGTGACATTCACTGTGCCATGTTGCTGGTCGGCGAGATGGCCCAGGTGACCGGCGGCATCGTCGCCGAAGAGGTGATCGTGCGCGGCCGGGTGCTGGGCTCAATCCGCGGCAACAAGGTGACGCTGCAGTCGAGCGCGCATGTCGAGGGCGATGTGTTCCATCGTGCTCTCGCCATCGAGCAGGGAGCCTTCTTCGAGGGCAAGTCGCGGCGTGCCGATGACCCGATGAACGGCGCCATCCAGGACCGCCAGGCTGCTGCCAATGGCAATGGCATGATGGGCCTGCCCGGCAACAACGGATCGAGCGGCATCGCCAACTGACGTTGCCGAGCCACATTGTCAGAGTCGACCCGAACTGCCGTTGTTTGAAACGGTTCAGCCCAACGGCACTCGCGCGTTGGGCTTTCGCGCGCCCAAGTATAGACCCCAGATCGCGGCCATCAGTACAAAGAAATGCCGCCAGTGGTCGGTATCGACCACGAACCCTTCGCCGACCGTGCCGACAAAGGCCGAAAGGACCACCAGCATCAGGCCCGGCGCTGGGGTCGCCACAAAGGCACCGGCAAAGCCGACCCACAGCGTCAGCAACACCAACAGGATGTAGGACCCGCCGCCCAGCCAGCCATGGCCGGCCAGGACGTTGAGATAGACCTCGTGGATGTCCTCATGATGGTAGTTGCCGCCGAACTGCAACGGGCCGATGCCAAACGGATGGTTGACGATCAGCGCCTTGGCCTTGGCCTGTCCGGCAAAACGGCCGTAGGGTTCTGAATCGTAGGACTGCACCAGCTGCGCGCGTTCGCCCAGCAGAACGCTGACCTTGGTCGACTGCAACGCAAATCCCAGCACCCCCGCGCCGACCATGGCGGCTGCCGCCAGCAGGCCGATGATGCGCAACCGGTAGCGATTGCTGCGCGAGGTGACAAAGCTCAGATAGAGGAAACATCCCAGCGATAGCGCGATATTGAACCAGGCCCCGCGCGAGAAGCTCAGCAATGCCCCTAACAGCAGAAAACCGGTGACGGCGAGCGCGATCAGCGCGGTACATGGACGGCTGGTGAAGGCGAGATAGAGCGCATAGATCAGCGCCGGGACCACGAAGGCGCCGTAGACATTGGGGTCCTTGAAGGTGCCGCGTGCGCGTCCGTAGAGGGTGAAGATGTCGGTGAGTTGCGGCAGCAGATCGAAATAGCCGACGAACGCGGCGGCCGTGGTGATGACTGCGGCGAACAGATAGGCGTTCATGATCAGCCGCAGATGGCGCGATGGATTGTTCTGGATGAAAGCGGCCAGAATGACCGAGGACATTGACAGGTAGAAAGTGATCAGCACCTGCTTCGCGGCCACGCCGAGGTCGAAGGCGTCCATCGAGCCCAGGCACCCGCCCGCCACCACCAGCAGCCAAAGCATGAGATAGATCAGCAGCGGCCGGTTCAATTCGGCCACACCGATGGCCGGCAGCAAGCCGATCATGAGGATGAGAATGAAATCCACCGGCGCCGGCTCGGCAAAGACAATGCCGCTGCTGGCAAAGCCGAACCAGATCAGGGTCAGGGCTAGGCGATAGCGGAAGTCGCCGCGGGGAGTGGCAACTTCATCGTCATCCCGGCGCAGGTCGGGACCCGTCCATGATGCTGTGAGCGACGCCGTTGCCAATCGTCAGGTCCTTGGAGATAGAGCTATGTTGCCGCCATGGGCCGGACCAGAGCCGAGGGCCGGGCGGGTCCCGGCCTTAGCCGGGATGACGAACCTTCGATCCGATGCGGCTCAGTACGCGTTCTCTGACTGCAACAATGCGAGCGGGGTCTTGAACAGAATGTAAAGATCGAGCACCACCGACCAATGATCGATGTAATAGAGATCGTGTTCGACGCGTTTGATGATCTTTTCCTCGGTATCGGTCTCGCCGCGCCAGCCATTGATCTGGGCCCAGCCGGTGAGGCCGGGCTTGACGCGGTGGCGCGCGAAATAGCCATCGACGGCATCGTGATAGAGCTTGTCGGCAGCCTTGGCCTGCAGCGCGTGCGGACGAGGTCCGACCAGCGAAAGTTCGCCACGCAACACGTTGATGAGTTGCGGCAACTCATCGATACTCGAACGCCGGATAAAGCGGCCGACCCTGGTGACGCGCGGATCGCCCTTGCTGACCAGACGCATGGCGTCACGGTCCGATTGATGAGTATACATCGAGCGGAATTTGTAGACCTCGATCAGCTCGTTGTTGAAGCCATGGCGCTTTTGCTTGAACAACACGGGGCCACGGCTGTCGAGCTTGATGGCCAGGGCCGTCAGCAGCATCACCGGCGTCAGCGCCAACAGCGCCAGGGTGCCGATCACGCGGTCGAATAGCCATTTCTGGATCACGGCCCAGTTGGCGATCGGCCGGTCGGCGACGTCCAGGAACGGAATGGCGCCAATATAGGAATAGGCGCGTGGGGACAGGCGTAGCCTGGCGGCCAGGCTCGACAGTTTGATGTCCAGCGGCAGGATCATCAGACCACGTAACAGCCCATGCAACCGCTCCTCGGCCCGCGTCGGCAGCGCCACCAGCACCACATCGACTCGCGTGCCGCGGCTGAATTCGGCCAGATCGGCTACCGTGCCCAGCTTGGGATAACCGGCGATTTTCGAGCCGACACGCCCCTCCGAGCGGTCGTCAAACACGCCGCAGACGCGCAAATCGGTGTCCTCGGTCTCAAGTCGGCGCAACAGCGCCTCGCCCTCGGCGCCGCCGCCGACCAGGACCGCCCGGCGGATCAGCCGGCCATCGTGGACCCAGGTGTTGAGCAGGTTGGCGAGGCCGAGGCGGAAGGACATGAGGCCAACTGCGCCGGCGATGTACCAGGCCAGCAGCCAGACGCGCGAAAAGTTGTCGCCGACCTTAAGGAAGAAGACAGCAGCGACCACCAGAGCAAAGATCGAAGTCCAGCCAAGCGCCAGCCGCGACAGTTGCCCGATCGGCGAGCGCAGCGTCGGGATGGCGTAGAGCCCGATGGCCTGGAACGCGGC
>JANLQJ010000314.1:0-17570 GCA_031367715.1 Hyphomicrobiaceae bacterium | reverse complement strand
GTGCGCCCGTCTAGCTGCGCGGCAAGCTCTTGGACGCCCGCACCGCTGTGCGCCCCTACGTTTGCGAGCACGAGTCAAACGATAGGTTGGCCGGTATGATACCCATCAATGTCATCCTCAGGCTTGTCCCGAAGATGACATTGATGGGGATCATCTGAATGCGTCACAACCCTGACGGGATGCCGCTGTTTGGGTCGGGTCCTTTACAGCTAGGTCGGTTTGCACCTTATCTGCATCAGCGGTGGCGCACCCCTTCGGCCCCCACGGCCGTCCACTCCAACCGAAATCGACCGTACCCGGGAGTTATCGACCCAGAGGCTCCCCCCTTGCGGCCCGAGCGCGATGTCCCCAACTCGATCGCCACCCTGCGCCGCCGCTGGATCGCCGGGCGCGTCGCCAGCTTGCCGCGTTGCCCGTGCTGTGCGACCAAGATCGACACCTCAACACCGCGGCGGATTTTGTGATGCAGTAGGACTTTGGGCCCGCGGCGGGATGATGATTTTTCGGGCCCTTGTGCAATCAACTGGACTGCCGTGAGACACGCCCGAGCATGACACCTTTGCTGGCATTGGCAGTCCGCCCTGCTTCCGCCGGCGCGAGAACCGATCCCCTAAACTGTCGTGTACGCAGCAAAAGGGCCCGCGAAACCGGGCCCTTTTGCATGTCATGGAACGCTCTATCGACGCAGCGCGCTTACGCGGCCGCCGGCGCCAGCTTGGTCTTCTTCTCGGCTCTGGCCTTGCTGATCTCTTTCTTCAGCCGCAGCGCCTTCAGCGACAGCTCGTCATTGTCGGCCTTGGCCAGAAACCCGTCCAGGCCGCCACGGTGCTCGACCGTGCGCAACGCATGAGCGCACACTTTCAAGCTCACCGTCTTGCCCAGCACATCGCTCAGCAGCGTCACGTTGCACAGGTTCGGCAGCCAGCGGCGGCGCACCTTGTTGTTGGCATGACTGACAAGATTGCCAGTTTGAACGTCTCGACCGGTAAGCTCGCATCGCCGCGACATGGGCTCGCTCCTAAAATGATGTGTCAGGCCGTTGCGGGCCGGAAAGACCCGTCAGCACGTCAGCCTGATCAGGGCCTGATCAGGGCATGAGCCTATGGGGTATGGCCCGCATGACGCGACAGCTTGAGCCGTCAGCGGCGGTCATCGGCGCCATATAGTGGCAGCCACGCCGGGCCGTCAAGCTGGATTGCCGCCTTTTTTGCCGCCTTTCGGGTTAGCCGATCCGAACCGCGACAACTGGCAACGGATCGTTTACCTTGTCAGTCCAGCATGGCGCGGGTCATAGAATTGACCGAAACCGCCCCTAGGGGCAAACAGTAGCACCATGCGCCGGGGCACGGGCCGAAGCCTTGCGGCGATTGTTTTGTGAAGCGTTGGGAACCGAGCCATGGGTATGGTTAAGAACGTGGTAAGTTCAGCCCCGCGCGCTGGCTGGGTCGCAATGCTGGTGGGGCTGGCGGGCTTGCTGGGTCTAGCGCCGGCGATGGCCGAGCCAGCGGTGCCGGCACGCGTTCATGCCACCTATCACATCACCTGGAACGGCCTTGACCTAGGTGATTTCACTTGGGATTCGGCGATCAACGCCGGCCAATACAAGGCTGCCACCAGCGCCAACATCTCGGCCTTGTTTGGCGCCTATACCTGGGATGGGTCCAGCCGCTCCAATGGCGCCTTCGCCACCGGCGCCCCGCATCCGTCCGCCTACAAATTCAAGTTCAAGGCCACCGACAAGAGCGGCCGGCTGGACATGACCTTTGCCAACGACACTGTTGTCGCAACCGTCGAGAACCCGCCCGACAAGGGCTCCTCCGGCCGCATCCCGCTGAAGCCGGCGCATCTGGAAAACGTGCTCGATCCGCTCAGCGCCATTCTCGCCATGACCTCGCCGGGCGCCACCACCATCGACAAGGTGAACCCTTGCGATCGCCGGCTGGCGGTGTTTGACGGCCGGCAACGCTTCGATCTGGTGCTGTCGCCCAAGGGCAAGACCAAGCTGGACGGTTCGGTCGGCGCCAAGTGGGCGTTTGTCTGCCGCATCCAGTATGTGCCAATCGCCGGCCACAAGATGAATACCGAGACCAAATACATGGCATCGGCAGACGGCATCGAGATCTGGCTGGCCCCGGTGACGTTCGCCAATGCCTTCATTCCGGTCAACGTGGTGATCCCGACCTGGGCCGGCTCGGCGCAGATCACGTCGTCGAAGGTGCAGATCGAGATGCCTGGCAAGGGCAAGGTGGCGTTGTCGAGCAAGCAGTGATCCGTGGTGCAAGCACCAGCTGCAACCCGTGTCATTGCGGATGCGCTGCAGCGTTTGACGGTGCGGCGCATCCGGGATCTAGTAAGGCCAAACACCGTTTATGCTGCAGCACGCCAAATCCCTGGGAGATCGCGTGTCTGCAGCGCACCACCAAAGTGCAGCACGGCGCACGGCATGACAATTTGAATGCTCGGTCAAAGATGAACATCTCCTCCCCTGCTCATTCCCGCTTGCCCAGGCTGGCAATGCCGGTTAGGCCGTAAACCTGCCGGGGCGGCCAGCCTTGGAGTTCTGCACAAGAGATCGGCATGACCCTCAGCGACAACCTTGCCAAATCCCCGCTTAAGACGCGCAACGTGACGGCGGTACTCGGCCCTACCAACACCGGCAAAACGCATTTGGCTATTGAGCGCATGGTCTCGCACAAGTCGGGCCTGATCGGCCTGCCGCTGCGGCTGCTGGCGCGCGAGGTCTATGACCGCGTGGTCGGGAAGGTCGGCGTCGATGCCGTCGCGCTGATCACCGGCGAAGAGCGTATCAAGCCGGACAACCCGCGCTTCTGGGTGTGCACGGTCGAGGCCATGCCGCGCGATATCCCGGTCGAGTTCCTGGCCATCGACGAGGTGCAACTGGCCGCCGATCCCGAGCGCGGCCATGTCTTCACCGAGCGGCTGTTCTATGCCCGTGGCAACAGCGAGACACTGCTGCTGGGGGCCGGCACCATGCGCGAAACCATCCGCGATCTGTTGCCGGGCGCCAATTTCGTCTCGCGCCCGCGCCTCTCCAAACTGACCTATGCCGGCCAGAAGAAGCTGTCGCGCCTGCCGCGCCGCTCGGCCGTGGTCGCGTTCTCGGCCGCTGAGGTCTACGAGATCGCCGAACTGATGCGCCGCCAGCGCGGTGGTGCCGCCGTAGTGCTGGGCGCGCTCAGTCCGCGCACCCGCAACGCGCAAGTCGCCATGTATCAGAATGGCGATGTTGACTATCTGGTCGCCACCGATGCGATCGGCATGGGCCTCAATCTCGATGTCGAGCATGTGGCGTTTGCCGGTTCGCGCAAATTCGATGGCCGCCAGCACCGCGAGCTGTCCGCCGCCGAACTGGCCCAGATCGCGGGCCGCGCCGGTCGCCACATGAACGACGGCACGTTTGGGGTCACCGGCGATGTCGAGCCGTTTGCCGCCGATGTCATCGATCGCCTGGAAAAGCATGAGTTCGAACAGATCAAAACGCTGCAATGGCGTTCCAGCGCGCTGGATTTTACCAGCGTCGACAAGCTGAAAGACAGCTTGCGCGAGGTTCCCGATCATCCGCGCCTGACGCGGGCGCGCCAGGCCGACGACGTACTGGCGCTGGACAGTCTTTCCGCCGATCCCGATATCGCGGGACGGGCGCATGGGCGCGACGGTGTCAGCCTGATGTGGGACGTCTGCCAGGTGCCGGACTATCGCAAGATTTCTCCCGCCAGTCACGCCGAGCTGGTCGGTCAGATCTACCAATATGTGTCCGGGCCGACCGGCCGCATCCCCGAAGACTGGTTTGCCGAGCAGGTCGGACAAGCCAGCAAGACCGAGGGCGATATCGATACGCTGTCGACGCGCTTGGCCCATATCCGCACCTGGACGTTCGTTTCCAACCGCGCCCAGTGGCTGACCAACCCCGAACATTGGCAGGCCAAGACGCGCGAGATCGAGGACGCGCTCTCCGACGCCTTGCACGAGCAGCTGACGCAGCGCTTTGTCGACAAGCGCACCAGCACATTGGTCAAGCGGCTGGCCGATGACGATGAACTGGTGGCAGACATCCGCGATGACGGCGCGGTGCATGTCGAAAAGCATTTCGTCGGCAAACTGAGCGGCTTCCTGTTCGCGCCCGAGAATGCTCCGGTCGATTCGTTGAACGCCAAGGCGGCCCGCAGCGCCTCGGTGCAGGTGCTGGGCAAGGAAATGGCGATGCGCGCGCGTCGGGTCGCGGCGGCCAAGAGCGATGCCTTCAAGCTCGACCGCAAAGGCGGGCGCATCCTGTGGCGCGGCGAGGAAATCGGCCGGCTGGAAAAGGGCGATGACGCCCTGAAGCCGAGCGTGACGGTGGTGTGCGACGAGCATCTGGCGGCACCCGACAAAGAGAAGGTGCAGACCAAGCTGAATGAATGGTTGGCCGCGACCATCGAGGAGCGGCTGAAGCCCTTGATGGAGCTTGGCCGGGCCGAGGACATCACCGGGCTGGCGCGCGGCATCGCCTTCCAGCTGCGCGAGAATTTCGGCATCCTGAAGCGCGAGGCAGTGGCCAAGGACGTGCGCGAGCTGGACCAGGAATCGCGCTCGCAACTGCGCAAATACGGCGTGCGCTTTGGCGCTTTCAACCTGTTCATTCCGATCCTGCTGAAGCCGGCGGCAATCGAATTGCTGCTGACCTTGTGGACGCTGAAGCATGCCGAGCGGGTCGCCGCCGCCGAGCCGGGTACGCTGGAGTCGGGGCGTCCAGGGCTCACATCGGTGCCCGCCAACGCCAAGACGCCCGATGACTTTTACCGCGTCTGCGGCTTCCACCTGTGCGGGCCGCGCGCCATTCGCGTCGATATGCTGGAACGCCTGTCCGATATGATCCGGCCACTGATCGCGTTCCGGCTGAACGAGGCCGCGCCCGAGACGCCTCCCAAGGGCTCATCGGGTGACGGCGGCTTCGTCGTGCTGCCGAATATGATGTCGATCCTGGGTTGCTCGTCCGGCGAACTGGCCGAAGTGCTGAAAGCGCTGGGCTTCCGCTCCGAACAGATGCCGAAACCCAAGGCCCTCGAGCCTGCGCCGGCGATCGCTGTGTCGGCTGCTGCCGAGACATCGGCATTGTCGGGCGACGAGGCAACTGTCGCTCCAGTTGAGGCTGCCGCCGAGGCAGCCTCGGAGCCCGTCGCCGCGCCCGCTGAGCCGCTAGCCGAGGCTTCGGTTCCCGAGATTGTTGCGTCTGTTGAAGCACCCGAAAATGCCACCGTATCCAGTGACCTCCTGGTATCGGCCGAGGCGCCGGTTGATACTGCTGCCGAGGCAGAGTTCATCGAAGTCTGGCGGCCACGGCGTAAGCGCGAGGAGCATCAAGAGCGCCGCCGCGAGGGCGAAACCCGGCGCCAGCATCGTGGCGGAGGCGGCAATCGCCACCAGCGCACGCCAGCAGGCGAGCCCGCGGTCGCGGCCGCGCCCGGCGTTGTCACGCAAGTCGCCGCCGCAACGTCCCAAACAGGTACCGAAACTTCCCCCACGTCCACTCCCGACCGCGATGGCGGCGAGCGGCGGCATCGAGGCGGCGACCGCAATCGCGACCGGGACCGCAACCGCACTCAGGACCGTCCGGGCGAGCCGCGCCGCGAGGCAGGCGCTGGCGCCGCTGGCGGCGGCCGGCCTCCGCGCGACGGCGACCGGCGGCCGGGCGGGCGCGACGGTGTCCGCGACGGCGCACGAGACAACCGGCGCGAGGGTGGCCGCGAAGAAAAGCGCGCCGCCTACGATCCAAACTCGCCGTTCGCCGCCCTCAGCGCCCTCAAGCAACAGCTGGAAGACCGGAAACGAAGTTAGCGGTGAGCCCCCTGCAAGGCATTCTCGACCGTTGGCGGCGGCGCTATTGGCGGCCGGGGCCGGACCTCGAAGCCTTCGCGGGACTGCGCCCGCTGACCGTCGTCACCGGCGGTTCGCAAGGCATTGGCTTGGCCCTCGCCAGGCAATTCGCGCGCGACGGCAACGGCATATTGCTGGTTGCCAGAGACACCCAAGCCTTGGCGACCGCTGGCCGGCGATTGGCCGAAACCGGCGTCGCGGTCCACTTGCTGGCCGCCGATCTCGCGACGCCTGAAGGCTGCGCCGCCGTGGAAGTTGAACTTGCCGCGCAAGGCGCCTTTGCCGACATCCTGATCAACAATGCCGGCAGCGGCCTCTCGGGACCCTTCGCCGAGCAGCCGCCCGCTGGCCTCGCGCGCCTTGCCGATCTCAACATGCGCGCCCTCACCGACCTGACGCGCCGCTTCCTGCCGGGCATGCAGGCCCGCGGCCGGGGCGGCATTCTCAACGTCGCCTCACTCGGCGGCCTGGTCCCCGGCCCCAATCAGGCCGCCTATTACGCCAGCAAGGCCTATGTGATTTCGCTGACGCAAGCGCTGGCGCACGAGGTCGCCGGCCAGGGCGTGCGCATATCTGCCCTGCTTCCGGGGCCCGTTGCGACAAAGTTTCATGCCCACATGAGCGCCGAACATTCGTACCATTTGACACTCATGGGGGTGATGAGTCCCGAGCAAGCCGCGCGTGCCGGGTACCACGGATATCACTGGGGGCGAACTCTGATCATTCCAGGGGTTCTGAACCAAATCAATGCGTTGGCGCTGCGCGTCATTCCACATGCGTTCATGATCCCTGTGATTGGCTGGATGCTGAAGCAAAGATAGGCAGGCGGGCATGACATTCGAGGCACGGTTGGAACACAGCGAAGCCGTCGCACAGGCTGGTGATGCCAGTGTGCGACCCGAACGCCGACTGCCGGTCCTGGTCATCATGCACGGCGAGCACTCCTCGGCCGGCCGCGTCGGGCAGGCGCTCGCGCAACGCGGTCATGTGCTCGATGTCTGCAAACCGCGTTTTGGCGACCCGCTGCCGAAAACACTGGGTCAACATGCCGGTGTGGTCGTGTTCGGCGGGCCGATGAGCGCCAACGACCCTGACAGCTACCTCAAAGATGAAATTGACTTTGTCGGCGTGGCGCTGAAGGAGGAAAAGCCCTTTCTTGGCGTCTGTCTCGGCGCCCAGATGCTAGCCAAGCATCTCGGCGCCAAGGTCGGCAAACATCCCGCCGGCAAGGTCGAGATCGGCTACCACGCTGTACGGGCGACAGCTTGCGGCAATGCGCTCGGGCCATGGCCGGAGCACGTCTATCAATGGCACCGCGAGGGGTTTGATCTTCCCGCAGGCGGCACTCGCCTCGCCGAGGGCAGTGTGTTCGAGAACCAAGCCTTCCATTACGGCAAATGCGGCCTCGGCCTGCAGTTCCACCCCGAGATCACCTATTGCCTCGTCAACCGCTGGACCGTGCTGGCCAAGGACTGGAGCGACCGGGACGGCGCGCAAGAGCGATCCGCGCAACTGGACCACCATCTGACCTACGCCAACGCGGTGAGCAGCTGGTTGGGCCGGCTGGTCGATCGCTGGCTTGGTGGCCAGTTGCGCGCCGGGGCCTGATCCATCGGCTAGCCGTCCGCGCATTGACCTGTTGTCATGCAGCAGGCACAATTTTTCCGATGCCCCATCCATCACTGAACCCGGAGAGCACGACATGACCGTCGTTACGCCCGCGCGCAACTTCCCCGCGAGCTTCGGCAAGTCGCCAAAACGGGTCGAGGACTTGCCGATCCTGACCGGCAAGGGCCGCTATCCGACCGACGCTACCGCGCCGGGCGAAGCCTACGCTCATGTTCTTCGGTCGTCCGCAGGTCACGCGCGCATCCGCATCGGCGGGCTCGAAGCCGCCCGCGCGGCGCCCGGTGTCGTCGGCGTGCTCACCCAGGCCGACGTGACTGAACTGGCGCCGTTGCCGTGCTTCCGCATGCTCAAGAACCGCGACGGTTCTGATCATTGGTATCCGCCCTATCATGTGCTCGCCAGCGACACCGTGCGCCACGTCGGCGAACCGATCGCCTTCATCGTCGCCGAGACGGCGTTTGCTGCCCGCAACGCCTCCGAGCTGATCGAGGTCGATTACGATCCGTTGCCCGCCGTCACCGACATCGTATCGGCGCTAGCGCCGGGCGCGCCGATCGTCTGGCCGGACCAGGGCACGAACCTACTCTATGACACTTCGGTTGGCGACGAGCCGGCGACCAAGGCAGCGCTCGCCAAGGCCGCCCGTACCGTCGAGATCGAGATCGTCAACAACCGGCTGGTCGCCAATTACATGGAGCCACGTTCGGTGCTGGCGGTCTACGATCCGGCGACGCAGCAGTACACCGTGACGCTCGGCTCGCAGGGCGTGCATTTCATGCAGGATGGCCTGCGCAAGGTGCTGGGCATCGCGGCCGAAAAGATCCGCGTCATCACGCCAGCCGACGTGGGTGGCGGCTTCGGCACCAAGTTCTTCGTCTACCGCGAGTATCCACTCGCCATGGTGGCCGCAAGAAAATTCGGGCGGCCAGTGCGCTGGATCGGCGATCGCTCGGAGCATTTCCTGGCCGACTGTCACGGCCGCGACAATCTCGCCAAGGCGACACTGGCGCTCGATGCCGACAATCGCTTCATCGGCCTGGATATCGATCTGCGCTGCAATATGGGCGCGTATCTTTCCGAGTTCGCCGCGTCTTTGCCTGGCTTCGGTGTGCCGCTGTCGCCGGGGCTCTACAGCATCCCCGCCGTACACGCGCGCATCCGCGCCGTCATGACAAACACGCAACCGGTCGATGCCTATCGCGGCGCCGGGCGCCCGGAGGCCGCCTATCTGATCGAGCGGCTGGTGGATTTGGCCGCACGGCAACTGGGCGTGCCGGTCGATGTGCTTCGTGCCAAGAACTTCGTCCAGCCAGCGCAGATGCCGTACAAGAACGGCGTCGGCCGGACCTATGACGTCGGCGAATTTGAAGGCCATATGCGGCGCGGCATGGAGAAGGCCAATTGGGCGGGATTCGAGACCCGGGCAGCACAGAGCAAGTCGGCAGGCAAACTGCGCGGTATTGGTCTTGCAACCTATATCGAGGCCTGCGCGGCAGGCTCGGAAAAGGGGCGCATGGAGCTGACAACGGCGGGCCGCGTTGAAATCTACATCGGCAACCAGTCGAACGGGCAAGGACACCGCACGGTCTTTGCGCAGATGGCGTCGGACGCGCTCGGCCTCGATATCGGCGACATCGACGTCATCCAGGGCGATACGGCGCGGATTGTCACTGGTGGCGGGACGGGCGGTTCCAAGTCGGTACCGCTGGGTGCCGTGATCGTCGATCAGGCCTCGCGGCGGCTAGGCGATGAGTTGAAAAAACGCGCATCCGACCAGTTGGAAGCTGCCATCGGCGATCTCGAACTGGCCGGCGGGACAGTCCGTGTGCGAGGCACCGACAAGGCCGTCAGCCTGCGGGCGATTGCGGTGGCGGCCAAGGCGAAAGGCGAGATCATCGAGAGCAACGGCGCCTTCAAGGTGGGAGAGTTCACCTATCCCAATGGCAGCCACATCGCCGAGATCGAGATCGATCCGCGTACTGGCGAAATCGCCATCCTGGCCTATACCATTGTCGACGATGTCGGCGTGACGGTGAACCCGATGCTGCTGGAGGGCCAGATCCACGGCGGCGTGGTGCAGGGCATCGGCCAGGCGCTGCTCGAGCGCACGGTGTTTGACGGCGCCAGCGGCCAGCTCTTGACGGCGAGCCTGATGGACTATTGCCTGCCGCGCGCCGACGACACTGTGCAGATCAATTTCGAGACCCGCAATGTCCCGGGGCGGAGCAATCCGCTGGGGCTGAAAGGCGCAGGCGAGGCCGGCACCATCGGCGCCGCGCCAGCGGTGATGAATGCGGTGGTGGACGCGCTGTGGCGCCACAACGGTACCACGCATGTGGATATGCCGGCGACCCCCGAGGTGGTGTGGCGGGCGCTGAATGGGGCTACGAAACCGGCGTCCACAGCACCTGGTTGATCCGGTCGGCACCGGTCGCCAGCATCACCAACCGGTCGAAGCCCAGCGCCGCGCCGGACGCCTCGGGCATCTCCGCCAGCGCGGCCAGAAAATCCTCATCGATCGGGTAGCGCTCGCCATAGAGCCGCTGCTTTTCCAACATGTCAGCTTCGAAGCGCTGGCGCTGCTCGACCGGGTCCGTCAGCTCACGGAAGGCATTGGCCAGCTCGACGCCGCACGCGTAAAGCTCAAAGCGCTCGGCAATGCGCGGATCGGCCGGCGATACGCGGGCAAGCGCAGCCTCGCTGGCCGGATACTCGCACAGGATGGTCGGGCGGCCCGATCCCAATTTGCGCTCGATGCGGTCCGACAGCACCTTGCTGAAGAGATCGCTCCAGGTGTCGTCGGCCGCAACACCGATCCCGCACGCTGATGCGGCGCTGGCCAGCAATTCCCGGCTGCCAACGCCAGCGGGACTGGTCGCCAGCAGATCGATCCCGGTCTCACGTTGAAATGCTTGGGCCAGCGTCAACCGCTCCGGTTCGGCGAACGGATCGGCTTCCAGCCCCCGGTGGCGCAGGCGATCCGTCCCCGCCGCCCCGGACGCCAGCCGCAGGATTTGCGCACAATCGCTCATCAGTTCCTCATAGGGGTCGCCCACCCGATACCATTCCAGCATGGTGAACTCGGGGCTATGGGTGCGGCTCACCTCGCGATCGCGGAACACGCGTGCGAAGCTGAAAATTCGCGACTCTCCCGCCGCCAGCAGCTTCTTCATCGCGAACTCGGGCGAGGTGTGCAGGTAGCGCTGGCGGCGCAATCCGGCTTCGTCGCGCAAGCTCACGCCGATCGCGTGCAGGTGGGTTTCGTTACCCGGCGACAATTGCAGCTGCGCCGTCTCAACTTCCGTGAAGCCTTGCGACAGAAAATACCCCCGTAACGCCGCCTGAATGCGGCCGCGCGCCAGCAACAACGGCCGGCGGTCGCGGTGCACCTCGGGGCGCCACCAAGCTCCCGGTGCAGGCGCAACTGTCGCATTTGTGTCGTCCCGGGTGCCCATTTCGACCTTTGCCGTTGCCTGATGATGAGGTATCAGTCGCGCGAGAGTTCAACATCTGAATCGGCGCGCACCGAGGGACATTGGGACCGGGCGCCCCATTCCAAGTCAAATCGAGGATAGCATGGTCAAAGCAATGGCGAGCCAGTTGCGCAAGGGTAACGTGGTCGATCTGGACGGCAAGCTGTGCGTCGTCATGACGGCCGAGAGCACGCGTCCGGGCAAGGGCACGCCAACCACGCAGCTCGAATTGCGCCGCATCAGCGATGGCGTCAAGGTGGTTGGCCGCTACAAGACCACCGACCAGCTGGAGCGCGCTCATATCGAGGATATGCCGCACACCTACCTGTTCAAGGATAGCGACGGCTACACCTTCATGAACACCGAGAATTACGATCAGGTGGTCGTGTCATCCGATATTCTGGGCGACAGTGCCGTCTATTTGCAAGAGAGCATGAAGGTGCATGTCAGCCTGCACGAGGGCGTGCCGGTGGCTATCGAACTGCCGCAGAAGGTGACGCTGGAGATCACCGAGACCGAGCCGACCATGAAGGGCCAAACCGCATCGGGCTCGTTCAAGCCGGCGATCCTCAGCAATGGCGTGCGCACCATGGTGCCGAGCCACATCACGCCCGGCACCAAGGTGGTCATCATGACCGACGACGGCAGCTATGTGGAACGCTCGAAGGAGTAGGTTTCCCGGACGGTGGTTGGGTCGGGGCGAGACTTGTCTCGCCCTCGGGCAGCTGGGGTGATGATCGAGGGCGAGACAAGTCCCGCCCCTATCATGCCGCCGGACGTTGCGCGCCGAATCCGCGTGGCCATTGGTTGACAAGACGGAGCCCCCAAAATGCAGCTCTCCCCCGCAACCGCCCTCCCCGCCGATCACGCCAAGGCTTCGCTGATCGGGCGCGTGTTCCGTCCAGATGTGGGCGGCCCCTGCGTGGTCGCCGTGCGCGGTGGCATCCTGCATGACATCACCGCAGTCTACCCGACCCTGCGCGATCTCACCGAGCAGCCCGATCCGTTTGACGCGCTGACCCATGCCAAGGGCACAGCCATCGGGTCGCTGGACGCCGTGCTCGCCAACACACCGCCCGACACTCGGGACCCGAAAAAGCCGTGGCTGCTCGCGCCGACCGATCTGCATGTCCTCAAGGCCGCCGGCGTGACCTTCGCCTTCAGCATGATCGAGCGGGTGATCGAGGAACAGGCGCGCGGCGATGCCAGCAAATCCAAGGCGTTGCGGGCCGAGATCACGGCGTTGGTCGGCGACCTGACGAAAATCAAGCCGGGCGGCCCAGAGGCAATCAAACTGAAGGCGATGCTGCAGGCCAAGGGCGCGTGGTCCCCCTATCTGGAGGTCGGCATTGGTCCGGATGCGGAGATTTTCACCAAATCGGCCGTGCTCAGCGCCGTAGGCACCGGTTTCGATGTCGGGCTGCATCCGATTTCCAAGTGGAACAATCCCGAGCCGGAAGTGGTCATTGTGGTTGCGTCCTCGGGCAAGATCGTCGGCGCGACGCTTGGCAATGACGTGAACCTGCGCGACGTGGAAGGCCGCTCGGCGCTGTTGCTGGGCAAGGCCAAGGACAACAACGCGTCGTGCGCGCTCGGCCCCTTCATCCGTCTGTTCGACAAGGATTTTTCGCTGGACGACGTGCGCGGCTTGCAGATCCAGCTGACGGTCGACGGCCCGGACGGTTACCACTTGAATGGTGGCTCAAACATGCGCCAGATCAGCCGCGACCCGGCCGACCTGGCTGGCCAGATGCTCGGCCGCCATCATCAGTATCCAGACGGCGCCGTGCTGTTCTGTGGCACCATGTTCGCGCCGGTGGATGACCGCGGCGAGCCGGGCAAAGGCTTTACCCATCACATCGGCGATATCGTCACGGTGTCGAATCCGCGACTGGGCGCGCTGACCAATCGCGTAAAGCTCTCCACCGAATGCCCGCCCTGGACCTTTGGCATCAGCGATCTGATGCGGAACTTGGCGAAGCGCGGCGTGCTGACGAAATCGACGTAAGCTGCCGCTGCCCGCCCGACGCCCCAATGACACCGTCCAACCTATCGTTTGACTCGTGCTCGCAAGGGGCGCACAGCAGTGCGCCCGTCCAAGAGCTTGCCGCGCAGCTAGCCGGGCGCACTGCTGTGCGCCCCTACGCCATGACCTCTGTCACGAGCCTTCAAAGTGACAGGTCAAACCATAAGTGGGCTGGTATGACATGCTCGGGCTCGTCCCGAGGACCCATTTCAAAACAACGCCGGCGCCGCTGGTTGGCGCGATGGCCGACCAACGGCGAATAATGCTGGAGCATCGCCACCCGTTCCGCGATGGATCCTCGGGACAATCCCGAAGACGACATTGGCGGGTGATTGGTCCGCTACGCTCGCTTGCAAACTACCTTCAGCGCTGGCTTTTCAACCTTGCCGCGCATGGCCAGCCGGGCCAGACCCATGATGGTCCAGAACACCGAGAACAGCACCGCTTCACCGAGGCCGCCGAGCAGCAGCAGGAACAGCGCGCGTGGCCCGAGTTCGTCGGTGAGCCCGGCGCTGACCTTGTATTTCACTGTGTTGGGTAGCCAGAGATCGATCAGGTTGAACATCCAGATGGTGACCGGCCGGAGTTGATTATAGGACCAGCCGAGAAAATCGGGATAATACGCAAACAGATAGACATAAGTCATCCACACCAGGATGATCACGAACAGGAACACGACGAAGCGCGCCAGCACCGAGGTGATCGCGCGCAGCAGATGCGAGGAGTTGGAGGCGAGCATGTGCGATGTTCCCTGGCCGGCGGAGAAACTGGAGCGGTCACTCTAATTTGAGGATATGGCGCTCGCGTGACGGTATTTGGCAAGCGTGTCACCATTTCCGGCCTAGCCAAATGCGTCCCGCACCAGCGCCGGCAGCCGGCTCCCCAGCGTGATCGCGCGTACAACGAGGAACAGGATGAACGCCAGCCACAGCCCGTTGTTGCCAAGAGCCGGCACCAGCAGGGCGGTGGCGGCGAGGAAAAAAGCCAGGCTGATCAGCATCATGTTGCGCATGTCCGGCCCGCGCGTGGCGCCGATGAAGATGCCATCGAGCTGGAACGCGACGAACCCCACCAGCGGGCAGAGCGCGCACCAGGGCAAGAACTCGCGCGCCGCCACCCGTACCTCCGGCGAGGTTGTCATCAGATCGATGGCCGCGCCGCCGAACAGCCAAAGCACGAGGCTGGCGGCCAGGCTGAGCACGCCGGCCCATTGTGAGGTCTTTGAAATGGCCTCGACCAGCCGCGCCCGTTGGCGCGCGCCGATGGCCTGGCCGACAAAGGTTTCCGCGGCGTTGGCAAAACCATCGAGGAAATAGGCCGCGATCCCGAACAAGTCGAACAACACGCCATTGGCCGCCAGCGCGATATCGCCGTTGCGCGCACCCAGCGCCGTCAGCGTCGAGAAGGCGATCAGCAGGCAGAAGGTGCGGATCATGATGTCGGCGTTGACCGCGAACAAGCGGCGCAACGGTGCGGCGGCGAGCACTGTCGCGCGTCCTGCTCGCCCGCCACGCCCACGGATCTCAAACCAGGCAACAGCCACGCCGGCGATGCTGGCAACCACTTCGGCGGTCAGCGCCGCCGCACCCGCTCCGGCCACGTCCCAATGCAGCCACAGCACCAGCACGATCGAAACCCCGATGTTGACGAGGTTCAACAGCAGTTGCACCGCAAATGCACGGCCCGCTTCACCCAGGCCAATGAACCATCCGAGCAAGGCATAGTTCACGAACACGAAGGGTGCGGACCAAATGCGCCAATTGTAATAGACGCGCGCCGCTTCCTGCACCTCGGCCGACCCGCCCATCGCCCACAGGATGGGCGCGGCGATCAGCTGTTGCAGGACGATCAGCAGTGCGCCCAAGGCGCAAGCCACCAATAGTGCTCGCTCCAGCGTGGCGGCCATCTCGGTGGCATCGCCCGCGCCCTTGGCCTGCGCCGTCAGGCCCGATGTGCCCATGCGCAGAAAGCCGAAGGTCCAGAACAAGAGCTGGAACACCTGCGCGCCGATGGCGACGCCGCCGAGCGTTGCAGGATTGCCGAGCTGCCCGATGACGGCGGTATCGACGGCGCCAACCAGGGGCGTCGTGATGTTTGAGAGGATGATCGGCACCGACATCGCGAGCACGGCGCGATGGGTGAGGGGGCTGGACGCGTCCGCCCCATTGGCGCTCGATATCATCAACGTTTCTTGAGGGCTTGTTGCGCGACTTGCTTCAACGCAAAGCGAATGCGCGCCCAGCCCAGAAGATAGTTCATGCCAAAGAGCCAAGTCCACATGATGACGGGAACGACAAGGACAAACCACGCCCCATCTTTGATCGCAAATGCCACCACGAAGACACCCGTGAATGCAGCTATTGCCGAGGTAACGGCCAACATCAGGCGGCAGGACAATGTATACTCTACACGGAGAGTTTGCGGTTGAGCCATGACCGAAATTGTTCCGCTATTGAATGGCACTAGTATATTCGTGTTCAGTACAAAGCGGAACAGCCCCGCGACAAACTTGACACCCTCCGCGGAGACGGTGACTTGGGTCGCCTTGCTTGCTACCAGCCAATCGCTAATTGCAAGCTCGACGCGATCACGTGACTGCGCGGTCATCCCTTGTGACGGCACATCGATCGCCCCCGTTAGACTGACAGGAAATGTCATTGCAGCGCCTCTCCGAGGCGAGCGGTATCCGCCGCATACCGCGCCGCCGCCCGTCCCTCCACCTGCTCCATCGCCTCGGCTAGCACCTCCAACCCCGCGCCCGGACGCACCGCCTTCTCGGCCAGCACGCGCCGGAACAGCCGGCCGCCAGGACGTGCGTGATAGAGCCCGAGGATGTGCCGCGTCATCGACGACAGCCGCACACCCTCGGCGAGCTTGCGCTCTGCATACGCTGCAAATCCCTCCATTGCCTCGGCGCGCGTTGGGACGTTGGCGGATGGATCGAACAGCCGCCGGTCCACCTCGGCCAGCAGATAGGGCGTGTGATAGGCCGCCCGCCCCAGCATCACGCCGTCGACCTCACCCAGATGTGCCTCGCTCCGTTCCAGCGTCTCAATGCCGCCATTGAGCACGATCGTCAGCTCCGGCCGCGCCTGCTTCAACCGGAACACGCGCCCGTAGTCGAGCGGCGGCACATCGCGGTTCTCCTTCGGCGACAAGCCTTTCAGCCAGGCTTTGCGCGCGTGCACGATGAAAGTCGTGCAGCCCGCATCCGCAACTGTTGCGATGAACCGGGAGAAATCGGCCTCGGCGTCCTGGTCGTCGATGCCGATACGGCATTTGACCGTGACCGGAACGTGCACGGCACGCCGCATCGCCGCTAGCCCACGCGCCACCAGCTCCGGCTCGGCCATCAGGCAGGCGCCAAACCGCCCATCCTGCACCCGATCCGACGGGCAACCGCAATTGAGGTTGATCTCGTCATAGCCGAAGCCCGCCCCGATCTCGGCGGCGCGCGCGAGCGCGTCAGGGTCCGAGCCGCCAAGCTGCAGCGCCAACGGATGCTCGGCCGGATCGAACCCCAGCAGCCGCTGCCGGTCACCATGAATGATGGCGCCCGTGGTGATCATCTCGGTATAGAGCCGCGCGCGGCCTGAGAGCAGACGGTGGAAGACGCGGCAGTGCCGGTCGGTCCAATCCATCAGAGGCGCCACGCAAAATCTATGTGATTGATATTGCACCGATTTTCCTGTATTTTCAAAGAGAACAAAAGAGAACATGCACACGCTTGTTCGCTCTTTGTCTCAGCTTTGCGCAGCATTGCGCGGCATCTGTGTGCACGTTTTGTGCACGAAATCGTCAACGGATTCGGGCCCTCCAATTGGCCACCTATAGCAGACTACTTTCCGGGTGTTGGCGCGCGCAGGTCCGCCGCAAGGGGACCTATTCCTCGCAGACCTTCCGCCTGAAATCGGATGCCGAAACCTGGGCGCTCGAAACCGAGCGCGCCATTGCGAATGGCCTGAGCCCAAAGGCGCCCCGTATTGGCCACTGCAGCACCTTCAGTCAACTCATCCAATTGCACATTGCCGATATGTGCGAAGTGGGCAAGGCCCCGCGCCGCAGCAAGGCGGCGAGCCTGGAAAAACTCAGAGCCTCCATCGGTCAGGTTCGCGTCGCCGATCTGACGCGCGAGCGGCTGATCGATTTTGGCAAGGCCCGCTCCAAAGAGGGCGCCGGCCCCGTGACCATCAGCATGGATATCGGCTACATTCGCACGGTGCTGGTCCACGCTGCTGCCATCCATGGCATTGACGTCCCGACCCAACAGGTCACGCTGGCGCGGGTGGCGCTGCTACGGTTGGGATTGATTGGGAAGGGGATGGAACGCGACCGCCGGCCAACCCCGGACGAATTGGTACGCATCATCTCCTACAACGACAACAATTCCAATCAGTCCATCCCCGTCGGCCGGATCGTGAAATTCGCCGTGGCGACTGCGATGCGGCAGGAGGAAATCTGCAGCCTAGTCTGGCCCGACATCGACCTGACGGCCCAACTCGCGATCGTGCGCAACCGCAAGGACCCGCGCCGCAAGAACGGCAACGACCAGCGCGTGCCGCTGCTTG
>JANLQJ010000308.1:0-4902 GCA_031367715.1 Hyphomicrobiaceae bacterium | reverse complement strand
GTTCCATTCCCGATGCGCAGTTGCGGGCCGATGCCGAATTGCTTGCGACGAGTTTTGGATTGAACGCACTGCCCTCGACGCGCCCGTCGATGCCATTTCCCCACTTGCAAACCACACTTGGCAAGCTGCAGCAGGGCTTGCTGCATGCGGCCTCGGCGTCTTCAATCTGCTCTTCCTGACCGGAGCTTATTGGGCCCTGCGCGAAGGCATCGACGTCATGAACGGCGACAAACCACATGTCCACCGCCAGTTCCGTGTCTTGTCCACCGCCACCAACATGACCGTCCTGGTCGCCGTTTTCATGCTCGCGCTCGCCCAAATTGCCCTGGCGCAGCAGTGGTTGCAGGAGAGTCTTGCCGTGCCTCTCGTCAGTATACGTAACAGCCTAGGCGTACGTTACCTCGATCACCTCATCGCGGTCCTCAGCTCAGTTCCGATCCTCTCGTTCTTTGTCGACCTAACGGGCGTCGCCGATCGGGTCAGCATCGAACCAGGCTTGGGCTCACTGTGGGCTCGTTCGATCTTCGCCGTTGGCTCGCTGCTGCTGACGGGCACCATCCTCGGTTTCATCCAGCAGCGCATTGCGCTGAAGCACACGCTCGATCGTTTCCTGCGGCAGCCCGAGGGCACGGCAATGGAGACCCTGCTCTGGGAGCGGCTGAAGCGCGCGCCCTCAATCGTCAAGCGTTACCTGCGCGAGGCGTACCGGAACGAGGCCGACGACAACCGCCGCCTGCGTCTGCTCAAGCTGGCGCTGCAAAAGAATTCATTCAGTGCACCAGCCTATTTCTTGCGCGGCTACAGTGCGTCAGGTCCGCTCGTCCAAGAACAGGGTGCGGCGGCCGTTGCAGCCTTCTTGACCCGCCGGCTGCGGAAACTTGATCCCGACGCTGCAAGCGACGTCATCTCGTCGGCAATGGCCGGCTATGTGGCGCGCGCTTTCAATCGCAAGGGGGACCTTGCGCGCGTGGGAGCTATCGTTCTTCCGTGCCTGGAACGCCTAACCGATGCCAGCGAACTGGAGGCGTCGCAGTTGCGCGACGGCTTGTCGATCGTCCGGCACGCGCCAATGCAGGCTGCACTTCGTGCGCTCCTGCAGATGACTAGTGAAGATGGCGTGCGCGAGCGGACAATCGAGATTTTACTACGAGCCAAGGCGCAGGACAGCTTGCCGGAGTTACTTCGATCACTTCAGCACGTCTCGGACCATGATAGGGAGCGAAGTTACAACGGCGTGATGGCGGTTGTGGACGACAAGGGGATTACGTTTCCGCAATATGGTGACCACGATCCGCTGTCGGAGATGGTGCGCACGCTGGATTGGGCCCGGCACGCTTTCGGCCACAGTCAGGGAGCGCAGCTGGCTCTTGAGGCACTTCGCAGTTCGCTGGTCGCGCGCCAGCGGGCCTAGACGCGACACATGGCGTCTCATCGGAGCGCCGATTAACGTAAGCTGCCGAGCGTGATCCAGGGCTGCGTTCCACAGAGCAAAAGAAATGTTCCGGCTCTGTTTGAGATAACCACTTGATCGACCAACCGCCGGAGCACGCCGACGCCGAACCGGAGTCCAGTCCAACCGAGCTAGCGTGCGCGATCGGCAAGTCGATACGGCCGGCGCCGGCTCTGTGATTGTGGGTCAGTTGATCTGCTGTTGACTGACGAACATAGACGCAGGCGCTGCGCGCAAGACCGCCGCCCTGTCTCCTATACCACGTCCTGGGACGCCAGCCCACCTATCCGCATTGGGAGGTATCGCGACGCTTGCGCCTCACGGCCATCGCAACGATCAACGCCAGCTTGATTGACATTGGTCGCCCTGGCGATCTGGCGCGGTAACAGTGTTCAGCTGCGTGGGCTTTCAGCGTCTATTCGCTGGCTGACTTGTTGAGGCCTGGCCGCCGGCTTGCCAGGGTTGGCTCATCGGCAAAGAGGCTGAGTGTTCCTTTCCCTCTCCTTCCCCGATCTTCCTCCGTGTTCCTTCCCATTCCCGCCTTTCCCCATTCACGTTTCCCCGCCCGTAACCGCATGATCGTCCTGCATCCAACGCACCGGATTGTACGGGAATGGTCATACGGTCATGAGAAAGAAGCGCTACACGCTCTATATTTCTCGCCCACTGGCGCGCCGCTTCGACGAAGTTTCGCTCAAAAGTCATGGCGGCAAGTCGGCGCTGGTCGAAGAGGCGCTGGCCGCGACACTTCGGCCACCGGATGTGCCGACTACTGACGACCAAATGGTCGGCCGGCTCGATGACCTCGCGCGCGCGTCCAAGACCATAGAGCGTGACGTCGCCATCGTCACCGAAACTCTGGCGCTGTTCGTGCGCTATTTCCTGACCATCACACCGCCGCTGCCGCTCGACGAGCAGGAGCCGGCTCGGCTGCTCGGCCATGAGCGCTTCAAAGTGTTCGTTGCACAGATCGGCAAGCAGTTGGCGGGCGACCAGCGCCTGGTCTCCGAGGTCCTGGAGACTATCGTTGTCCAGAAACCCGACCTCTTCGCGGTTGCCGGCGTCGATGCGCCACTCAAGCCTCGCACCGCGGTCATCGAACAATTCGTTCCAAGACCCACTGGCCGTACCGACGCAGGAGACGCCGATCATGATTGACAAGTTTCTCAGTGTGCTGGCCGAAGAAGCTCACGGCCGCCGCCGCCAGATGTTGCTTACCGCCTTCGGGCCCGTCATTGCCGCCGCTCTTGCCGATCCCTCGGTTCTCGAGGTCATGGTAAACCCGGACGGCAAACTTTGGGTCGACCGCGCCGCGCTAGGCCGGGCTGATACCGGGGAAATCGTCGGCGCGACCGAAGCTGAGCGGATCATCCGCCTGGTGGCCGCCCACGTGCGCCGCGAGGTCACCGACCGGGACCCTATTGTCTCGGCCGAACTTCCCGAAACCGGCGAACGCTTCGAGGGTATTCTGCCCCCGGTTGCGCAGGCGCCGTGCTTCTCGATCCGCAAGCCAGCCGAGCTGTTGTTCACGCTTTCCGACTACGTGACCGCTGGCATCACCTCAGCCATCCAGGCCGACGCACTCGCAAAGGCCATCCGTGATCGGCGCAATATCTTGGTGGTCGGTGGCACCTCGTCGGGCAAGACCACGCTGGTCAATGCGCTATTGGCCGAGATCGCAAGGCTCGATGAGCGCGTCGTCATCCTGCAGGATACGCGCGAGCTGCGCTGCGCCGCTAAGGATGTTGTGACGCTGCGCACCAAGCCCGGCGTTGCAACGCTCGCCGATCTGGTCCGCTCAACCCTCCGCCTGCGTCCGGATCGCATCGTGGTTGGCGAGGTTCGCGGCCCTGAAGCCCTCGACATGCTGAAGGCCTGGAATACCGGCCATCCTGGCGGCATCACGACGCTGCATGCCAATTCAGCATTGCTAGCCCTCTATCGGCTCGAACAGCTGATCCAGGAGGCCGTCGTCACGGTCCCGCGCGATCTGATCGCCACGACCATCGAAGTGATCGCGTTTCTCGATGGCCGCGGCGACAAGCGCAAGGTCACGGGCGTGTTCGAACTCGACGGTCTCGACGACGACGGCGACTACACCCTGAAGCCTCTCGACCGTCCTTTGCTGCGGACGGTGATGTAATGATCACGTCCTATCGCAAGACCCGACTGCATAGTCTGATTCAGCGTGCATCTTTCGTTGCGCTCAGCATTGCAATGGCGCACCCGGCCTTGGCGGCCGGATCGGGCATGCCCTGGGAAGCGCCGTTGCAGCGCATCCTCGACTCGGTGGAAGGCCCGGTCGCCAAGGTCAGCGCTGTGGTGATTATCATTATCACCGGTCTCAGCCTGTCGTTCGGCGATATGTCGGGCGGATTCCGTCGCATGGTGCAGATCGTCTTTGGGCTGTCGATCGCCTTTGCTGCTTCCTCGTTCTTCCTGTCGTTCTTTGCCTTTGCTGGCGGCGCTCTCATCAGCGGAGAGACGCCATGATCGGCCAGCCGTCCGCCGTTCCCGGCTATGACGTGCCCTTGCACCGTTCTCTCACCGAACCTGTGCTGATCGCCGGCGCGCCGCGCAGCTTTGTCATTCCAAACGGAACGCTCGCCGCCGCCATCGGCCTGGGCCTGCGGCTCTGGATCGCCGGCCTCCTCATCTGGGTCATCGGCCACGCCTTGGCCGTCTACGTCACCCGCAGAGACCCCGCCTTTCTGCACGTTCTATCCCGCCACGCCCGCCACAAAGGACTTCTGTCATGTTGAACCTTGCCGAATACAAGCGCACCGCCACCTGCCTCTCCGACTATCTGCCTTGGGCCTGCCTGGTCGCACCCGGCATCGTGCTCAACAAGGATGGTTCGTACCAGCGCACATTCCGCTACCGGGGTCCCGATCTCGACAGCGCCACCGAAGCCGAATTGGTTTCGGTCTCGGCCCGCCTCAACAACATCCTGAAGCGTTTCGGCGATGGCTGGGCCCTGTTCTTCGAGGCCGCCCGCGTGTCCGCCGGGCGCTATCCGGCCGCCCGCTTTGCCGACGCTGCCTCCTGGCTGGTCGATGAGGAGCGTCGCAATGACTTCCTCACCGACAGCGCGCATCACGAAAGCCGCTATTACCTGACGTTCCTCTATCTGCCGCCGCCCGAACGCACCCGGCGCGCCGAGCAGTTGTTCTATGAACGGCCCGATGACGACCGCTTCGACGCACAGACCTTTGCCCATCACAGCTGGTTCGAAACCGAGACCGACCGCGCTTTCAAGATGCTTGCTGCCATCCTCCCCGAGGTCGAGGCGCTCGATGATGACGAGACGCTCGCCTATCTGCACGGCACGGTCTCGCGCAAGCATCACCCGGTCGCAGTGCCGACGATCCCAACCCATCTCGATGCGGTGCTCTGCGATACGCCGCTCGTGGGTGGCATTGAGCCCAAGCTCGGCGAAGCGCATTTGCGTG
>JANLQJ010000287.1:0-8785 GCA_031367715.1 Hyphomicrobiaceae bacterium | reverse complement strand
GCAACGCAAGTCCAAAGCCCTTCAAATGGACCGCCAAAGCCGATATGATCCTGGAAAAGACCAACCGCGCCCGCAAAGTCCTCGCACAGGTCAAGGCGGGTACCTTATGAATGAGTCAGAACACTAGCACCAGGCCAACCGCCTGAACGCGGTTGTGCACTTTCATCTTGTCAAAGATTTTCGAAATGTAGGTTTTTATCGTCGAAAGCGATAGTTTTAGATGTTCGGAGATTTCCTGGTTGGTCAGCCCCTGCGCCATGAAGTAGAGGATCTCCTGCTCGCGCGGGTTCAGCTCGCTGAAGGCGTCCTGAATCGATTGCTTCTTGCGCTCATGTTTGTTCTTTTGCGCCAGCAGTCGGCTCGCCACTTCGGGCGCCATGTAGGTCTCGCCTCGATACACGGTTCTGATCGCGTCCAGCAGTTCAGGCAATTGTATTCCCTTCAGCAGGAAACCCTTGGCACCGGCCGACAAGGCATGCCTGAGCTGCTCATCATCATTCGATGCCGTCAATATGATAACTCTTATCGCCTCATGATGTTGTGCAATCAGTTTGGCGATCTCGATGCCATTGCCAGGCATTGAGATGTCCAGCAGCATGACGTCGGGTGGAGTTTCGCGCGCAATCCGCATGGCGTCGTCGCCGCAGGTGCCCTGGGCAATCAGTTCAACATCCGGCGCCCGGCGCACGGCTCGATCAAGGCCTGCGATGAAGATCTGATGATCATCGACGGCAGCGATGCGAATTTTCTGGCTCATGCCTGTTCCTCCTCAATTGCCCACTGTGCACCCCAGAAACGCGCCGTCAGGCTGGTTCCTGTGCCGATCTTTGATTCGATTGACAGCGCGCCGCCGAGCGCCTCGATGCGATCGCGCAGGCCGAACAGGCCAAGCCCGCGGCCGCTTGCAAGTTTGCTGTCGAGATCAAATCCCAAGCCTTGGTCGCACACCGTGATATCGATACTATTGCTGGAGCAGTGTCCCGTTATGGTTGTTCGACCAGCCTTGCCGTGCCGGAAAGCGTTGTTCAACGCTTCTTGCACAAATCGGTACAAGCAGACCTTCAATGGCGCGGAAAGCTGGTCGCCACTGTCGGCTATTTGGATTTGCACCGGTTGGCCGGTCCGGCGCTCGTGTCGCTTCGCGGCTATGCCGATGGCCTGGCTCAAGGGCATGCGCTCGATCTCTGGCAGCATGAATCCGGCGGCCAGATCCCGCAGCTCGGTCAATGATGCCGTGATCGACTCGCGCATGCATCCGATATCCTCGCGCGCCTCGACGACGATTGCAGGATCGGCGTCGGCGATAACGGCATCGAGCGAATCGAGGCGGAACATGGTGGCGCCAATCAATTGCAGCGGGCCATCATGCAGATCGGCGCCGATCCTGCGCAGATAACGCTCGGTGACTTCGCTGGCACGGATTCCGGCCTGGTTGGCATGGCGCAATCCATTGTTTTCATTCAATATTTTTGTCAATACGTCAATTCGTTCGTTCAATTGGCGGCGTTGCCGTTCGATCGTCAGAGTGCCGTTGTGAACGATCGAAAGCTGCGCCGCAAAGATGATCAAGCCGATATTGGCGACCACCACCCAACTGCCGATCCTGGTCCACCACAGGCTCGCTATCAGGTCCGGCACGCGTTCGTAGGTCTCAGCCAAGGCGATCACACGGTTGGTCCCGGTCTCGCGCACCGGAGCGTAGATTTCCAGCAGCGGCTCGCCGACGTCGCGTGCCGGATGGAAATCGTCACTGTCACGCGGATGGGCGTCGTCTCGCTCGGAAATCAGCCGGGCGACAACGTCCCCGGACCAAGCGCGGGCCCGTTCACCGGAAAGCTTGAAATTCCGCCCAACCAGGTCTTTGCGGTCGCTGTAGACAATGCCTTCCGGCGTCCAAATTCGAAACCCGGCCAAGGCATGCGCGTCTTGATCGGCGGCAAGCTGGCCATCGAGCGCGGCCCGGTCGCTGGCGGAAAGGGCAGCTCTCACGCTCAGGCCCTGGACCAGTGGCTGGACGATACTGTTGAGGTGCAGCACGGCCGCCGCCGCGCGGCTCTGCACGGTGCTTTGCGCTACCTCCGCGCTCATCCATTGGCCCACCGTGACCATGCCGAACAGCAGAATGAGCGCTGACATCGCGGCGAATTTGATCGACAGGCTGGCCCGCAGCCAGACGCCTGACAGTCGCTTTAGCGCACTGTCCAGCAGCCATGGCAGTTGGCCGCCGCTCGCAAACTGCTGCGCAAACGGTTCAACCACGCGATTGTTGACCAACGCACTCATGCACATCGTCCCGATTGGGTCCGGCAATCCTTTGCTATTTCTGTGCCAAGAGCAATCGGACCACTGACGCATGGGTCGATGCGACCTTGGTCTGAAAGCAATCAACAATAGTCTGCTCAAAAATCGCGCGACCATTTCGGCTATCGGGGTGGCCGGCTGTTGCCTCAGATTGGCTCCACAAACAACCAGTTGTCGGTTTTGCGCCCGAGCATGGGGCGCAGCCGCCAGACCTCCGCGCCGACCGTCGCAAGACGGCGAATGATCGTCTGCGTGCAGTCTTCTTGGATTTCCCCCCACCGTTCAGTACATAGATGGAGTTCTACCATGGCCAGCAGTTTCAATGTCACCCTCGCCGACCTCAACAAGATCCTCCTGCAGATCAAGGTCGCGGAACAAAACGCCGGTAATCAGGATCTCAATACGGGGCTGCCGACTGTGGCGGGGGTCGACCTCGTCACCATCATTGGACCGGATGCGGCGCTTCTGCCCGTGGGTCTGCGCACCGTCAGTGGCGTCTTCAATCATCTGCTGCCCGGCCAATCGACAGTCGGCGCGGCCGACCAGCCGTTCCCGCGCTTGCTGACGCAGGAACTCCGCACGGGCAGTGGAGGTGGCGTAGACTTTAACGGGGACGGCATCGTAGACTTTACCCCCGCAAACGGCACCAATTACAATCCGACAGGCAGTGTCGTCGATAGTCAACCGCGCACCATCTCCAACCTGATCGTCGATCAGTCCATCAACAATCCAGCGGCGGTCGAGGCCTGGTTCAACAATCCGTTGACGCTTGACCTATTCCAAGCGGCGCATCCCGGCATGACCCCAATCCGTCCGGGCCAGGTACCTGCCAATGCGACCGAACTCCCAATCAACAACACGGATCTGTCGGTCATCCCGAACCGGTCGCCCGACATCGGCCTGTCGCCGCAATTCAACGGCTTCATGACGTTCTTTGGGCAGTTCTTCGACCATGGCCTCGATCTGGTGCCCAAGGGCGGCAATGGCAACGTCTACATTCCGCTGATGCCGGATGATCCGCTTTTCAAACTGCCGACCATCGAAAATCCGAACCCACAAAACTTCATGGTGATCTCGCGCCTTATGCCGAATGCGATCAACATCACCACGCCGTTCGTCGATCAGAACCAGACTTACACGTCGCACGCCTCGCATCAGGTCTTCTTGCGCGAATACGCGATGGACGGCTTCGGTCACCCGATGGCGACGGGACATTTGCTGGCTGGCGCCAATCACGGCCTGCCGACCTGGGCGGACGTGAAGGCGCAAGCTGCCGATCTTCTCGGCATCCAACTCGTCGATGCCGACATTCTGAAAGTGCCGCTGCTCGCAACTGACGAGTATGGCCGGTTCATTCGCGGCACCAATGGCTTTGTGCAGATTGTCACGGCAACCGGCCTTGTCGAAGCCAACCCGGCTGACAACGGCGGCGCTGGCACCCTCGTTCCGGCAAATGTCGTCCCCGCCGGCACGGCCTTCCTGGATGACATCGCCCACAACGCAGTGCCCAAAGCCGGTCTTGTGGCAGACGCCGACAATACCGTCAGCCAGTTCCACCCGAACCCGCTGGATCCGCAGCAGCCCGCTGGCACCTACGACGACGAGCTGCTCAACCAGCACTTCATCACCGGCGACGGCCGCGGCAACGAGAATATCGGCCTGACCACCGTTCACACCGTCTTCCACAATGAGCACGACCGCCTGGTCGAGGCCTACAAGGCAACGATCCTGGCCTCCGGCGATCTTACCATCATCAACGAATGGCTGGCGACAGACCTGCCGGCTGGCACCGGGCTGCCGCTCTCGGCAACGGCGATCGCGGCGCTCAACTGGGACGGCGAACGCCTGTTTCAGGCCGGCCGCTTTGTGACCGAAATGCAGTACCAGCATCTGGTGTTCGAAGAGTTCGCCCGCAAGGTGCAGCCGAACGTCAATCCCTTCGTGTTCACCAACAGCGCCGATCTCAACCCGGCCATCGTCGCCGAATTCGCCCACACGGTGTACCGCTTCGGGCACTCCATGTTGGATGATACGGTTGACCGCCTCGACAACGACCTCACGCTCGTTGGCGATCCTGCCGCTCAAACTGGCTTGGTCGAGGGTGCTAACTCGCAGATCGGACTGATCGAGGCCTTCCTTAATCCAGTGGCATTCAGCACCAACTCCAATGGCAGCGACGGTACAGCGACAGCTGACGATATCACCGCAGCCCGCGTTGATGCCAGCGTCGCCGCCGGTGCCATCCTGCGCGGCATGTCGCGCCAGGCCGGTAACGAGATCGACGAATTCGTTGTCGATGCTTTGCGCAACAACCTGGTTGGCCTGCCGCTCGATCTGGCGTCCATCAACATGGCGCGCGGCCGCGACGCTGGCGTCCCGACGCTCAATCATGCGCGTACCGAACTCTACGCCATGACCAGCAACGCTCAGCTCAAGCCTTACGTTAGCTGGTTCGACTTCGCTCAGAACATCAAGCATCCCGAATCGATCATCAACTTCATCGCGGCCTATGGCACGCACTCGTTGATCACGGCCGAGACGACACTCGCTGGCAAGCGCGCTGCGGCCATGCACATTGTTTTTGGCGCACCTGGCGACACGCTGGCGCAAACGGCTGACTTCCAGGCTTTCCTCACCGCCACCGGCATCTATGCGCCGGATGGTACCGGCCCGCACGACGACAGCCACGGCGGCCTCGACAACGTCGACCTGTGGATCGGCGGCCTGGCCGAGGAGAAGATGGAATTCGGCGGCATGCTGGGCTCCACCTTCAACGCGGTGTTCGAGTACCAGATGGAGCACCTACAGAACGGCGACCGCTTCTACTATCTCAGCCGTACCCAGGGCATGGACCTGCTCAACCAGCTCGAGCCTTCGACCTTCTCCGACCTCGTCATGCGCAACACCGACCTCCGTGACGTGCACTCGACCCATATCTCCGGCGTCGCATTCGATACACCCGATTTGACCCTGGAATTGGATAAGCTGGTTGCGCAGGAAGACTACGACGCGGCGAACACCGCCAGCAAGGACGCGGGCGGATTCGACGTGCGCTGGGCCAGTCCGTTCCAGCAGATCGTCGATCCCAAAGTTGTGCGGATTAACGGCACGGTTGACGTTGATGGCGACGGCCAAATCGACGGCAACGTTCTGAAATTCTCCGGCGGCGAGCATGTCACGCTCGGCGGCACCGAAGGCAATGACAGCATGTACGGCGACAAGGGCATCGACACGCTGTGGGGCGATGGCGGCAATGACTACCTCAACGCAGGCATGGAATCCGACCAGGTGTTCGGCGGCGATGGCGACGACATCATCGAGGACCCATTCGGCGACAACTTCTTGCGCGGCAACAATGGCAACGATGTCATCAGCACCGGCCAGGGCCTAAGCCTCCTGTTCGGCGATGCCGGAAACGACTTCATCACGACAGCGACCGACATTACCGAAATCTTTGGCGGCGAAGGCGATGACTTCATACTGGGTGGCGCCGCCGCCGACGGCTTGTTGGGCAACGCCGGCAACGACTGGATCGAAGGCGGCGAAGGCTTCGACGGACTGTCCGGCGAAAACTCCGACCTGTTCTTCAACTCGCCGATCATCGGCCACGACGTGCTGAACGGCCAGGGCAACGACACCGACTATGACGGTGAGTCGGGCGACGACATCATGTTCCTGAACGCTGGCATCACGCGCGCCAACGGCATGCTCGGGTTCGACTGGGTAATCAACAAAGGCGATACGGCGCCCGAAGTCATCGACCTCGGTATCTCCCGCTTCGTCAATCAGCAGGCCTTGACGTTGCGTGACCGCAACGACGCGGTCGAAGGTGCATCAGGCTGGAAATTCAACGATACGATCCTTGGCACCAATGCACCAACGGGTGCGGTCGGCGCCCCGGTCGGTGGTGTGGTCGGCGGCCCTGTGACCGACAGCATGCTGTTGTCGCAGAATGTGAGTTTGATCAACGGGCTCGATACGCTTCTCGCATTGACCCCAGGCGCGCTGCGTGGACAGACTGTCGACCCAACCAACACCAATTTCGCCAGCCTGGCGAAGGACACGACCGTCTTCAACCCGCAAACCGGCGGCGACATCCTGCTCGGCGGTGGCGGCAGCGACCTCATCTTCGGCAAAGCCGGCAACGACATCATCGACGGCGATCGCTGGCTGAACGTGCGGATTGCGGTGCACAGCACCGTCGTGAATCCGAATACGGGCCTGTTTGGGGTGGGTGATACCGTCCTGTTCTCGGTCGACAGCCTGAACGAAATCAAGGCGCGGATGCTTTCGACCGGCCCGGATCACATCAATCCCGGCCAGCTCAAGATCGTCCGTGAGCTGGTCAGCGACAGCCTAACCACAAATGGCCTGGCTGTAGCCGACGACGTGGCCCTATACGCCGGCAACCGGGCCGACTACACGATCACGCGCAATGCCAATGGCACCGTAACCGTGACGGACAACAACTTGGCGCCGAGCCTCGATGCTGCAGGCCTTGCTGTGCCCCTGCTGAACGACGAAGGCACCGATACGCTCTCGAACATCGAGATCCTGCGCTTCACCAACCGTGATGCCGCCGGAAACATGATCCTGATCAATGGCAAACCAACCACGGATATCCGCGTCGACGCACTCGGCGCTGGCAACCCGGCAACTGGCGCTCCCGTCATTGGCCTCGCCCTCGGCAGCACACCAACCCAGGGCGTGGCATTGACGGCAACCACGGCATTGATCGGCGATCCCAATGGGCTCGGCACTTTCAGCTTCCAGTGGCAGGTCGCACCGGTCGGCACGCTGCCGGGCGACCTAGCCTGGGCCGCCATAGCCGGCGCGACTGCGGCGACCTTCACCCCTGGGGCAACCGAGGTTAACCAGATCCTGCGGGTGGTCGTGTCGTTCACCGACGGCATCGGCACGCTTGAAACCGTCACCTCGGCGGCGACGCCAGGCGTCGGTGCCTTGTTCAATGGCCGCGGCGGCGCCGATACTCCGGTGCTGACAGCGTTCGATGACGTGGCCAACGGCTTGGGTGGCGCCGATGTCCTCAATGGCGGCGCCGGTAACGACACGCTGTCGGGCGGTCGCGGCAACGACACCGTTCTCGGCGGCGCTGGCAATGACAGGATCCTGTATACCTTCGGCGACCGCAGTGACTCGATCGACGGCGGAACCGGCACCGACACATTGGCAATCACCGGCACGGCCAACAATGAGATACTCGATGTCGTTTACAATGGAACGAGCATCACTCAGATCGAAAATGGCGGTTCCATCGCCAATGTGGAAGCTGTCACCGCCGATCTACTTGGTGCCAGCGACCGGTTGAGCTACGGCACTGCAACGAGTGCTGCAGTGACGGTTACTCTGGCTGACGCAGCCATCGTCAACGCTCATGGGTCGGCCAGTGGCTTTGCCTGGATCGCCAACATCAGCAATGTGACGGGCGGCAATGGCAACGACAATCTGACTGGCAATGCCGACGCCAATCGCCTCGATGGTGGGGCTGGGGCCGACACGTTCTTCGGCTTTACCGGTACCGACAGCATCATCGGCGGTACCGGAACCGACACGATTGCGTTGTCGGCAACTTCCGCCGATCTGAACGCGGCGGCCAATGGTCAGATCACGGGCGTTGAGGTCGTGACCGCGCTCGACGCCTTGGCTGGCGTCAACATCTCGTTGGCCAACCAGTTCGAAGGCTTCACGGTCCATGGCAGCAACTCCAACGACACGCTGACAGGGGGCCAAGCCGCCAACACGATCAACGGCAACAACGGCGCCGACGCTATCAACGGTCTAGGCGGTGCTGACACCCTCAACGGCGGTGCTGGAAACGATACCATCAACGGTGGCACAGGTAGCGACGTCATCAACGGCGGTACCGACAACGACAGCATGACCGGTGGCACGGGCATCGACAGGTTCGTGTTCACGGCCAACTTCGGCAATGACCGCGTCACCGACTTCCATGGCGGCTTCAACGCCGGCGCCCACGACACGCTGGACTTCGCCGGACTTACGAATCGTTTCACCAACTTTGCCGACATGATGTTGCATGCGGACAGTGTCACAGTGGGCGGCGATGCGGTCATCCACGCCAAGGACGCCGGTGGCATCAGCAGTACCGTGGACACCATAACTCTGACTGGTGTCAGCCTAGCTCAGCTTGCTACCCTTGGTCTCGCTGGTCATGCAGCTGACTTCAACTTCTAACCAATCGCAGCCTGCGCTGGAGCGCCCCGACCCTCCCCCGGGACGCTCCAGCGCATTTTTCGGCACCGGACCCAGCCGCTCCAATGCGCAAGATCGCCCTGGCGACGCCAGGCCAATTCCACCCCGGCTAGTGTTCTGACTCATTCATAAGGTACCCGCCTTGACCTGTGCGAGGACTTTGCGGGCGCGGTTGGTCTTTTCCAGGATCATATCGGCTTTGGCGGTCCATTTGAAGGGCTTTGGACTTGCGTTGCGATCGTCGATCCAG
>JANLQJ010000282.1:0-2381 GCA_031367715.1 Hyphomicrobiaceae bacterium | reverse complement strand
GGCCGCCGCCCGGGCCGCCTCCTCCCCCCCCCCCCCCTGCCGCTGCGGGCCCGCCCCCCCCCATGGGCGCGCCACGACGGCGTAACGGGGGATGGCCATCCCTTTGGTGAGTCCGAGCGCGAGGTGGCTGCAACGTCGCATCGGGCGTCAGTCCTTGCAGCCACCGATTGTACTGAATTGGCGGCAGAGCCGTCGCGGTTCTAGCGTCAGGGGGCGTAACCCGAATGGGCCGAGACCCCCCTGGGGGCTCGGTCGCGGAGGCCGTTTCAGGCCGCTGCGATAGCACCCGGTCGCGGCCGGTTTCAGGCCGCGAGGCGCCATAGTTTTACGCGGAAATAAGGAGCGCAATAGGTTTGAAATATGTGATGGCGAGGCGGCTCAAAAAGTGTGGTTTGTGAGCCACTAAGAATGAACCGATGTTGCCAGGAGGCGGCAGTTGTCAAGAATCGTGTTGAAATCGCAGGGAAAATTTCTGTATTGACGTTACGACCACTTTTTCGACGTTGTGATCAGCCTGCATTTGCGGGCTGTGACGCCAACTCGGCGGCGTTCGTTTATCCTGTTGTCCAAAATTATGCTCTGAAACTTCCCGGATTATCCACGCAGATTTGCAACAGTCAGTATCGCAAACCCACTTTCTTTTGGCAAGAACATTGGTATGTCCAGGCTGGAAATTGTATGCGTTGGGAAAGGTCGAGGCGAGGCGCAATCTCGCAGGATGCTGCTCAAGCACGCCAACAAACGGACTGACTCTCTTCGACGGTTGCGAAGGATCATTCATGCGGCCCGTTACCTCGCGCAATCGCCATGTGATGCGCCTGATGGTGCATGCCAACAGTCATGAGGCCGATGAAACCGAGCGCCTGGAGTTTGACGAGGTCGTTAGGCTCGGTCACGGTCGTGGTGAGCATCGCCCCGTTCTCGATGCCTTCGACCTGGAAATGCCACCCCCGCACGCCGTCCATGGTGGCCGCATTGGCCGTGAACATCCTCCGGATCGACGCTTGCACCGCCGGTGGGCCCGTCACTGCGAAGCGCATGCCGTTGGCGATCTGAGTCGCATCCACGTCGGCGCCGAGCGTGACATTGTTCATATCGATCAGGTGTTGCCTGAGCGATTCGATGTTGACCTTCGACCAATCGGTCGCCGGGTCGGCGTCCAGCATGGCGACGATTTCGGCCAGGGCGGCAAAGGCAGACTGCCCGGATTCCTTTGGAAGAGATGACGCTGCCATGGCCGCCATATGGTCGGAATGTTTGGAACCGGCTGGGCCAGCTGGTTGCGTATAGGCTGCAAAGGCAGCGCCCGAAAACAGCAGGACGGCGACAACGGACAAGCGAGCGGGCATCGGGTTTCTCCAGCAGGTTGGGACAGAAATGACAATGTCCTTGCCACCGATTGCGTCCGCCCTACATGATAATGATCATGCCCGCACCACTTGCTACGTTTCTGAACGCGATGCCGTCGACGGCCGTCTCGTTCGATCCGGGGCAGTTCGTGTTTGCGCGCGGCGATACAGTCCGCAGAATGTTTCAGGTCGTGCACGGCGAGGTTCACTTGATGCGCCATCAACGCGACGACACGGCCATCATTGTGCAACGCGCCGGGCCAGGTTGCATTCTTGCCGAGGCCTCGCTGTTGGTGGGTCGCTATCATTGCGACGCCGTGGCGGCCCAGCCGGCACGGGTGAGATCTCGCTCACGCCAAGCCCTAACCGCGCGTTTTGCCGAGGACAGCGAATTTGCCCGCGCATAGATTGCCCACCTCGCAGGCGAAGTGCAGGCGGCGCGCCTTCGGATCGAGATCGTGTCGATGAAAACAGTGTCTGCTCGCCTCGACGCCTGGCTCGCCTGGCACGACGGCGAACTTCCGGCCAAGGGGGCCTGGAAATCCATCGCAACTGAGATCGGGGTCAGTCCCGAGGCGCTGTATTGTGAGCTTGGGCGGCGCCGCTCGGGGCGGAAATCGTAGATGAGTCTGGCGTATCTACGAGAGGTTTCATTGCGGACAAACAGGCTCGCCATCCGACACATGACCGGACACTATCCACCTATGACCCAACGCTCCGTGTTCATTGCACTGCTCTCGGCAGTCGTCCGCACCGAGGGGGCCGCGGAATCGGCGGTGGCGCGGGACATTCTGACTGCGATTGGCGTCGCTCCGGCGCGTATCGGGATCGAAGAAGCGTCACGCAACACCTGTGAGAACGCCATCGAGGCCCGCAAACTGGCGGCCCCGTCGAGCGGCTCGCGCTGGGTTCTGGTGACATCGGCCAGCCACATGCCGCGATCGGTTGCCTGTTTCCGGCGCGCCGGCTTCGAGATTATCCCGTACCCGGTCGACTTTCGCACCTCCGGTCCGGCCGACTACCTGCGCCCCG
>JANLQJ010000264.1:0-6109 GCA_031367715.1 Hyphomicrobiaceae bacterium | reverse complement strand
GATCTCGTGGATGCTCTTTTCGGCGCCAACGAGCACGACGGAATGGTCGATGTAGCTGGCGAAGCCTACCAGCGCCGCCGCCAGGCCGACCAGGCTGTGCATCAGCGCGACCAGTTCGGGCATCTGCGTCATCTGCACGGTGCGCGCGGCGTAAAGGCCGATGCTGCCGCCGATGACCATGGCGCCAACAATCCAGGAAATCCCGGCGGGTGTGACACGTGGCCCGAAGACCGTCGCCAGCACGGCGATGGTCATGCCGATGATGCCGTAGAGGTTGCCGCGGCGGGAGGTTTCCGGGTGGGAAAGTCCGCCCAGACTGAGGATGAAAAGAATCGTGGCTCCGATATAGGAGACGGTGGCTATATTTTCAGACATGAATTTCTCCGAAGGGCCGCCCCAAGGAGAAACGGCGTAAAGACAGGGAGCGCAGCGAACCATGGTCGCCCCCTTTCCAGGAAAGGGGGGTGGGGGGATAGCTCATCAATGTCTCCTGGGTTACTTGCGAAACATGGCGAGCATGCGCTGGGTCACGGCGAAGCCGCCAAACATGTTCACGGCAGTGAGCACGATACCGCCAAAGGCCAACCAGCGTATCCATTCGTTCGGTGACGGCATGCCCGCTACCAAGGGCGGCGCGATCTGAATCAGGGCGCCGATAGCGATGATAGAGCTGATCGCATTGGTCACGCTCATCAGCGGCGTATGCAATGCCGGTGTGACATTCCACACCACCATATAGCCTACGAAGCAGGCCAGCACAAACACCGTGAAGTGAGCGAGGAATGCGATTGGGGCATTGGCACCGACGAACCAGAACAGGGCCGCGGCGACACCGAACATGATGGCCAGCTTGTTACCCGCCATCGGTTCGCTGCTGCCGCCATGCCCGCGACCTTTCTTTGCTGCCGGCGCGGCTGCCGCCGGTTTTGCCATAGCAGGCGGCGCCGCAGAAAGTTTGGGCGCCGGTGGTGGCCAGGTGATGTTGCCCTCCTTGACCACTGTGGTGCCGCGCAGCACCTCGTCTTCCATGTTGACGTTGATGACGCCGTCCTTGGTCTTGCACAGTTCCTCGGCCAGGCGGAACAGGTTGGTCGCATACAGCGTGGAGGACTGTCTGGCCAGACGACTCGGCAGGTCGGTGTAGCCGATGATCGTCACGCCATGTTTGACGACCACCTGGCCCGGTTCCGTCAGTTCGCAGTTGCCGCCCTGTTCGGCGGCCATATCGACGATGACGCTGCCCGGCTTCATCGACTGCACCATTTCGGCGGTGATGAGCTTGGGTGCCGGCTTGCCTGGAATCAGCGCGGTGGTGATGATGATGTCGACTTCCCTGGCCTGTTTGGCAAAGGTCGCGAGTTGGGCTTTCTGGAAACCCTCGCTCATCACCTTGGCATAACCGCCGACGCCGGAACCTTCTTCAACATAATCGACCGGAACGAATTCGCCGCCCAGCGAGATGACCTGATCACCCACTTCGGGACGCGTGTCGTTGGCACGCACGATGGCGCCCAGGCCGCTGGCAGCACCGATGGCCGCGAGACCGGCAACGCCGGCGCCGATGATGAAGACCTTGGCCGGCGGTACCTTGCCGGCGGCGGTGATCTGGCCGGTGAAGAAGCGGCCGAAATGATGGGCCGCCTCGATGACTGCGCGGTAGCCAGCGATGTTGCCCATGGAACTCAGCGCATCCAGCTTCTGCGCGCGCGACATGCGCGGCACGCTGTCCATCGCCAGCACGGTGGCGCGCTTGCTGGCGAGTTGTTGCAACAACTCGGGGTTCTGCGCCGGCCAGATGAAGCTCGCCAGTGTGCCGCCCGCGCGCATCAGGCCGACTTCTTCCTTGCTCGGCCCGCGCACCTTGAAAACAATGTCGGATTTGGCCCAGAGCTGGGCGGCACCAGTGACGATCTCGGCGCCAGCGGCGCGGTAAGTCTCGTCGCTGAAATTTGCCGCATCACCGGCGCCCGACTCCACGGCGACCGAAAAGCCCAGCTTGATCAGCTTTTCAACGACCTCGGGAACAGTCGCGACGCGCTTCTCGTTTGGAAAAACCTCACGTGGTACTCCGATCATCAGCGACATGCGTTCTCCTTAGTCCTCATTGTTTGTTGATTCGCCACCAGATCACTACCGGCCGAATTCGGGCTGGTCAGCGGTCATGCTTAAACAACCGGGTGTTCTAAACTGCCCAACTTTGGCCGGCTACTCGCCGGGCTTGCGCACCTGGCCCATCATGGGCTTCGGCTTCTGCTGCTCGACTTCCTTGATTTTGACGATAGCCAACGCGCAGTTGTCGCCACGGCCCTTGCATCGTTCCCGGGCGCGTTCGATCAACGCTTCGGCCGCTTGGCGCGGTGACATTTCGGCCAGGATCTGGCCCAGTTCCTCGTGGGTGAAATAGGCCCAGATCCCATCGGAACAAAGCAGAAAACAATCCCCGGCCTGAAGCGGCGCCGCCTCCCCGAAATCGATCTCGGGACGCGCTTCCTCACCCAGACAGGACACCAGAATATTCTTGTTGGGATGCGACTCCGCCTGCTCTTCGGTCAAATAGCCGGGTATCACCATCTTGCGCATGACCAGCGAATGATCGACGCTGCGGGCAACCATCTCGCCGTTGCGAAATTGATAGACGCGGGAATCGCCGCAGTGGGCCCACTCGGCACGGCCAGGCGTCAACACAAAGACGCAGGCGGTACTGTGCGGATCCTTCTCTGCCGACAGCGCTGTCAGCCGGATGCTGTCATGGCTGTCATTGATGACGGCGGCGAGCATTTCGGGCACATTCGCGCCGGGGCCGAAGCGATCAAAATTCTGCCGTGCGGCCTGGATCACCTGCTCGGCCGCCATGGCGCCACCGCTGAGGCCGCCCATGCCGTCGGCCAGAACCGCCAGCATCGCGCCCTTGTAGAGCGGATGAGGAAACATTGCGACGCGATCCTGCTGCTCTTCGCGATCACCGATATGTTGTGCTTTGCAGACTTCGATCGTCAGTGCCATGGATAGTTTTTGCTTTTGCAGAAGCGCGCGACAGCCGGCTGGAGCCTCGCAACTGTTGAATTTTGCGGCCGATGGTAACACGCAGCAGGTCGGCGCCGCTGCCGCTGCCAGGGCATATAATCCACTGCCATGGGACATCGACTTTCAAAAATCTACACTCGTACCGGCGACGCCGGCACCACCGGTCTCGGCGACGGGTCTCGTACCGCCAAGGATTCGGCGCGCATCGCGACCATCGGCGACATCGACGAAACCAATTCGTTGCTCGGCGTCGTGTTGTGCGAGGAACTGCCGGACGATGTGCGCGATCTGCTGGTGGGCATCCAGCACGATCTGTTCGATCTCGGCGGCGAGCTCTCGATTCCCGGCGCGCAGCTGTTGGGTGCCGGGCAGCCGGTCCGCCTGGAGCAGGCCATCGACCGCTATAACAGCACGCTGGAACCGCTGAAGGAATTCATTCTGCCCGGCGGCACTCGCGCCGCCGCATTGACCCACCTCGCTCGTACCGTGTGCCGCAGAGCAGAACGCAAGCTGGTCGGTCTCGCGGAAACAGAGAAAGTCTCGGAGACGGCACGCCAATACGTCAATCGGCTTTCGGATCTGTTGTTCGTGCTGGCGCGCAGTATCAATCGCAGCGGCGGCAGCGGCGACGTCATGTGGCAGAAGGGGAAAAACGCCGGCTAAACCGGCGGGCGACGATTATCGCCCGATGCGGCGCTCTCTCTGTTCCATCAGTTGCATCAGTTGGCCGCTCACCTGGCGCAAGCGCTGATTCAACGACATCAGAAACTCCATCAGCAGCTTGATGCCGATCTTGGGCTCGTCGGCGATCAGGCGGGTCAGTTCTTCGCGGTCGAGTACCGCAAACTGAACGTCGGTCAGCGTGACACAACTGCCAAAACGTGGCTGGCCATCGATCACCGACATTTCACCAAGCGTCTTGCCGGGCCCGGCCATGCCGATCCGTGAAGGCAGGCCGTGCGAATTGTTCTTGACGACTTCCAGCGTGCCATCGAGCACCAGCAGCATGAAGTCGCCGACCTCGCCTTCGCGGATAATTTCGATTCCCATGGGCGCGTTGTAGCACGTCATATACCCCGCCAGGGTGGCGATTTCTGCCGGCTCGAAATCCTCAAACAACTGGATGCGCTCAATGATTTCATTGATACGCGTGACAAACGGCGTCGCGTCGCCACACGGCTGGATGTTGGGGAAGTGCCCGGTTTTCATGCGATTGATTATAGCTGCCCGGTCAGCACCGCAACCACCATCGCCAGCCACCCGGCGACCGCGGCGGCCATATGCGGATCACCGACCAGTTCCTTGGAGGGATCACCGCCGCCGCCGCGACGGTGCAGCAAAAACAGGTAGCGCAACATGCCATAGAGCACGAAGGGCACGGTCAGCATCAGATGGTTGCTGCCATGCATTGCCACGGTTTCCGGGCTCACGGTATACAGGCTGTAGGACACCACCGTGCAGGCGGTGGCAATGGTGATGAACTGGTCGAGCAGACCCTTCGAGTATTGTTCCAGCACCCGGCGATGATTGGCCGAACCCTCGGCCAGCGCGGTCAACTCGGCGCGCCGTTTGGCGAAACCAAGAAACAGGGTCAGCATCAGCCCGCACAGCAACAGCCATTGCGAAGGGGCGATGCCCAGCCCCAGCGTGCCGGCCAGCAGCCGCAGCATGAAGCCCGCCGCGATCATGAACACATCGAGCACCACGATGTGTTTCAACCCCAGCGTGTAGGCAATGTTGAGCACGACATAGGCGAAAAACACCCAGGGCGCTTCGCCGGCGCGAGTCAGTGCGATTGTCACCCCGCCGACAAGGCAGGCGCCCATCAGCACCAGAGCAGCGGGCACAGTCACACTGCCGGCCGCCAGCGGGCGGTGTCGCTTTTTGGGGTGGCAGCGATCCTGCTCGCGGTCGATCAGGTCGTTGAACACATAGATCGTCGATGCCAGCAAACAAAACGCGATGAAGGCCCACAGCGCCTGCTCCAGCTTGGCCGGATCACGCCAGGCATGGCCGAACAGCAAACCCACCAGCACGAAGCCGTTCTTGAGCCACTGCTGGGGACGCAATAAGCGTATTAGCGCTGGCATGATTGTTCCGGAAAATAGCGATCACAGAAATAGCAGCCCCGCATGGGCAGCCAGGAAGGCAGCGCATAGTACTTGCGTTTGACGGTCGCCAGCACCGTGTCGCGATAGCGGGCGTAGTCGAAACCACGGCCCAGCACCGCGTAGAACGTCACGCCGCGCAATGCAAAAGTCTCCACCTTCAGTTCGCGGAAATAAGGCGCGTACTCGCCGGACGCCGGCGGGGTCTTGCGCAGGATCAGGATGTTGCGCCCGTCAAGCGAGCGGAAATCGGTGAGGATGTCGTCATGCCGCGCATGGCTCGATGCTTCGCCGAATACCCCGAAATAGCGCCCGGCGTTGTAGCCCAGTGTCACGGCATCCGAATAGCCATTGCTCATGAAGACATAGTCAGCCTCATGAGGCTTCAGCCGCGCCACGATCTGCCGCGCCTCAAAGGTCAGTACGATGCCGTCGTACCACTTGGTGCGCTGCCAGGTTTCGAGCGAAATCAAACTGATCGCAGCGGCGGCAGCCACATGCAGCAAGGCGAAAATTGCCACGAACTTGCCCATTCGCGCCAGTGTCGGCAGTGGCAAGGCCAACGCCAGCAGCATGAAAGCGAAGGGCAGAAACGACAGTACCCAATGCAGGCCGATGGTCTTGACCAGCGACATCAGACCGAACATAACCAGCGGCACAAAGGCCAGCATGGCCAGCGAACGCACCTCGGCAGGCGCGGCACGGGCCGACCCATGCCGCTCGCCCGCCGCCTGGCGAAAGGGTCGCAACAAGCCCAGCGCCAGCGCCGGCGTCAGCAGGTAGGCCATCATCACCGCATACAGCAGTGGCGTCTTCCACGACAAGCCCGCATCCTCGTTGCGATTGACGAAGTTGAACATGTAGTTGGGCCAGCAATGGCCGGCGTTCCACCACGCCATGAGCGCCAGTGCCGGCACGCAGCAGGCATAAACGATGGCAAGGCCGGCCCAGCTGCGCCGCCGTGCGCCGGCCAGCAT
>JANLQJ010000262.1:0-9523 GCA_031367715.1 Hyphomicrobiaceae bacterium | reverse complement strand
GCTTGCGCACGGCGACTCCCGTAGCCGGGAGCCGGCCGCCGTGCTGGCTTTTGCTTGCGCACGGCGACTCCCGTAGCCGGGAGCCGGCCGCCGTGCGCGTTAGATGTGGCGACGATCTGCGTTGCTTGCGTCGAGCGACCCTTCGCGCCTAAGAGCAATCAAACCCATTGGATGAGTTCCATGCCCGCCCCCATCACCCACGTCTTCGCCACCTCGCTCTACCGCGCCGCGCTCGCGGGGCCGGACTTGCCGGCCTTCCTCGACGAACTGCGCATCGCCTGCCGCGCCACCGCCATGGAGGATGCCGCCGGCCAGGCCTGGTCGAACGACGCCGGGTATGCCGGCTACACCTCCTATGCCTCCATCGACAACCTGCCCGAACGCTCCCCCACCTTCGCCGCGCTCTGCGAGCGCCTCACCCCGCATCTCACCGAGTTCGCCAAGGCGCTCGACTTCGACATGCGCGGGCATGAGCCCGTCGTGGATTCAGTCTGGATCAACATCCTGGAGCCGGGCGGCCAGCATGGCTGGCACATCCACACCAATTCGGTGATCTCGGGCACGCTCTATGTCGATGTGCCTGATGGGGCGAGCGCGATCCGCTTCGAGGACCCGCGGCTGGACAAGATGATGGCCGCGCCGCCGCGCAAGGCAAAGGCGGGCCCGCACAACAAGAGCTTTGCCTCCATTCAGCCCGAGCCGGGGACGCTGTTGCTTTGGGAGAGCTGGCTGCGCCACGAGGTGCCGTTGAACCGGGCGCGCGAGGATCGGATATCGGTGAGTTTCAATGCGGTGCTGGTGTAGGTCGTGACGTCGTGAGGTCGCCAAGTCGTGCGGCCCGGCTTGGCGGCTTGGCGATTTCACAATTTCACGTCTTGACCGCGCTTCCACTCTTCCCAACGTATCCGCGCGATCTTGTAGGCGTCCAGCACCGACAGCGCGTAGACGAAGACGCCGCCGGCATGACGGCCAATGAAACTTGATGTGGGCGGAGCGTAGTGCGCCGTCAGCCAGCCGAGGATCAAGGTAAAGAACAGGAACATCAGCGCACGCTGCGCCAGACCGAGCCAGACATGGCCGGAGGCCGGCAGAATGATGGCGGCGGCGAGCACCGCATGGGGATGCGGCGGCTTGCGGGGCACGGCAGCGGGTGGAGGGCTCATGGGCCAAGCGCTTTCACGGCGTTGACGACCGACAGACAACGCTCCAGCAGCCCACGGACCAATTCCGGATCGAGCGGATCGCCAGTGAACTTCGCCTGCCTTAGCACCATGTACGCGCTGCGCTCGCCCTCTTCCACCAGCCAGGTGAAGCGGACGCCCTTGGGCGTGATGAGGATTTCCTTGCCCTTGGGATTGCGCAGGAAATCGAGATGCGGTTCGATCAGTCGGCGCAGTTCGCCCCCGCCCTCGGCCAGATCGGTGCGGATGTTGGCGCCCTCGGGCCAGTTGGCGGGGCGCTCCAGGTCGTGCTCCAGTTTGTCGAACGGCGACCAGTATTCGACATTGCGCGGGCGCATCATGACGCCCAGCGAGGCACCAACTGGCAGCGCCTCACGCACGGTGACCAACAGCCACAAGGACGGCAACTTGCGCACGCCGATGGAGTCCGTGTGCGGCTCAATGCGCACCTCGTGGCCCTGGTAGCGGCCGGTGAGCAGAGGAAAATCGACCGACGACGGCGTGAACTCGGGCGCATCGAGCAGCGGCAGGACGGCTTCGATATAGCCCGCGCGCTCCGCCCGGCGCTCCAGCACATCGCGGTACTGGAACCAAATCAGGGCGCCGATGGCGAGCAAAATGAAAAAGGCGACGGCAAACTCACTCACGGGGACGTGACTTTGTTTGCGCCGGGCGACACGCCTTGCGGGGAGCCGGCCGCCCGGTGCGAAACCTTCGCATCAATACCCCTGCGGTTTCGGCCACGGCATGGTGAACTGGGCGCCGCGCTTGACATACTGGTAGCGGTAGAAGTGGAACCACAGCGAGACGATGGCGTAGAAGGCCACCATGGCGATCAGCTGCGTGCCGTAGCCAAGGAAGATGGCAAAGAACGTCACGACACAGAGCAGCAACAGGATCAGCGCCGGCAACGGATGGAACGGATGCACATAGCCGCGCCGGATGCTGCCCAACGGCCACTTGTTGCGGAACATGATGACGTTGATCGACATGAAGGTGTAGTGCAGCACGCCCGACAGGATCGAGAACGTGATGGCCTGATTGATGTCGAACACCAGCGCGAAGGCGAGAGCGATCGGCAACAAGAAGATCAGGGCGCGATAGGGCGTGCGGTTGGTGGGATGCACGGCCGCGAACCAGGCCGGCAGGTAGCGATCGCGCCCCATTGAGAACCAGGCGCGGGCCGCGTCGTTGATGCAGCCATTGGCCGACGCGATGCCCGACAAGACGGTGCCGACGAACAGCAGGAACTGCAGCGTCGGGCTGCCAGTGACCTTGGCTGCATCATAGAGCGGGTACACGGTCTGGCCGAGATACTGCCAGGGCAGCAGGCTAGCGCAGACATACCAGGTCATGGTGGCAGCGATCAGCAGCGTGATCATGCCGGTCATGGTGCCGAGCGGCAAAGACCGCGCCGGCGAACGCACTTCTTCGGCGGCCTGCGTGGTGCCCTCGATGCCGAGATAGTACCAGATGCCGAATTGCATGGCCGCGATGACGCCCATCCAGCCATAAGGCAGCGCATTGTCCTTGGTCACCATCTCGCCGAGTTTCAATACGGCGCCCTGGCTCCAGGGCTGCACCGACAGGAACAGGATGACGATGGACAGGAACGCCAGGGCCGTGATGACGAAGTTGAAGTTCAGCGTCATCAGGATGCCGCGGTAGTTCAGCCAGACCAGGAACACCACGGTAAAGACAATGAACGAATGGTGGGTCAAGCCCGTGACGCCCATATCAGATGCATACTGAACCATGGTGTCGCCAACCAGAATGGCGTCAGAGGCTTCCAACATGGTGTAGGCGAACACCAGATAGAGCGCGACATTGAAGGCCATCAATGGGCCGACGATGTGTTTGGCTTGAGCGTACTGGCCGCCGGCTGCAGCGACCGTCGAGGTGACCTCGCTATCGATCATGGCGACGGCGGTATAGAGCAGACCGATCACCCAGAGTGCGATCATCGCGCCGAGCGTGCCGCCCTTGCCGGCGGCAAAATTCCAGCCCGTGAACTCGCCGACCAGCACGATGCCGACGCCGAGCGCCCAGACATGTGCCGGGCCGAGCACGCGCAGCAGCGAGATTTTCTGGGGCGCGTCTTTGGCAGTTGATGCGACTGACATGATGGTGCCCCTTAGCCCTTCAACACATGCTTTTCGGACATCGCCTCGATCTCGCCTTCGCGCGATGAGGTCAGGACGTCCTCGGAATATCCGGTGTCGGTTCGATACCAGTCAACCAGCATCCAGGCGATGAAAATGGCGGACAGGATCCACATCGCCCAGTCGAGATAGAACCATGCGGGGCTGGATGCGGCAGGCCAGGGAAATTGAAATGTCATGATGAACTCCTACTTCCCGGACCCAAACTTTTCCGCGATCACGTCGCGATACTCGCTGTCGGAGAAACGGAACAGCAGGAAGAAGTAGAGGAACAGCACGACGGCCACGGCGACCAGTGTGGTCCAGTCGATGGTGTAGTTGAAGCGGGTCTGGATGATGTCGTGGGCGGTTGTCGGGTCTTTGCCGAGTGCCGTCCACTGGGCGGCCTGGGCCGCGGTCTGACCGAGCTTTTCCCAGGTCGGGTTGTCGATCTTGGTGGTCTCGGTGGCGGCACCCGCGAACTTCAACCACACCGGCAAAAGCATGGTTCCGAAGATGGCGGCGATCAGGAATATGATGTCGACAAACTGCATCGCGCCGCCTTGTTCAGGTGGCTTGTAATCATTGGCTGCCATGGGACTCCCCTCCCGGGTTTACTACGTCTGATTGCCGTGTCACTTGCCTTTGTTGGCAGCATCAAGCTGCGCGATGTCGAGGCCGTAGATGAAATCCTTGTCCTCGGCATAGTGGCTGACCATCGCCCAGATCGAAGCGGTGTTTAGGATCAGCACGAGGCCGGCGGCAATCAGCGATACGATGCGCACGCCATTATCCTGCATGAACGGCCAGGACATCAAGAGCACGAACAAAGTGACGATCCAGAGCAGGGCGACCATCGCCCAGGCACCCCGGCAATCGCGCGTGTACATGCTGTCGATGCGTGGGTCGCGTGTGGCGGCCATGGAGTCCTCCCGTGTTCCTCGATTGCGTTTGGACCTTGTCTTCGGGCCGTTCACGCATCATGCGAATGATTGCCTGTGAGGCAAACTAACTTTACGCATAGGAAATGTGCGCTGGCTGCCGCAAAAAAGTCAAGGTCGTTCCGAGCGCCCCGAAAATCACCCCAAAAGTGGAGCCCAAGCCATGCCTGCGAAGCCCGGAAAAGGCATCACCGACTTCCAGGACCCGCATGAACTGGTCGGCCGCGAGTCGCAAAATCTCGAAGCCTGCATTGGCGCTGCCGTGCGGTCTTTGCGACAGGCCGGCAACCTGACGGCCAGCGAGCTGTCGCGCCGCTCGGGGATTTCCCCTGCCATGCTGAGTAAGATCGAGAACGGCTCGACGTCCCCGTCCCTCAGCACATTGCAGGCGCTGGCCAAAGCGCTGGATGTGCCGGTGACGGAGCTGTTGCGCGGTTTTGAGGAGGTGCGCGAGCCGACTTATGTCAAAAAGGGCGAGGGGCTGACCATCGAACGGCGCGGTACCCGGGCGGGTCATGCCTATCAGCTGCTTGGCCACACCATCGGCCGTTCGATCTCGGTCGAGCCATATCTGATTACCTTGACGTCCGAGAGTGACGTCTTCCCCGTGTTCCAGCATGAGGGGCAGGAGTTCATCTATATGATCGAGGGCAAGGTCGGCTATCGCTACGCCAACAAGGTCTACCCGCTGGAACCGGGCGACAGCCTGTTCTTTGACGCCGAAGCCCCGCACGGACCGCAGGAATTGACTAAGCTGCCAGCCAAGTTCATTTCGGTGATTGTATATGGGAAGAAGGGGGGTGCGTAAGGCAGGCGGGATGGCGATCACGGCAACGCCATCGATAGCTCCAGGTTCGAGGCTGATCGAGGCCGTGGGCGGTGAGCCTGGTGCGAACCCGGATGTGGCACGCGCGCTCCCGCTTTCGCTGGAAGGGTCAGGGTGAGGGGCGCCCGCTTACGCAGGCGATTGGTCTGCAGAGTCTGCTGCCCGAGGCTGAGCTGACATTGTGCCTGCGATTTCCGAGCAAAGATGAGGTGAGATGAATGACCCATAGCGGAAAGTGCTCAGGCGCAACACGAACGTGTCGGACAAATCACATTCGATCGTAAGGCGGCAAAGACCAGCACCGCAATCTGCGTCAGTCCTTGGCTAGTCCCGCTCCAGAGGCGTATGGGTCCGCGTCGCAAAGAAACTGAACGAACGCCGACACCTTGCTGCTGACCAGCCGCCGCGATGTGTGCATGACCCAGAGAGCCACCGACATGTTGGGTACGACGCCCCAGCATGTCAGTCGCCCCGCGGCCATGTCGTCCCGGACAAAGTCCCGCGCCAAAATGGCCGCCCCCAAACCCGCCAGAACCGCATCGCGGACCATAAGGGGGGCCGGTAACCTCAGGACCGCCTTGCGCGTGAAACTCACTTCGGATGCTCCGTCGCTGACCGTCCACCTATCCACATCGCGTGCGGCAGGGCCCACAATTGCTGGGATCGCAGCTGAGCCTTGCAGGTCCGTAGCGCTCGACGGACGCGTCATTGATGGCGCAGCCACAACCAGTAGCTCGTCTCGGTGGAAGCATCGCCCAACAAGATCATTGTTCGGCTGCGGATTGACCCGAATGACGACGTCATAGCCCTCTTCGATCAGGTCAACGAGCCGGTCCTCGATGGTTACCTCGACCCGAACATCTGGGTACCGGCGGGAAAAATCCGCAGCAATCCGTCCCATTTTAGTCTGACCAAACGTCACCTGCGAACTTACCCGTAGCGTTCCGCGCGGACTGCTTTGGCCTTCCGCAATCTCCCGGCCAACTTCGCTGATTTCGAGCAACAAGCCTTCCGTGCGGGCGTGAAGGGCTCGACCTTCTTCAGTCAACCCGAAGGCTCGTCCGGCGCGCTCAAGCAACCGAACGCCGAGGTGAAGTTCCAGGTCGGCGACATGGCGCGACAAGGTCGCCTTGGGTCGGCCGGTGGCCCGGCTGGCGCGCCCAAACCCACCGTGCGCAGCTACCAGATTGAAGTCTGTCAGGGCGATGAGGTCCACTCTCTGGTCCATCCTTGGAACAAGTTGTCCAGAAAATAGCGCCTATCGCTGATTTTTGGAACCGGTATCCATCAGGAGATCGATCAACCAACGGAGGCCGCCCCATGACAACTCTCGTAACAGGAAGCACCGGAGCGATCGGGTCGCGCGTCGTGGCGTTACTTGTCGCCGCCGGCGCAAATGTTCGTGCACTGGCGCGCACGCCGGAAAAAGCAACATTGCCCGGCGCCAAGATCGTCAAGGGCGACTTCGATCAGCCCGAGACGCTCGTTCGAGCACTCGACGGCGTGACGAGTGTGTTCCTCGTGACCCCGCCGCATCCGGATGATTTTGCGATGGTGGAGCGCTTCCTCGACGCTGCAGTGAAAAGCCCGGCGAAGCCGCGCATTGTTCGCCTCAGCGCGATCAAGGCGACGGAGGGAGGCCGGTCGGAAAGTTTACGCGGTCATGGACGCGCGGACCGCGCGATTCTGGAATCCGGACTCCCCTACGCGATCCTGCGGCCCAACTATTTCATGCGGAATTTCTTCAGCTCGGCCGAGTCGATACAGAGCAACGGCAGGCTGATTAATTCCATGGGCGATGGGCGTGTCGGCTTCATCGATACAAGGGACATCGCCGACGTCGCGACCGCCGTGCTGCTCTATCGCGGATGGGACCGCGGGATCTACGACCTGACGGGGCCTGCTTCAATGTCGCTCCACGACGTGGCACGCGAGCTCAGCACCGCGCTCGGCCGCAAGGTGACCTGCATGGCGGTCACTCCAGAGCAGACCCGCGAGGCTGTTCTGCAGCAAGGGGCAGGCGAGTGGTTCGCGGGCATCATCGCGGACTACTCGGTGGCATACGCCAAGGGCTGGGGCGACTTCACGACGTCCTTCGTAGAGAAAATCACGGGGCACGCACCTCGCAGCGTTGCGGACTTCACGCGCGAAGTTTTCGTTCCGGCGTTGCGTGACGGGTCAACCTCGTGATCGGCAAGTTGGTCTTCGCCGTGGGAGCAGCGTCATGAATCCTCATGCAATTTCAGTGGCCACTCGGTTGTCGACCTCCGAACGTCTGACCGTGTTCGCGTGGCGGCGCGTGCTCATGCCGTTCATCACGCTGATCGGAGGTTCATCGGCGCCGCGCGGGCGCGTGAGCGAGCAGCGATATGGCACTTTGCCGGACGAAGTGCTCGACGTCATCGCGCCAGCGCCTGGCGCCGCCCCCCGTACAGCGGTCGTCTTTGTTCACGGGGGCGGTTGGGTGGCTGGCTCCAAGGGCTACTTCTACCACCGGCCTCTCATCAAGCTCGCCGACGCCGGTTATCCGGTTTTCAGCATGAACTACCCGTTGGCGCCCGAGCGACCGCAACCCTACATGCTGCGCTCATTGCTGGCCGGGATCGCTTGGATCGCGCGGACGCACGGCGTGCGCGAAGTGCACCTGATCGGCGATTCGGCCGGCGGAAACTTGGCGACGATGTTGGGGCTGATGATTGCAAACCCCGAGCTGTTGCCGCGTTTCGACGCGATCGACCCGGCCACACTGCCGGCCATACGCAGCATCACCTCGCTCTATGGCGTGATGGACCGTTTCACGTTCATCGAGGACGGATTTCCGAGTGGCCGGTTATTCCTGACCGCGTACGCCGGGGCGGCCGCGCTGGACGTGCGTCAATCTCCGGCGATCCCCGTCACGCCCATGGATCTTGGCGACTTCGCGATTCTGCCCCGCACCTTTGTCGTCGCGGGCTCGAAGGACAAGCTCGCGCGCTCCTCATTGGTCTGGGCCGAGCACCTGCGCCAGCGCTTTGCGCAGGTGCAATACAAGGTCTACGAGGGCGCCGATCACGGCTTCTTTTGCTTCGGCAAGGGAAGTGTCGAACTGTCGGACGATGTCCTGCGCTTTCTCGAAACAACGTGACCGGCCTCGCAGGCGTCACAAGTGTAGGCCGCGCCGGCCGGTGGCGCACCGGTCAACTCAGACGTTGGGCGGCGCGGAAATGCCCAGTGCTTGTCCCATGCAGGCTCGTATGAACCTCGAAGGCATATGAAGGACACGGTTTCCCCAGACCCGACTGGCGACGCAAACTCAGCACTTTGCACTGGTGCCTTCCCGCATGCCTGACCCTAGCATGAACGTGATTTCGTTACCGCGGCATCAGTATGGAACCAGCAGGGCCGCCGTCTCGGGCCAACCGAGGCGGATGGCCTGGCCGGGCTGCCAGTTGGGTTCGTGCCGGTCGCTGGGGCCGATGGACAGCAGCCTCCCCCTGCCGCCGATGTCGGCCGTCACGCAAGTCGCCGAGCCGCGAAAACTGATATCGGTCACGGTGCCGGCCAGTCCGCCAGTCGCGGGCGACAGCTCGACGGTCTCGGGGCGGATGGCGAGGCTCGCCTGATCGCCCACTTTGCAGCCATGAGGATTTTCGGCCTTGAAGCGGCCCATTGCGGTTTCAATCTGGGCCGCCGTGCCGCTCACGGCCACCACGCGCCCCGGCAGCAGATTGTTCTCGCCAAAGAAGCCGGCGACAAACAGCGTCTTGGGCCGATAGTAGAGCTCGCGTGGCGAAGCCACCTGCTCGACGCGGCCCTTCTGCATGACCAGGATCAGGTCCGACACGCCGATCGCTTCCTGCTGGTCGTGGGTGACAAAGAGAAACGTGATACCGGTGCGGCGCTGCTGGCTCTTCAAGAAATCCTGCATCTGCCGGCGCAATTCGGCATCGAGCGCGGCCAACGGTTCGTCAAGCAGCATGATCTTGGGCTCGCAGATCAGTGCTCGCGCCAGCGCGACGCGCTGCCGCTGCCCGCCGCTGAGCTGCGCCGGCGCCCGTCCCGCCATGGTCTCCAGTCCCACAACGGCAAGGATCTCTTCCACTTTGTGTTTGATCTCGCCCGCAGGTCGTCCGCGCACGCTCAGTCCGTAGCCGACATTGGCGGCAACCGAGAGATGCGGGAACAGCGCATAATCCTGGAACACCGTGTTGGACGGTCGCTGGAAGATCGGCAGATCGGTGATGTCCTGGCCGCCCAGCCGGATGCGCCCGCTGGATGGCGCCGTAAAACCGCCGATCAGGCGCAAGACCGTGGTCTTGCCGGAGCCCGAGGGGCCGAGCACCGACAGGAAGGTTCCGGGGTCGACGTCGAGAGTCAGCGGATCCAGCGCCACGATCTCGCCGTAGCGCTTGCTGACGCTTTCCATTTCCAGCCGCGCGCCGGCAGGCGTCGTTT
>JANLQJ010000256.1:0-9386 GCA_031367715.1 Hyphomicrobiaceae bacterium | reverse complement strand
CTTCCCACCAGCCGACCGCATCGCCGAGCCAGGGCGTGATGACGTTCGGCTTGTGGCGCGCCGAGGCCTTGTCCTTGGCGATCGGAATGATGCGGACGTCGTGCACCATCTCGACCAGGATCATCACCGCGGTCGGCGTCTGCACGATCTGATAGTTGTTGTTGTAGATGGTGTTGAGCATGCCCGGCCCGCCGGCGCCGGTGAAGCCGATCAGACAGCGCTCCTCCGGCGGCAGCGCCTCGGGCCCGGCGAAGAGCACGGCCGTTCGCTTGGTGCGGAACTCGCCCGCGAGCTTCCGCCCCTCGGCCGACAAGGGCATCGTCCCGTTTGGCGGATCGACGATCCAGGAGGTGCGGATCTCACCCTTGACCACGGCGAGGTTGCGGCCCGGATCGATCCAGAAGGTGTTGTAGCCGCGGTCGCTGTTCTTGTCGTCGAGCAGCTTGTCGTCGAGCTTCGAGCGTCCAGCCTCGCTCGCCGCCAGCCTCGTCCAGACATTGCTCTTCACCAGCGCATCGGCCTCGGTTCGGGTCACCGTCAGTTTTGTGTTGGGAGGACGCGTCAGGTTTGTCAGCGAAGCGTTGGACCAAACGCCCTGCAGATCGCCATGACCATCGGCGGCGCGTGGCGGGGTGTAGGGTGTTGGCGCCTGAGCTTGAGCTTGAGCTTGAGCTTGAGCTTGAGCCTGGGCAGGCTGGGCCAGGACAAGTCCAAGCGCAAAGGCGACAGAAGACGCAGTGAAGCGGATGTTCATGGCGGCGTGTCCTCCTCGGGAAGCGCGGCAGGCGTCATCTCGGTGGCGCCCGTCCGAAGCGAGTGCGCAGACTAGGCGCGCTTGACGCGCGCGTGAAGGATGACGTTGCGACAGCCAACCTCTGCCGGCTGTGGCCGCCGCGACGCAGCGAGCTGCGCCTTCAATGCCGGGCTCTTCCAACCGTTGACATTTCAATCGTTGAAGATTGATACTTATATCACATCACTAAAAGCCGGTCCAAACCGGTCGAGGGAAACGCACATGATCAGGCCGAACACCGCCATCGCCTACGCGCGTCCAGATTGGATGCTTTCACGCTCCCGCCTCCTGGCGAGTTGCGCTGCACTCGCCATGGTCGCAGCGCCGGTCGCCTTCGGGCAGACGCCGCCAGCGGCAGGACCGGTGGCGGCCAAGGCCGACACCATCGTCATCACCGGTTCTCGCCTGCGCGGCGTCGCCGAGCCGGTCGGCAGCCCCGTCCTCGCGATTGACGAAAAGACCATCGAGCTCGCCACGGTCACGTCGGTCGACAAGCTGATCCAGCAAACCCCGCAGATCTTCGACCTCGGTGTGTCGGAGGCCTCGCGCGCCCAGAATGGCGGTTCGGGAAACATCGTCTACGGCACCGGCATCAACCTGCGCGGTCTTGGTCCCTACGCCACCCTGGTTCTCGTCGATGGCCACCGCGCTGTCTCGAACGGGCGCTCGATCGATCCGTCCTTCCTGCCTTCGCTCGGCCTGCAGCGGGTTGAAGTGCTGGCTGACGGCGCTTCAGCCGTTTACGGCTCGGATGCCGTTGCTGGCGTGGTCAACCTGATCCCGACCCGCAATGTCGACGGTGGACAATTCTATGCCCGCTACGGGTCGGGCGATAACTACGACGAGAACAATGTCGGGCTTGGCTGGGGCAAGACCTGGGATGGCGGTCAGCTCCACTTCGCCTTTGAACACGGCTATCGCAACCACCTCAACGGTCAGGACCGCGACTTCTTCCGCGGCAACCAGACCGGCGAAGGCGGTCCCGACTATCGCGCCGTTCAGTGCAATCCCGGCAATATCGTGGTCGGCGGCGTCTCCTATGCGATCCCCACCGGCGGAGTGACAGCAGCCAACCGCAGCGCGCTGGCGCCGGCGACGATCAACCATTGCGAGGCGCTGGCCGCTCAGGATCTCCTGCCCGAGCAGGAGTACAATTCTCTAGCGCTTACCTTCAATCAGCGCATCACGCCCTGGCTGGAGCTGGTCGCCGACGGCTTCGACACCGAGCGCGACTTCTTCCGCATCGTTGCGCCAGGTACGGCCAACCTCACGGTTCCTTCGACCAACGCCTTCTTCATCGCCCCGCCCGGCCTGACGCCGGCCAGCGAAACGGTGCAGTATAATTTCGGCAATGACTTCCCCGGCGCCTCGACCAACGGTTTCGCCAAGAACTGGGAGATCACCACCGGGCTGATCGCCAAGCTGCCGGCTGACTGGCAGGCGCAGGCGCTGGTCACCCATGGCGAGAACAAGGACAACTCGGAATCCTACAACGGCCTCGGCAATCCGGCGCTCAACGCTGCGCTTGCCTCATCCAACCCCGCGACCGCCTTCGATCCCTTCGGCCTCAACCGCACCAACCCAGCGGTAATCGCCGGCATCGCCAACCAGATCTTTCTGGCCCCAACCAATAACGAATTCACCGGCTATGAAGCGCGCTTCGACGGCCCGTTGTTCAAGCTTCCGGCTGGTCCGATCCGGCTCGGCGTCGGCTTCGAACGGCAAGAGCACGACACCCACCTGGGCTCGGCGCGCGGCAACCCCGGCACGCCGATCGTCTTCCGCAATTTCGGACGCCAGGTGAATTCAGGCTACGCCGAGTTGTTCGTGCCGTTCTTCAGTTCAGAGAACGCGCTCCCCGGCCTGCAGAAGCTCGAACTCAATGTCGCCGGCCGTTATGACGACTACAGCGACGTTGGTCACACCACCAACCCGAAATACGGGATCAACTGGGCCCCGATCCAGGATCTGACGCTCCGAGCCAGCTATGGCACGGCCTTCCGCGCGCCGATCTTCGCTGAACTCTATGGCAACTCCTCGGCGCTGTTCGTGCAGTCCTATTCTGATCCCACGGCCGGAAATGCGCCGGTTCAGGGGGTTGCGCTGTCGGGCGGCAACACCTCGCTGACGCCGGAAAAAGCCAAGACCAAGTCGGCCGGCTTCGATTACATGCCGTCCTTCCTGCCCGGCGCCCGCTTCGGCCTCAGCTGGTTCGATATCCAGTACGACGGCCAGATCGCCGCCTATCTCAGCGATCTCACCATCTTGCGCAACGAAGCTCAGTTCGCCGGCACCGGCATCATCCTGCGCGGCGCAGCTGCAGCCCAACGCGTCGCCGACCTGCGCGCCGCCGGCATCGGCATCGGCGCCGGGGTGCTTCCGGCCCCCGTCACCCTGTTCGTCGATGGGCGGACCAACAACCTCGGCAAGTCGTTGATGCAGGGCTTCGACTTCTCGGCTGGCTACAAGATGAAACTCGGCGGCGGCGATCTCGACTTTGGCGTCGACGGAACCTACCTCACCAAATACCGCCTCGCGATCACCCCCAGCGGCGTGCTGCTCAACAAGAAGGACGCGATCTTCAACCCGCTCGACCTCAAGGCGCGGGCAACCGCGGTGTGGTCGACTGATACCTGGAAGATCAATGGCGCGGTCAATTATGTCGACGGCTATCGCAACGACCTGGTGACGCCGACCCAGAGGGTCGACAGCTACGCCAGCGTCGATATCGGCATCAGTGTGACCCCGGGCGGAGACGCGATGAAGCCGCTGATGCAGGGGGGCTTTACCATCGGCCTCGACGTTCGCAACCTGTTCGACCAGGACCCGCCCTATGTGAACCTCGCGCCCAACGTCAACGGTTCAGGCGGCTTCGACGCCACCGCCGCCAACCCGACCGGCCGGGTGATTGGTCTCTCCGTGCGCAAGCGCCTCTAGCTCGGCTCGGGGGCCGAAGCGGAGCCGGCCGGCGTCACACTCTCCCCGATGCCGGCCGGCGCTCGCAGGATGATTTAGGCTGCGGGCGCACTCATCGCCGCACCGCTGGCGATCATTGCGGCAATTTCCGGCGCCGTGTATCCGAGCGCCGCCAGTTCGCTTTTCGTGTGTTCGCCCAATCGCGGCGGCGCGCTCGAAATGCTGGGCCCGCCAGCGTCGCAGATGAAGCCGGCATTCAGCGCTCGCGCCTGCGCCTCGCCCGGCAGAGCAAGCTCGGACAGATCGCGCACCAGACCGCGCCCCGCGAGGTGCGGCATCTCGCACGCTTCCGGAACGCTGCGCACCAGGCCGCACGGAACGCCGCGATCGCTGAGCAGTTTTTCCCAAACCGCGCCACTCTTTTTGCCGAACTCCCAGGCCAGCTCCGCTTGCAGCGCATCGCCATTGCGCATCCGATCGGGCAGCGTCGCAAAGCGCGGATCGCCGATCAGGTCGGGGCGCGCCAGCGCCACGCACAGGCGCTCATACTGTTCCGGCTGGACGACGCCGAGCGAGATGTCGCGACCATCGCCCGCCTTGAACAAGGCGGCGGTGGGTTGGCCGCTATAGCCGGTGTTGCCGGTGCGCGGCAGCGTCTGGCCGGTGACGAGATAGGGCACGGCGGCCGACGCCATGAACACCAGCGAGGCGTCAAACATGGCGACATCGATCAACTGGCCCTGCCCGGTCTGCTTGCGCCGGTAGAGAGCGCCCAGAATCGCCAGCGCCGCAAGCGTGCCGGTATAGGTGTCGACGGCGGGAAAGCCGACCCGCATCCAGGGGGCTTCGGGCTCGCCATTGAGGCTGGTCATGCCCGACGTTGCCTGCACGATGTTGTCGATTGCCGGATAATCGCGCAGCTCGCCGGTCTGGCCATAGCCCGAGACCGAGCAGAAGATGATGTCGGGCCTGAGTTTCTTCGCCGCTTCATAGCCAAGGCCCAGCCGCGCCATCACGCCGGGCTGGAAATTCTCCAGGACGACATCGCACGAGGCGATCAGTCGCCGCGCCGCCTCGCCTCCGGCCTCCGACTTGAGATCCAGCGCCAGTGACTTCTTTCCGCAATTGGCGGCGATGAACCCGGGAGCCATGCCGTGCAGGCTGTGGTCCGGGCCATAGTTGCGCATCGGATCACCCCGACCCGGCGCCTCGACCTTGATCACCTCTGCGCCCATCAGCGCAAGAAAGTGCGAGGCGAAGGGGCCCGCCATCACATGGCTGAAATCGGCGATGCGAACGCCGGCGAGCGCCTGGGTCATGGTGCAGCTTTTCCTCTCGCGCAGGCGGGCGACCGTCCGGCGTTGATGTCGGCGATGATCGCCTGGGCGCGGGCGTAGATCGGCGCGCCATCGACGGCGACCCGCGAAAGATCCCTCGCCGCGTTGCTCGCGATCTGATTGTAGAGGGCATCGAGCTTCGCCTGGTCGGCCGGATTGAACGTGTCGAAGGTGATGCCGTGGAAGGCGCCGAAGCTTGCGCCCGTCGCCTCGGCGCCAGTGATCTGGGTGCGCATGGCGTCCTCCCAGACCTGCCGGCTTTCAGCCAGAATGTCGCGATTGGCGTCGCTGAGACGGTCCCAGGCCTCCTTGGACATGGCGCGGGCGGGATAAGCGCCGCGGGCAAAGCGAACGCCGGAGAAATACTTCGCGACCTCGTTGAAGTGCAGACTCTGCAACGTATCGGCAGGGGCCACCACGCCGTCGATCACACCTTTGGCGAGCGCCGAATAAACCTCGCCCATCGGCATGTTGACCGGATCAGCGCCCAGCTTCGCCAGCACACCGGTAAGTTCGGTCGGCGCACGCAAGCGCACGCCCTGGAAATCGGCGAGCGTGCGGATCGGGTGGCCGCGCGTCAGGACGCCCGGGAAGTTACCGCCCTGCACTGCCAGCACGACCAGCCCGTCGGTCTCACGCCCGAAGTCGGGGAATTCAGCGGCAAGACAGTCATAAACCTGAAGCTGGCCGGTATAGGATTTGACGCCGCCGTAAAAGCCCGACTGGGCGCGCAACACTTCTGCGCCGCCGCGAGCATAGATCGGCGTGATCAATCCGATATCGACGACATCGTGGCGCACTTCGATCATCGAATGATCCGACGACAGCAGGGCGCCGGACCAGTAGGGCTTGATCACCAGTCGGCCGCCTGACCGCTTGGCGACAAACTCCATCCAGATTCGGTCCGCCCGGCTGAACGGGTGGGTCGGCGCATAAGGCGTGCCGTAGGTCAGCACGGTCGGCGCATTGACCGGTCTTGGGGAGCATGCCGCGAGGAACGCAGCGATCAGCAGGATGACGATCCGTTTCATCCTCATGCCCCCAAGAGCTGTGGCAACCACAGCGCAATCATCGGGAAGGCGATCAACAGGCCAAGGTGGACAAGGTCTGACAGGAGGAACGGGATGACGCCGCGAAAGATCGTCATCACGCCGATATCCTTGGCGATGCCGTGAATGACATAAATGTTCATGCCGACCGGCGGGTGGATCAGGCCGATCTCCATGGTCCGCACCAGGAAGATGCCGAACCAGATCGGCGATAGGCCGTGGCTCTGGACGATGGGCAGGAAGATCGGCGTCACCAGCAGCATGATGCCCATGCCGTCGATGAAGGTGCCGAGCAGCAGCAGAACCACAGTCATCAGCAGCACCGCGCCCAGCGCTCCGCCGGGCGCTGCGTCCACCAGGTGCGAGATATAGGTCGCAAACCCGGTGGCGCTGACGAAGGCGCTGAAGATCAGCGCGCCAATGATGACGAGATAGATCATCCCCGCCGTCTGCAGCGTCTTGGTCAGCGCCTCGAGCAACATGGCGCGCGACAGCTTGCCTCGGAAGCCAGCGATCACCAGCGCCGCAATTGCGCCGACCGAGGCTGCCTCGGTCGGCGTGAACCAGCCGACCATGATGCCGGTCAGCACGGCGACGATCAAAAGCACGATGTCGGCGATGGCCGCGAGCGCCCTTACCCGCGCGCTCCAGGGCGCACGCGGCTGCGCTGGGCCGAGCTTGGGGTTGATGCGGCAGACAATCGAGATCACGGCCATGTACATGAGAGCCTGCGTCAACGCCGGCACGATGCCCGCCATGAACAGCTTGCGGATCGACTGCTCGGCGATGACTCCAAACACGATCAGCGCGGCGCTGGGCGGGATCAGCGAGCCAAGCGTGCCGCCTGCCGCCAGCGACCCGGCGGCGAGCTGCGGGGCGTAGCCCGCCTTGCGCATTTCCGGGAGCGCGACCAACCCCATGGTGGCCGCGGTGGCGAGGCTTGATCCTGAGATCGCGCCGAACCCGGCGCAGCCGGCGATCGAGGCGAGCGCCAGCCCGCCACGTCGGTGACCGACGAACTTCGCAGCAGCATCGAAGAACAGCGACGAGACGCCAGCCGAGAACAATACATTGGCCATGAACAAGAACAGCGGCAGGACGCCGAGTTCGTATTTCGACACGGTCTCCCAGGCAATCACCCCGGTTTTGACCAGGGCGGCTTCGGGCGAGAGGGCGATGGCGAGGCCAGCGAGCCCGATCAGCCCCAGCGCGACGCCGATCGGCGTTCGCAGCAGAAGCAGCACGATCACCGCAACGAAACCGAGAGCGCAGAGGACTTCCGGCTGCATCATTCGCCGCGGCCTTCGCGATCGTTCTTCGCGGTCGTCTCGATCTCGGCCTCTGGGGCAAAGACATGAAGCAGGAAGCCGCCGGCTGCGATGACCAGGCAGGCGATCATCAGCACGCGCTGCCAGCGGATCGGGATATTCAGAAGCTCGGTGTGTTCACGGCCATTCCACAAATCGGATGCGAGCCATCCCAGCCCGAGGATCAGGCCGGCAAGAAAGATGAACCCCAGGAAGGCCGCGAGGCGAAGCATCAGGCGTTGGCCGCCCGGGCCCAGCCTCTGGTGGAGCAGATCGACGACGGCGTGGCCGCGAGACAGCGTCGCCAGTGCGATCGAGCACGAGGCCAGGAGCACGACGCAGACCTGAGACAGTTCGATCGAACCGGTGAACGGCAAATCAAGGTGACGACCGGTGACGGCAAGGCCATCGACCAGCATGGCGCCGAGAAGACCGACCGACCCGACAAGGATCAGTCCCGCGCCGAGGGGTGAAGGCCGTTTGGCCATGAGCGTCCTGCCCTGCCAGCCCGTTCTGAACTGACCGCGTCTGTGGCGGCCCAGCGGCGCCCGTCCTCGGGCCCCGCAGGCAGTTTCATTGAAAATGAAACTATTTGCAATTCCGCAGATAATTTATCTGCGGCGGCTCGACGGCTTCGGCGTTTCCGCGACGGCCTCTTCGCTGGCGAGCGCAGCATCGATCCGATCGAGCAGCTTGCCGAGATCGAGGAGACCCTTGGCGCCCAGCGCGGAGCGGATGGCCGCCTCATTCTCAAGCGCAAGCTGCCCAAGTCGCGCGAGTTCGCGACCACCCTGCGGGGTGATCGACAGGCTGTGGCGTCGGCGATCGACGCTGTCACGCGTGCGACGGGCCCAGCCATTCTTCTCCAACGCATCAAGCAGGGCGACAACGGTCGCCCGGTCCATACCGATTTCGGCGGCGAGCTCGGATTGGGACAGCCCGGGGTTGGCCTGGATCAGCGCCAGGGCCGAGAACATGCCGGGGTTTACGTCGACCCGGGCGATGCGCTGCTTGAAGCGGCGCGACATCTCATTCTGGATGCGGCGAAACCGGAAACCGATCAGGTTCTCGACCGCACCCTTGACCAGCTTGCGAACCGGGGCATCTCCAATCTCGATGTCGTCCACGTCATTCGCCAAAGCGATGCTCCACACTCACGCGCGCCTGCTTTCGACGCGCTCCACCAGGAAACGGGAGACGGCGCCTACCATATCCTCGTGCCGCCAGCGAGTCGCATCGACCATGTCGGCCTCTATCTCGAACACCGGTACGCCGGACGCTTCAAGGGCGTTGCGGGTGATTTTGGTTCCGCTGACCGACAAACGGTTGGTTTCTGGCTGCAAAATCACGCAGGCGTCTATTCCGCAGGCTTTCGCCTCGGACACCATCCAGGCATTCATCCAGGGCGGCAGATGCAGCACCTCGTTCATGCCGCAGATCCGGCTGGCCAGCGCACGAAGCGGGTCATCAAGGCCGTAGCGGGTGTATTTGGCGTGCGCAAACGGCAGATACATCGACCAGACGAAGACCGCGCCATGGCGCTCCTCGAGCGCGTTGTAGAAGCCAGGATCGTGCCACAGGCCCGCGCCGATCCACATCAGCCGGATGCGTTCATCCTTCGCCACCGAAGCGCCTTCAGCCACGCGCTGCTTGACCTCGTCGCGGAATTTGCGCGCGTGCTCGATCGCCCAGGGGGCGCCGCGGTGCCATTGCGGTATCATCACGTTGGGCATCTGGTCGGCGATCCCGACCGGGCACGGCCGGGTGCGCGTGACAAGGTCGGACGCCTCCCCCATCAGCTCTTCCTGGGTGTTGATGTCCTCCATCAAGGCGTGGAGCTTCTCCATGTCGAAGGTGCGACCGGTCTCCTCCTCCAGCAGCTTGATCAGACCTTTCATCTCTTCGACCATCAGGGTGATGCGATGATCGGTATAGACGGTTTCCCAGTCGGTCTTGTTGTGCTCGAACCAGGCGATGTCTTTGT
>JANLQJ010000255.1:0-3807 GCA_031367715.1 Hyphomicrobiaceae bacterium | reverse complement strand
CGCGACTTTGATCCGCAGTTCCAACCGGAACTTGCGCCGGCCGAAATGCTCCGCCTCGGCGTGTTCGGCGGCAAGTATATGACCGATTGCCGGGACGAGTTTCCGGCCAGTTGGTTTGCTGATGCCAAGCTCGCGAGCGGCCCCGCCTATGATAGCCGTAAGCTGTGACTGGTGGCATCCAGCGAGGTCCCACTTGACAACCGCATGATCCTTCATCATCTTCACGTCAGTCACGTGAAGGAATCGAGATGCGTGTCAGCATTCGCAAAATTGTCGGAGTGAAAAAGGCGCTTGGTGGTGCTGTCGAAGGCCGTCGCGACCTAGGCAAGCTTCTGTCGGCAATAGGTGAGGAACCGGCAGCACCCGAAGCGCTTTTTGTCGATTTCGATGGGATCGAACTAGCAACGGCGAGCTACCAGCGAGAGACAATTGGTGCATTGCACGGGGTGATTCGCGCGCGGCGTTCGAATCACTACTTGGTCATTGCCAACGCCTGCCCCGGGGTACGTGAGGATCTCGACGTGCTGGCGCGCGCGGGCGGCCTTGCATTTCTGGCGTGTACGCTGGATCCGTTGGGCAAGGTGTCGAATTCGGGCATTATCGGCACGCTCGATCCAAAGGCCCAGTCGACGTTCAATCTCGTTTGCCAGCGAGACGAAACCGATGCGAAGGAACTCATGGAGGCCGACGCCGGGCGAGAAGGAGTAGGCCATACGGCTTGGAACAACCGCCTAGCCGGCCTCGTCGAACTGGGCATGATCGCAGAATACACTGTCGGCAAGGCCAAGCGCTATAGGCCGGTGCTCCGAGGGATGTTCCATGGGAATTGATTTTCTGGAGCGCAGTAAGAAGACCATCAATGCAAGTTACGACCGGCAGCGCTATGATCTGGCTCGCGAAGATCTGCTGACCCGTCATCCTGAATGCGCCCGCTATGCCGGTAGGATGAGGCTTCGCCCCGGCATAAGCGTCGAGTTGGGGGACGACGTTGTGGTCGAGGAACGTAACGGCGCCCTGTTCGCTTCGCGCGGCATCAACATAGTCGGCGACTTCCGCGATCCGCCTGCGGCCATGCGCGATGCGGTACGCGATCATGGCGGCGCAATAGCAGGCACTATCGATAGTGTGATGGAATTTAGCAGTGCGGCGGAGGTCCTACTTTGTCCCTGATACTTCGAGATACGATAACAGATGGCGCAAGGCTGAGGCTAGAAGCAAGCCTTCGCGACGTGGGCCCGCTAGCGACACGCAGTATAGGCTGCAGCGCCTGTATCGATTTTGGCGTCTGCGGCGGGCTGCATCTTGAGAAGGGCATTTGGGATTGTCGCGAGCTGTGCTGCGGCTCGCTGGCAACGTGCAGCGGGCGGATGTGCCGCTTAAACACGCCCGACTTCGCTCGACGACATGCCGAGATTGGCGGGTTCGATCTTGGTCGGATCGGACGAGCGCCAAAGAAGCCGGTCGCAGCGTTTCCAGTCGTCGTGCCGATGATATACCACGGAAAGAGGCGAAATCGCCCTTTCGAAGCGACGGCGGTCGCCGTGCGACTGCGCGACCTCTACCACAAGAAGGACGGTGCGCCGCGTTTCGCGTCACGTGCGGAGTTCTTCACATATTTCCGCATTGCCGAGACCGCGCGGATAATCGTCACTGGCATCGACAATGACAAAGTCGTCGAGCGCTGGTGGTCCTTGTCGGAACAGCGCGCAGCCATCATGCGCAATCTCAAGAATGATTTGCAGGTCGATTTGGTGACAGTTCCAAACTTCTCGCTGGCTGTGAGCTGGCCGCGTTGGAGCGACCTCTACTCCATGAAACGGATCGGCCTCAGTTGGCACGAATTGGCGTGCAGCGGGTTAGCTACAGCGCTGCATACAAACGGGCGCACTGACGCAGACTTTGAACGTTGGAAGCCCTTCATTTCCGCCCGGCCGGAAATCACCCATCTCAGTTTCGAGTTCACGACCGGTGCCGGTGGACCGGGCCAACGCGAAAAGTACGCTGCAAGACTCATCGCGCTCGCCAATGCGGCGCAGCGGCCACTGCATTTAGTCGTCACGGGCGGGCAGGCCGTTTGGCCCAGGTTGGCAGCGGCGTTCGACTCCCTCACCGTAATCGAGACGTCGATATTCATGAAGACACAACACCGTCAGCTGGCTGTGGCGGGCGGCAACAGGGGCATGCGCTTCAAGCGTGTCGTTACTTTAGCCGGCGAGGAGCTAGACGAGTTGCTCGACGCAAACGCGGCGACCATAGGCGCACGTGTTGCACAGCTAGCGGCGGCACCTATTTGAGCAAAGGGACAATCGATGTCAGAAACAGCATTCACATTTGAAGTCCTTGATGATCTGGCGCTTGCGATCGCAGACGGCGTGCTAGGTCGTGACGCGGTCTTGCCGCGCCCGTTGGCAAGCAATCGGGTCGGCCCTCTACTCGAGCTATTGTTGCTGCGTGCAGCGGATCGCTGGCCGCACGGCGTTGTGGAAATGATCGAGGAGGGACCGCTCCACGAGTTAATGACCGCGCTGCGTGCCGGGTGGAATCTTTGGGTGTGCCAGAGCGGCCGCTACGGCTTCATGCGTCTCGGGGATACGTTCGGGGACGACGAAGAGCTCCGCTGGACTGGGTTTGGTTTGAAAGCCGACAAGGCGATGCAGGCGGCTGGTTTGCCAGCCGGTCTTGCGGGACAGCTGGTGGGCGCGACCAAAGAACTTCACTCGAATGTCTATGAACACAGCGAGAAAAGTCGGACCGGGATCATTGCGTTCGCAGCACACCAGGAAATGGCCGAGTTCATCGTGGCGGATAGCGGAATCGGTGTTCAGGCAAGCTTGAAATCGAATCCCGCGCATGCCTCCATTCAACACGACGGGGAGGCTCTCCGTCTGGCGCTCCAGCCTGGCGTCAGCCGCCATGCGGGTGAGCCTATGCGTGGCCACGGCTTCGACTTAATGTTTACGGGCCTTCTCAATCGGGGCAGCAAGCTGCGGTTCCGATCAGGCGGAGCTGCTGTGACGATCGACGGCTGCGGCAAGGACAATCCGGTGCCGGTCATCCGTGAACGTCCAGAAATGCAGGGCTTTCTCATTGCCGTCGATTGTCACGGGATGAAAAACTAGAGCACTTTGCACTTAACCTGGGTCATATCCGGCGTTGGCGAAGTAGTTAGCGCATTCGCCGGGTGCGAATGTGCCGATGAGGTCGCCGATTTTGTCCCAAAGTCCCTCGACGGTCCGTTCGCAGGCCTTGCGCAGCAGGGCCTTCAGCTTGGCAAACACCTGTTCGATGGGATTGAGGTCGGGCGAATAGGGCGGCAGGAAGCGCAAGGTGGCGCGGCGCGCCTCAATCGCCTCGCGCACGCCGTCGACATGATGCGAACACAGATTATCTGCAATCACGATATCGCCGGCCCCCAGGGTCGGCGCCAGGACCTGTTCGACATAGGCGAGAAAGCTGGCGCCATCCATGGCGCCATCGAGAACGAACGGCGCGGTCAAGGCGTTGACGCGCAAGCCGGCAATGAATGTGGTCGACTTCCAATGGCCATGCGGGATCTTGGCCCGGCAGCGTGTCCCGCGCAGGCTGCGCCCGTAGCGGCGCACCATGTTGGTGGCGGTCCCGGTCTCGTCGATGAAGACAAGGCGCGCGGCATCGAGGTTTGGTTGCTCGGCTTTCCATTGCGCCCGCGCTGCGGCGACGTCAGGCCTGTCCTGCTCGCTGGCGTGCACGGTTTTTTTTAAAGCTCATGTGATGGCGCAGATAGAACCGGCAGATCGCACTGAGGCTCGCGGTCAGGCTGTGCGTCTC
>JANLQJ010000226.1:0-9635 GCA_031367715.1 Hyphomicrobiaceae bacterium | reverse complement strand
CATCCATAGCCACCGCCGCGACATCAGCCTCGGCTCACTGGCGCTACTGTCGCTCGCCGTAGCCAGAGAGAAAGCGCACGAGATCAGAAAGGCCGTTTCAGAGGGACGCGACCCGGCGGCAGAACGGCGCATCGAGCGATTGCCGCTCAAACTGGTCGAAGGCGTTGAGATCGTCGACGACCGTCCGACGTTCGAGGACTGTTGGCGCGCATTTTGGAGGGTCAAGGAACCGCAACTCTCGAACGGCAAACATCGGGACCAGTGGGTGTCGACCATGACCACCTATGTGCTGCCGCATATCGGCATGCGGCCGATTGCCGACGTCAAGCCGGGCGAGATCATCGCGCTTCTGACTCCTATTTGGAGGACAAAAGAGGAAACGGCCCGGCGCGTGCTCCAGCGGATCGACGCAGTCTTCGTCTCGGCTATTACGCGCGAGATTCGCGACAGAGCCAGCCCTTGCACGGGAGTAGGCCGAGAACTCGGGCTGCGCCGGCATGATCAAAATCACCATGCGGCTCTGCCCTACGCCGAGGTGGCATCAATGATCGGGAAACTTCGCCAACGCAAAGGCCCGCTGGGGAGCCGGTTGGCATTCGAGTTTCTGATTCTGACAGCAACCCGAAGCGGCGAAACGCGAGGAGCGCTTTGGTCCGAAATCGACCTGCATAGCCGAACCTGGACGATCACGGCCAACCGGATGAAAGCGAGGAGCGAGCACGTGGTGCCGTTGTCGCGGCAGGCCATGGCCATTCTCGAGTCTGTTCGGGCTGCGTATCCAATTGGCGCTCTTTGCTTTCCCAGCGTCAAAGACAAGCCCTACTCCGACATGGCATTCAACAAGACGCTTCGGGACATGGGCTATGCTGATCGGGCGACGGCACATGGCTTCCGTACGTCGTTCAAGATCTGGGCTGCCGAAACGGGCGTGCGCGACGAGGTCAGCGAGGCGGCACTGGCGCACGCCGACCAAAATCGGGTTCGCGCCGCCTATCGGCGAACCACCTATTTGGACGAACGGCGCGCCGTGATGCAGTCCTGGGCCGACCTTGTGGACGTTGCTCCAAGCGGGCTAAAATCAAAGAGCGAGGCGGATGATCGGGTACATGAATTTCTGAGCAACCGTCACCCTTGAACTCGGTCGCGGGGCGTGAAGTGAGATGTGGTGGCTGTCATGTCTTGCGCGGCAAACGCCATGGGCCGCCAGGCTTCCACCGTCGCGCAAATGCCTTCGATGTGGCGACTGCAGTAGCAGGCTGCATGACAAATTCCGCGACGCTTTCGATGGTGGCGGTCAGGTTGCCGGCATCATAGAGCAGAGACCCTCTGTGCGCAAATGCTGTCCACAGAGCAATTTTCCGCGGATCACTCGCAAAGCCGTGGCTGAGGCCAAACGGTGGCTCTACGGGAATAGCTGTCTGCCGCCGCTCGAAAGTTGCTCGCAGAGCCGCAGCCAAAACTGGACCATCGAACTCAAACAGGCGAGCCAGAGTAAACAAATCGTAGTAGTCCTTCATGCGGGTGTTGACCTCACCCAGCGCAACGATGGCCTGAAATTTTTCGGCGACGACGGTTTCTTTCGGGTAGGCTTTCAGCCTGGGCGATGGGTCGTTGAGCAGTGTTGGAAAATCGATTTCAATGGCCGCTGGCGTGATGGCATCGCCAAAGCCGATATCGATCTGAACCGGAATGCGTATCTTTGCGAGGCTGGCGGCAAGCTTTACGCGGACTCCACCGTATTCCTGGCTGCCACGGATCGGCGCCGCTGAAAGCGTCGCTGGATCGAACAACACGCCGTCATCTGGGATACCGTGTAGGCAGACTTTACGCACGGACACGGACACCGCCGAAATATTGGGATCGCCGAAGCCTAGCAGATCGAGATCCTGCGTGGCGCGAAATGGATCGGACGACCAGGCCGTGAACAGCATCGCGCCCTTCAAAATGAATTTGTCACGCTGATCCGAAAGACTGAGGCGGTACAGGAAGCGCTCGATGGCGTAATGGCGGAGTATGTGGGCGACGTCGGCCTGCTTGTCGCGTGCGATGTTCCGCAGGCGGGCCGCTATTGAGGCTTGGAGATTGGCTGGCCTACGAGTCATCAGCGGCGATACTTTCGAGGTAGGGCCGGATCACCGTCCAGATGCGCAGGGCCTTGGCTGTCTCGGCGATCTCGTCAAACGTCGCTTTACGATCCCGCAGGACCATACGCAACGATTCGAGAGCGACGTCGAGCCCGACGATGCGACGAAAGCGAAAGCAATCGACCACTGTCTTGGCCGGATCGAAGATCGGCACGGGCACGCGATCAACACTGTGCGTGGTGACGCCGATCTTCATGGCAGCTTCACCAAACCGGACAAAACGAAACGAAGCGCCGGAAATTCGGGGCTTGCGATCCTTCGCGCCAATCGCCATCCAGATGCTGCCTGGATTTTGCAACGTGATTTCGTGAAACTGCAGCGCGGAGGTCAGGCAAATGACACCCTTGGGCACGCGTTTGGCCATTTCGGCCAGCGAATGCCAGAGACTGATGTCAGCTCCCGCCTTCTCGTAAAGGCCGCGCGATGTGCGCGTGATGAGCCCCTGCTCCAGCAGCCGCGATACCGAGGCAGCATGGATGCCTCGGGCCTTGAAGTCCGCCAGCCGCAAAAGTCCGCCCTGGTCGAGCAGGCATAGAATACGGTCGCGCTGAGTCTGGTCGACGGGCATGTGCCTGAATGCCTGCAGTTGAATTTATCTATCGACATTGTGTAACATGGTGGTCGAGTGTTTCAAGGTGCACCTTTGACGGATCCGTCCTTAAAATCCTGAGGGGGCAGCCCGGTGCGGGTTCAGCGCCCGCCGCCAGAACCAAGAAAATCAATGGGTTAGTGAGTTTTGTTGTGAAGAAGCAGTTTTGGCGAAGACGATCAGGGTAACACCGGGGCAACAGGCGCACTGCACAAGATCTCTCGCCCACTGGATCGTTCCGGAGATTTGGGGCTCCGAACCAGCTGCGGAGAGAGGGATACTTGAAGCCTTTGATCTTGGGTCGCCGATGCGCGAACAGGATCGTCGGCCCGATTCGGGCATGAACCCAGTTTACCGATTGATCAAACGGCCAGTTGACTCGTCTGTCGCGTCTGCCTGCGGGCCCGATCTGTTCGAGGACATCGAGCACGGCTAGTCTGAGCCGAACCGATGCAGGGCCTAGCGTGACGTTGGCCAGCAATCGGCGGCAAGCAGCAGCTCGACCAGGTCATGATAACGGCGACCGTCCAGCCCAGTCAGGTCCTTGATCCGCTGCAACCGCACATAGACCGTATTGGGATGTTTGGCGAGGCTCCGCGAGGCCAACTGGACGTTCATGTCGGCATCGGCGACGGCTCGGAGCGTCGCGATGAGGGTGGCGAGGGTCCCGGCGTCCTCACCGAAGAAGGTCTTGGCCCAGCCCGGCGCGGCCGAGCGCACATAGTCGGCGCCGCGATGCACCAGCAGGGCACGAATAGGCAATCGGGAGAACTGCACCACGCGGTTTGTCACGCTGGCGAAATCCAGGGCGATGGTCGCCTCATGCAGCGCCTTGGGCAAAAATGACGTGGACGGCTGATCGGAGCTGACGCCGATCAGCACGACCGGACCCAGCGTCAATAGTCTTGGATTGATGCGCTCGGTCAGATCGGCCTGCGGCGCCGTCCAGCCCGATTGCCGGCGCCGGTCGGACATCACGACCGTAACGAGCATGTTGCGGATACCGGCCAGCGTCCGAATTGAGGTGCCGGCGACCGCTTCCGTTATGGCGCTCACTATGCGCTTGGCGCGCGGCAGATTCTCCATCTCGGATGGGTTGGCGGACTGGGCGACGACAACGCAATAGCTCTGGCGCTGGTCAAGATATCCCGCGCGCTTCAGCAGCCGCGCCACACGCCCGTCGGATTCGTCGTAGCCGCTCAGCAGGATGCTCAACAGCTCCGTGCGCAGATCGCCCTCGGCCTCGGCGAGCAGCCGCGTATGGGCCACATACTCCGATGTGGCGATGTTGCTGATGGTGTTGGTGTATTCGATGGCGAAATCCGCGATGGCCGATACGGCGCTTTCGGAGCCCTTGGGCGCCACGGCAATGGCGGCCTCGCGCAGCCATTGGGAGAGGACGCGGTGCCCGCAGCGGTAGGCGTGCAGGATCGCCTCCAAGGGAAAGTGCTGCTCGGCCCGATGCTGAGCATGGGCGCGGATAAAGGCGAAGTCCCCGATCTCGCCACCACCGAACAGCCGGCGGATTTCTGCCACGTGCTCGGCTCCGTGCTGGTTGAGACCCGGAAGTACCTCAGGGTTGCCGGAGGCCGAATAGGCTGGAACTTCCGCCAGCACTGAATCGCGCAGAGCGCTGCCCGCCGATCGCATTGTGCTGTCAAGTTCACTGGCCGCCGGCGGAATTATCCCGATCCCGGCCAGCCGCACCAGAATTTGCCGCATCGGGACATGGCCGGGCGCGCTGAACTCCGAACCTTGTGGAGTCTTCACAATCATACGGCCCAGAATACCCCAAGTGTCGCCATTTTCAATGCCGGCCTATGGTGATAGTCACCACGTGAGCGGAGAATGACGGCAACCCAACCAAGGAGTTATCGACATGGCGAAATATGTCTTTGCCTATCATGGTGGCAGCGCTCCCAAGGACCCCGCCGAAGGCAAGAAAGTGATGGATGCGTGGGGGGCCTGGTTTGGGGCGCTCGGCGCCTCGGTGCTCGATGCGGGCAATCCGGTCGGCAAGTCGAGCACGGTGAAAGCTGACGGCAAGCTGCTGGCGGGCGGCGGCGCCAATCCGATCAGCGGCTACAGCCTGATCGAGGCGGCGAGCCTGGAAGACGCGCATAAGAAGGCCAAGGGCTGTCCGCTGTTAAAGTCGGGCGGCACGATTGAGATCGCCCAGGCCATGGATATGTAGGCTAGGGCAACGCCTCAACGGATCCCGGACGGTGGCTCCGGCCGGGACGGTCGAACGCGTCATTGGATCGCCCCGCATCGCGCGCTGCAGCCGCAAACTGCTTTCAGACCAATAATACTGGGCAACAAAAGAATTGAACCTTTCCAACTCGAAACCTTGCGACTAGCCGCCCCCCCCCACCCTAGCCCTCCCCCTCAAGGGGGGAGGGGATTAGAGCGGTGATTGGGACGGATTGCGCCTATCACACGACCAGACCGCCCCCTCCCCCCTTGAGGGGGAGGGCGAGGGCTGGGGTGGGGGGTACGTCTGGGGACGGATGTTATGTTATTGGCGTTGGCCACAGGTCAAAACTTTCGCTGTCCGGTATAACCATCGCATCCCGAATCGGAGACCCCATGAGCACCGACCTGACCTACCTCGCCTACACGGCCCTGCTGACCGCCGCGCTCTGGATCCCCTATGTTGTGGCGCAGGTTGTCACCAACGGCTTTCTGACCCCGGCCAATTACACCAACCCAACGCCCCGTCCGTTGCCAGACTGGGGCCATCGCGCCAACCGCGCGCAAATGAATGCCGTCGAGGCCTTCGCTCCGTTTGCGGCCCTCGTGATCGTCGCCCACATCGCCGGCAAGGCCAATGCCATGGTCGGCTTCTGGGCGATGACCTTCTTCTGGCTGCGCCTCGTCCATGCCGTGGTCTATCTCGCCGGCATCGCCTATGTCCGGACGGTGGTGTTCACGCTTGGCTTCATCGCTGTTGCGGGAATTTTCTGGGAAGTTGTCAAATAGCCGGACCTGGAGACGCACACGTCCTACAGTTTTTGCGACTGCAGCGGCGGCAATGACGGCAGTCGCCGCAAGAATGACCGGCCCGGGTAATCCTTTTTGAGCGACGCCGCCAGCGCCTCGACAAATGCCGTCGCGTAAGGCGCAAAGAAGCGCCCGCCATTCCAGGCCGCGCCGATCCATCTTCCAACCGGCTCACCCCGGTGCGTGATCGGCAGCGCTCGAACCCCTTCCATGGCCACCGTCATCGACGAAGGCAGGACCCCAATGCCATGCCGCGCGCGCGCCATGGCGACGATGGTGTGGGGCACGGAACTCTCCAGGCGTACGCGGGGTTGAATAGCCGCGAGCTTGCAGGCCGCATCGAACCAGTTGCGCGATCCGAAATCCTGGCTGAGCAACAGCATGGTTTCCTCGGCAAACTCGCCAACCTCGATCAACGCGCGTTTGCAAAGCCGATGCCCCTCCGGCACGACCGCCAGGTTGCAACTGTAATACAGCTTCTGAAACCGGAAGTGACCATCACCAAGCGCAATCAAGGCAATTTGCACCTCATCCCTGTTGAGCAGATCACGAAGCTTAGCGCCGCCAGCCTCGGTCAGGCGGACGTCCACAAGAGGATAGCGCTGCCTGAATGAGGCGAGAAACTGTGCGAGGAAGCTTTCGATGTGATACGGGGCGGCGCCGACGCGCAACAGCCCTGCATCCCCGCTCTTAAGGCTTCGAGCCTGCTCGCCGATCGCCGCAACTTCGGCGACCACGCGGCGGCAATTTTCCAGCAGATGCTCGCCCTCCGGAGATAGGCGAACGCGCCGCCCCACCCGCTCGAACAGCGCTACGCCTAGATCCCGTTCCAACGCGTCGATCTGACGGGACAGGGCAGGTTGGCTGAGATGCAGCCGCGCGGACGCGCTGGCGAAGGTGCCGGCGTCGACGACAGCGGTGAAGGCGCGCAGGTGCTGAAGATACATTTTTCAATCATGCAAAAAATGCATCGAATGACAACGGATATTTGCATTGGACGCAACGATCAGCATGCCGATACCATTGCGTAATCGAGGGTTTGCAAGGTCTGGAACCCAATCGAGCTGAAGGGCCAATGCAGTCGTTGATTGGTCTCAACACTCAGAACCGCCCGAAAGGATTGTGCTATGGCGACACTCTCTTCTTCAAGCTTGGAACACGGTGTTACGACAAGGCGTGACGTCGCCGGATCGTTCTTGGAGACCATCAGGCGGCGGCTCACCCATTTGCGTTTTGGGCCTGCTGTGCGCCCCCTGCAAGGCGAAGCAATTGCAGTGCTCAGCGACAGTTCCAGCACCGCGGATATGCGCGACTGGGCGGAACGGTACCTTTGCGGAATGACCATTGCCGGCGCCGCGACCTACCTGGAGCAGCGCCTACGGCAAGCGTGACGCCAACTCGTTGGCCGTCGCGCTGATTAGTGGCCGATTGCCGTGACCGGACGGCTTATCCCTGGTACAAACTGCCGACTATCGGCGTTCGCAATGGGACAAGCCAGTGATGACAGGCGCGAGCAAAGTAACCATCGATGCGAGGCCGACGACATTTTGTCTTGAGACAAAAAGGTCAGCTGTCCTGGTCGTGGACATGCAGAATGATTTTGCTGCCGTGGGCGGAATGTTTGATCGTGCGGGGATCGACGTGTCGGTCATTCAAGCAGCGATTGCGCCCACGGCGCAGGTCATCGCCGCTGCGCGGGCGCGCGGAGTTCCGGTCGTCTACGTCAAAGAGGCGCATCGGTCCGACCTTGCCGATATCGGGAGCGTCGGCTCGCCATACTGGCGAATGTGCCAGCGCCTGGCAGTGGGCGCGGCGGTGACGGCCCCGGACGGCCGCCCAAGCCGAATCCACATCGAAGATACTTGGAATACCGAAATCTTGCAGGAACTGGCGCCGCTTTTCGGTGACACCGTGATAACAAAGCGCCGCTGGAGTGCGTTCTATGAGACCGAACTCGATGCACAGTTGCGACGAATGTCAGTGCAGCACTTGATTGTCACTGGCTGCACAACAAGCATGTGCATCGAGTCAACCATACGCGACGCCGCATTCCGCGATTACCAATGCCTGTTGCCGATAGATTGCACCGGGCAGCCGTCGCGCCGCGACTCAAATTATAGCGGCCATGACGCCTCGCTGAAAATCATCGAGATGTCCTTTGGCTGGCTCTCGGACTCAAAAACCGTCGTGGCGGCGCTCGGCGGTCAGGCTTGATGATGCGTGGACCACCAATTCGACCACAGACCGGACTCGACATCGGCGATCCGCCGGAGCGAGCGCTGGACGGTTTCGCCGATCATCGCGACCGCCGAGTCTTTCCGGACGACGGGGGCGTTCTCCTCGGCCATCTGCCGCTCGATGTCGCATTCGCTGATCGGCTGTACCCTGCCGGTCGCGAGGCCATAGCTCCAGCCGCGGTTCAGTGCATCCATTGCCATCTTGCTCATCGTAGTCTCCTGTGTTTTTGCGAGCCGATCTCGCGCTGCCATGAGCAATGGATTAGCATCGCGGCGGCCCCGGACCCTGTGACGGGCGTCACAGCGAAACTGGGACGGCAGCGGAGGTGGCGGCGATGGCGCAGACCGGGCACGAGATCGACACAGCGCTCGGCGCGTCCTTCCTCTACCCCGTGCTTGGACCGGACGAGCGCAGACGCTTCCTGGCGTCGGCCCGACCGCAATCCTGGCGCGCCGGCGAGCCGGTATTTTGCATGGGCGACGCCGGCGGCGCGATGTTCCTGGTACAAACCGGCGAGGTCCGGATCAGCGTGCCGTCGGCGCAAGGCCGCGCCATCCTGCTCGCCGAGCTGACAGCAGGCGCGGTGTTCGGCGAACTCGCGCTGCTCGATGGCGGCGTGCGCTCGGCCGACGCCACCGCGACCACCAACTGTACGCTGATGGTGTTCGAGCGGCGCGCGCTTCTTGATCTGCTCAAGGACAACTGGCCACTGACGGAAGCGGTGTTGAAATTGATCTGCACACGTCTGCGCAAGGCCGACGAGGGCATTTCTGATCTTGCCTCTATCGATCTGCGGGGCCGGCTCGCCAAGACGCTGCTCGCCCGCGCAAAACCTGCACCGGGCGGCGGGCCACCGCGTGTCAGCGACACGCAGGGCGCACTGGCCGGATTGGTCGGCGGCAGCCGGGAAACGGTGAACCGGTGTTTGCGGAAATGGGAGCGGGGCGGACTGATCGCCATGGCAGGAGGGCGGATCAGCCTGCTCGATGTCGAGCGGCTTGCGCGAGCGGCAGGCTAACCCTCTTCCAACCCAGCCATCCGCAGACCTTCGAGAATGTTGGCCATCCGGTCCGCATATTTCTGCGGCTGCCCGGACCAGATGCTTGCGACAGTCGTTCCAGGCGCCAGTCTTCGGAATTCCGCAAGGAAACGGTGCGCCTCGCCCAGGCGGCCAAGATGAGCGTTAGCGGCGATCAGCATCCAGAAGGTCGGAAAATAGTTTGGGCCGAGCGCCAGCGAACGGGCGGCCCAGTCGAGCGCCTCGGCATAGTTGCCGAGAACCATGTGGGCATGCGCGATCCCCGTCAGCGAGTAGTGCGCTTCGGCGTCGCGCGGGCTGAGCCGGATCGCCCGGTGGGTCAGGGTGAGGGCCTGTTCGATGTCTCCGCAATGCAGATGCCCGACACCCGCATTGCCGACAATCAGCGAGCTGTTGGGGTTGGCCTCCAGCGCCGCCAACAGCGCCGCCATGCCGCGAACATAGTCCTTGGGCAGATGGATGAGCGCGATGCCGCACAACGCCAGCACGGTCGCATCGCCGGCAGCGTGTTGCAGCGCCCGGCGCGCCAACTCGGCGCATTTCTCGGCGTCACCTTGCTGTTTCCGGAAATGGTTGCGGACAAAGGTCGCGAAAGCCGCATAAGCAAGTATGCTGGCGTTGT
>JANLQJ010000205.1:0-18996 GCA_031367715.1 Hyphomicrobiaceae bacterium | reverse complement strand
GGGTTGGGGGGGGTTTTGGGGGGGGGGGTGGTACCGGTTTTTTTGCTGGGGGGCGCTCTGGGGGTGGGGCGGGGTTGGGGGGAGAGATAGCAAAGCCGAGAGGGATACGCCAATGGTTGGGGACATGATCGTCATAATCGGCCGCCTGAGGACTCGCTGGGGATCACCGCCGCCCGCCGCCGAATATGACGTTCGTGTCCCCGTTGGCAGCCGTACCGGAGCCAACGGGGACACGAACCTCATCGCCAGCGAAGGGCCGGCGGATTATCGCGACGAGCGTGCCCGGCTGGCGATGACGATCATGTCCCCAGTCCACGCCCGCCGTCGCAGGCCCCGAAAAAAAACCCGATGCCAATTCGTTGCGTGTCGTGTATCATTAGAACGCAAAGAGAACATGCAATGAGCCACGATCAGGAATATCGTTTCGTCATCGACCATCGGCACCCCACAGAGTTGCCGATGAAGCGGCTTGCTGAATACATGAAATGGTTTGCCCAGCTTTTGGGTGAGCCCTCGGATGTCCATTTCGATCACGTTGAAATCGGCAGCACCAGCCTGGTCGCCTTGGTCGCTGAGCGGATAGAGCCGAAGGTCTACAAGCGGCTGCTGACGGCCAAGAATGGCGATGGCCCGCCTGATGCGACTCGCGCCATCGAAGAATTGGATACTTTGCTCGCCGACAACAATTCAACCGGCCAGCTCCGCCGCGGCGACGCGCAAATCATTCCCTTCAAAGGGATTGAGAACACACGACAGCAAACCTACGGTCCGCTCAACCAGGACGGCGCCGTTGACGGCATCTTGATCCGAATAGGTGGCAAGGATCAAACAGCACACGCCAACATTGACGTCGGCGATGGGGCGACGATTTCTTGCGAAGTCAGCCGTGATTTGGCGCGTGACTTGGCCCAATATCTATACGGCCCCACCATTCGTTTTTCTGGCACAGGACGTTACCGCCGAACGCGCGATGGCAATTGGGACCTGCTGTCATTTCGGGCAGGGTCCTTCAGGGTGCTCGACGACGCCCCTCTCTCAGTCGTAACGGTGAAGTTGCGACTTGTTTCCGGGCAGGGTTGGAATGAAACGACCCAGCCGCTAAGGGACATTGCCGACCAGCGCACGGACGAGGACCCGGCAGCATGAAGGTTGTTTTCGATACGGCTTTTCTCGTTGTCCTGCTCAACGAGTCTGTCGCATCTGCGAACGACCCGCGCTCCAATGGCCCAATTGACCGACCAAAGGAGCGGCTGAGCCACCTTATTTCCGAACTCGAAAAGCAACGCGCTAAAATTATCTTGCCTACTCCGGCATTGGCCGAAGTGCTGGCAAACGCAGGACCAGCGCTTAAACCTTGGCTCGACATCATTGCAAGCCATAGCGTCTTTCAGATTGAACCATTCGACACATTGGCCGCCGTGGAAGCCGCGATCATGTTCGATCAGGCGCGCGCCAGGGGCGACTGGAAGGACGGCTCTATGAGTCCGAGGCAAAAGATCAAGGTTGATCGGCAAATCGCCGCCATCGCCCGCCGGCATAGCGCGCAGAGATTGTACACAAATGACGGCGACTTGGAGAAAGTTCTCGGCCCTGGGTCGTCGATATCTGTCGTCTATTTGAGCGAATTGCCTCTTCCGCCTGAACAACCACAGTTGGATTTGCTCACTGACCTTGACGTCATTGAGGCGGGTGACGATGCGTCAGACGACTGATGGTCTGCTGCACCGTGCCGCCGCAAGCGGGGCGGTCTCCTGTCCCCGGAAGAACGGGGAGAGGAGAAGAAAGTGCGCCGACCGCCCGCCAGATTGCTATTCTAAGCTCTGGCCAAATTCGGCTATGCTTCGCCGCAAAGGAGACCGCCCGATGCAGGCCACCATTGACCAAGCCATCGATGCCTTGCGCAAGTTGTCGCCCGAGCGGCAAACAGATCTCGCCGACTACATCGTCCATCTCGCGACAGACGACAGTGAGCCGGAAGAGGTTGATCCGGCAGACTTGCCCGCCGTGCTGGAGGGACTGGAGCAGGCGAAGCGCCGCCAGTTTGCCAGTCCGGAACGGGCTGCGGCGATCCTGGGCTTGAAGCTACGGTGAAGGTGCATCTCACCGAGCGCGCCGCCGACGACCTTGAGGCTATCCACGCCTTACCTGGAGGCGCGCGGTCCGCTCGGCGCCCGCAACGTTCAGCTGGCGGTGCAATCGACGCTGGCACGGCTTGCTGATTTTCCTTACCTCGGTCGGGCGCAGAGCAAGGCCGGTTTGCGGAAACTCGGCGTGCCGAGGTTTCGGTACAATATCTACTACACAGTCGATGCGGTGCTGGATGAGGTGATTATCGTCACGGTGCGCCATACGTCGCGCAAAAGAGTGTATCGGGATAAGTAGCGGCATGATCAAAGCGCTCGAACTCGCCATCGAACGGGTCCGCAAACTGCCTGCGGATCGTCAGGAATTCCTGGCAAGCGTGCTGGATGAGTACGCCTCGGACAGCGACGCCGTGTACAGCCTGTCCGCAGACGAGCGCGCCCTAGTCGAGGCAGGCCTCGCCGATCTCGACGCCGGGCGAATTGTCTCGGACGCCGCCATGGCCGCCTTCTGGAACCGCCACGGATCATGAAGGTCGTCTATGCCGCGGGTCGCGCTACCTGAATTCAGTCGAACGGCGTTCGAACCGGCAACCTTTGGTTCGATATACATCCAATATAAAAAGAACAAAGCCGGAAACTATCGCTTGACCTTCGCCACAATGACTAATATAATTAACGAATGCCTCCCTCAAGGCATACGTACCGCGTCCCCAGTTTTGTCGCGTTCGAGTTCCGCCGCACTATTTTGTGACAGGCCTCTCGTTCAGCGTTCATGAACTGCTTCGCCCTTTCCTGTCAACAAGTAGTGCATGTTTTCCAAGTTGGGCTTTTGCTCAACAGGCAGAAGGAAAGTGCGCGCCATGTCAAAGCGCATCCATGTAGTCCCAAACGGGACTGGCTGGGCCACTCGTCGTGAGGGTGCCAGCGAGGTGGGTTCTCGTCACCGTACCCAAGGCAATGCTCAAGAGCAGGCCCGTTCCACCGCGAAACGCGAAGGCGGGGAGGTGATCATTCACCGACCAGATGGTCGCATCCGCGATTCCGACAGCTACGGGAACGATCCGTTCCCGCCGCGCGGCTGAAGAATGCGGCAGCGTTACATGGGTGGCGCTGCCACTACACTGTGAGGATGAGAAATGACCAAGCCTTCTTTCAAAATTGGCGACTTGGTTCGACTCAAGTCAGGCGGCCCAACTATGACTGTTTCATCGACAGTCGGGACCAACGGCACGAAATGGCAGTGGTTTGCAGGCAAGAAGATGGAGTGGGGCAGTTTCCCGGTCGATTCGCTTGTTGTCAGTATCGGAGACGACGATGCCAAGTCCAAAACCAAGTGACGTCGCCCGATGGATGTTGACGCAAATCGACGCCGGGAACCCTCTGTACCAGTACGTCGCGGCGGTAGAGATCCGCGACAGGTTTGGCGACGATTTTGTTCACACGAATGACAACGGCAATGACGCCGTTGCTCCATCCGTCTTGAAGGCTTTCAAGCAACTGTCCCTAGAGACCGTTGTCTAGGAGCGAACCGAGCGCTGCTGGCGGCTTCGGCAAGCTGGTGACGCTCCTGGTCGTCAACAAGAATATTGAAAGGTGGAATGATGAAACTTCCAAATTTGCCTCGGCCGATCCCAACCGAAGTCCCGCAGCGTCCATTTATGCCAGAGGTTCCGCAACGGCCGTTCGTTCCAGAACTACCGCAGCGGCCTTTGGTGCCAGAGTATTCGCAGCGGCCGTTCCACGCCCCTGAAACGAAGCCGCTGCGGCCAAGCGTAACAAAATAGTTCGGCCAGGGCGGGGCTTTCTGCTCCGCCCTATAGACCGACGCCACTAGATTCGAAAATCACGCGCATAGGAGCAATCAGCAATGCCAAAGAAGCAATCGACATCGAAGACGTCCACGCTCGCATCCAAGGTGCTGAGCGGCCAGAAGAAGCCAACAAATTCTGACGTTAAGAAGCTCGCCGCGTCCGTCCTGGGCCAAGACGAAAAGAAGGGGCAGAAATAAGTTATCCGGGGCACCTCGGTATATTACCGAGCGTGCCCCGGACAGCTCATCCGAGTCCGATCCAATGGCCGTCAGTGCGCCTCCCCGACTGCATGCTATAAGGACTACGGGGCAGCGTGACCCAGCAGCAGGCCCATCTTACTAGCAATCCCGATCAACGCTGCGATGTTTGCCATAGTCAAACCGAGTAAAATAAGCACTACAGCACGCCAGCGCCGATATGTTCTTGTTTGATCAGAAATCACTGAATATCTCTCAAGTGATTTATTGTATCCCTTGGCCTTGTCTTCAATCCACCTGGCAGTCGGCTCCACATAAGTCTCTACTGGCGACCGTTCAACAACGCTTCGCAAGTTCGACGAGAGCAGCTCTCCCGCGTGACAAATACTCCGAGCCTTTGACACAAGCATGGGCTCGATCGCAGCGACCACGAGAGACCCTATCGCAGTGCTTGCAACATGTGGGCCGGACGTTTCAAGGAGCGTGATGATTACGGTGTAGAGTATGCTTCCTCGACCGAACCGGACCGAAACATGAAATTGCGGTTTCGGTTCAACTTCATACATCGTATGTCTTTGAAGTCGCTCCAACCTGAATTTTTGTAGGTCGCGAGTAATGTCTCGCGCGATGCTGCTTTCGTAGGAATGCAATACTTCATATAATTCTGCATCAATAAGATTTCTTGCTCGATTGGAGTTGCGATTCTCGCTATCGCGACTTTGATCTTTACTCAGATTGATATTGCCAAGACGACCAAGCAGGTTGGACAAGCGCGGCTCGCTGTTGTCCAAGTCGTCGATTCCGGAAAGAAGCTCCATATATTCGCGTGCGTCATTGAGATAAAGTTCTCCTGCCACTTCTACTACATATTCTGCCATTCGATCCCCACTCCAATTGACGCGGAAGCAGACTAGCCCGTAGGTTGGGTCAAGCCCTTGCGCGACCCAACATTTCGCCGCAAGCACCGCCCGTGGACTGTTGGGTCGCGCCAAGAGGCTTGACCCAACCTACACCGCACCCACCCTATCCATCTCATACCGCTCCATCCACGCCAGCAGCTTCGGCATCGCGGCCGTCCCCCAACCCTCCCCCAACGCGCCGCGCGCGACCCAATCGGCAAAGCTGGAATGCGGCCAATCGCGCGCGGCCGAAACCAGGCCGTGGCGCACCGGATTGTAATGGATGTAGTCGGCATGTGCGGCGTAGTCGGCGTCATCGCGGATGACGTGCTCCCAGAACCGGCGTTGCCAGATCGGTTGTTCGCCTTTTGCGCGGCGGCTGGCGCTTGGCTCTGGTAGTGGATGATCGCGGATATAGGCCTTCGTGAAGGCTTCCTTGATCAGCCGCCAGCGCGTCGAAAAATTGGCGTCGCCGTCGGGGAGCGTCCAGAGCGTGTGGATGTGATCGGGCAGAATGACGCTGGCGTCGATGGTGAAGGGATGCCGGGATTTGATGCGGGCAAGTCCGGCCTCGAATAGGGCGACGGCGGACGGGTCGCGCAAGAGCGGACGGCGGTCGTGCGTGACGACGGTGAAAAAATAGGTCGCGCCGGGGATTTTGAGGCGGCGGTAGCGCATGGGCGGGCCGTGGGGTGGTGTTGTCCACGCAGATTGGGACGGACACGTAGGTTGGGTCAAGCGTCTTGGCGCGACCCAACCTGTCACGGGCGGAGCTTGTGGCGAGATGTTGGGTCGCGCAAGGGCTTGACCCAACCTACGGCCCCATCGCCGCCACGCAGATTGGGACGGACACGTAGGTTGGGTCAAGCCCACGCGCGACCAGCCGCTCGCGCGTGACCAGGCCCTGGCGCACTGTTATGACGCGCTCGCGCTCGTGCACGCTCGACCAGCCGTGATGGCTGTAGCGGAGCATGCGACCCTCGGGGAGGCGCAGTTTGCCGGTGAACCAGTGGGCGTGGATCGGGAAGCGGGTGCAGGGGACGGCGCGGAACAGGCGCGCGCGCACCTCCTCGTTCAGGCCTTTGGGCTGAAACGGGGACAGTTTACTTGTTTCCCCGATCACTGCCGGTTGCTACGCCCAATTGTTGGGGAAATAAGTAAACTGTCCCCGCTTTAGCCTGCTGTTCGACCACGATCGCGACGTCGAGGTCGCGGTGCGCGTCGAACCCGGGGGAGTTAACGTGCTGGCCGCTTGACCTGTTTCCACCTGTGCCGCGCCAGTCTTGCGAGATCTGCGCCAGGGAAGGATCCTGGATATTTGCCGCGCAAAGAGGCGCGCCGAATTCCGGGAAGTGGGTAGGAACTTTCGCACGGCGGTATCAGGGTGCTCCGCTGTCGCCTTCGAACCGGGGACACAAAACTTAATTCGCGCGGCCTGGCCGCAGCGGCAGAGACAACGTCGTTGGACCGAATTAAGTAATGTCTCCGCAACGGAGCCGACACATGGCCAAGAAGCCCTCAAAGCCTGCCGCCGCCAAATCCTCAATCGGGGACAGTATACCTATTTCTCCGAAAGGACGTCGAGGGGCCGGGAGCGGGGCAGAAATAGGTATACTGTCCCCGATTGACGCCGCCGCCGAACTGGCGCGCCTGGCCGCCGAGATCGCCGCGCACGACAAGCGCTATCATGGCGAGGACGCACCGACCGTCTCGGATGCCGAGTACGATGCGCTGGTCGCCCGCAATGCGGCGCTGGAGAAGCAGTTTCCTGACCTCATCCGCCCCGACTCCCCATCCGCCCGCGTGGGCGCCACGCCCGCGGCAAGCTTTGGCAAGGTCACGCATCGCGCGCCGATGCTGTCACTGGGCAACGGTTTTTCGCCCGACGACGCCACCGATTTCGTCGACCGTGTACGCCGCTTCCTCAAGCTTTCCGACGCTGCCCCGCTCGCCTTCACGGCCGAACCCAAGATCGATGGCCTGTCGATTTCGCTGCGTTACGAGGCCGGCAAGCTGGTCGAGGCGGCCACTCGTGGCGACGGCGCGACGGGCGAGAACGTCACGGCCAACGTCCTCACCATCAAGGCCATTCCGCATACGCTCAAAGGCAAGGACGTGCCCGCCAGCATTGATATCCGGGGCGAAATCTATTTCGGCAAGGCGGATTTTCTGGCACTGAACACGGCACAAACGGCGGCGGGCGGCAAGACCTTCGCCAATCCGCGCAATGCCGCGGCTGGGTCGCTGCGCCAGCTGGATTCCACCATCACGGCCAGCCGGCCACTGGCGTTCTTTGCCTATACCTGGGGCGAGGCTGGCAAGCTCCCGGCCGATACCCAGCTTGGCGTCATCGAAGCCTTTGCGCGTTGGGGCTTGCCAACCAATCGGCTAACCCAGCTCCGCCACAGCGCCGAGGATCTGATCGCCTATCACGCCGCGATCGAGGCCAAGCGCTCAGGCCTGGACTATGACATTGACGGCGTCGTCTACAAGGTCAACCAGCTCGACTTGCAGCAGCGCCTCGGTTTTGTCTCGCGCAGCCCACGCTGGGCGCTTGCCCACAAGTTCGCGGCCGAGCAGGCCACCACCGTGCTGCGCGGCATCGATATCCAGGTTGGGCGCACCGGGGCGCTGACGCCGGTCGCCCGGCTCGAGCCCGTTACCGTCGGCGGTGTCGTGGTCACCAACGCCACGCTGCACAACGAGGACGAGATCGCCCGCAAGGATATCCGTATTGGCGATAGCGTGATCGTACAGCGCGCCGGCGATGTTATCCCGCAGGTGGTGGCGGTGGTGCTGGAAAAGCGCGCGACGGGCGCCAAACCCTACACGTTCCCCGACACCTGTCCGGCCTGCGGCAGCCACGCGCTGCGCGAGGCCGACGAAACGACCGGGGAACAAGATGTGGTGCGGCGCTGCACCGGCGGCCTGATCTGTCCGGCCCAGGCCAAGGAACGCCTGAAGCATTTCGTCTCGCGCAATGCCTTCGACATCGAGGGCCTTGGTGATGAACGGATTGAACTGTTCTTTGCTGACGGCCGCATCCGCCGTCCGGCCGACATATTCACGCTGGCCGCCAAGGATCGCACCGCCAAGGAGCCGCTCGCCGAGCAAAAAGGGTTTGGCGCCAAGTCGGTCGAAAACCTGTTTGCCTCCATCGAGGCGCGCCGCCGCATCGCGCTGGATCGTTTCCTGTTCGCGCTCGGCATCCGCCATATCGGCGAGACCACGGCGCGCGATCTGGCCAAGGCGCTCGGCAGTTATGATACGCTTCACGCCGCGATAGTGGCCGCCATCGCGCACCGGCCGGGCCCCGATTGGCTGCGCCTGCACGGCCTGCCCGGCCTCGGCGCCAAGAGCGCCGATGCCGTGATCGCGCATCTGGTCAAGGCCAAGCCGGCGACCGCTTCGCTGTTTGACGACGGTGCATCGCCAAACATCGCAGCGCTGCTCGCCGGTATCAAGGGCATCCGCGGCGGCGCCATCGAGGCGCTGGGTCATGCGTTCGCCAAACCCGCCGAACTGATCGAGGTCGCCGCGCGCGCGCAACACCAGCCGCCGCGCGACGGCTACAGCGCGCTCGCCAGCCTCAACGGCGTCGGCGAGGTTGCAACCGATGCGCTGATCGGGTTCTTCGACGAGCCGCATAATGCCGAAGTGGTCGCCGAGCTGCGCCGCGAAATCAGCGTGCTCGACTATCAGCGTCCCGCTACCGTCGCCTCGCCGGTCACCGGCAAGACCGTGGTGTTCACCGGCACGCTGCCGACCTTGTCCCGCAACGAGGCCAAGGCACAGGCCGAGCGGCTGGGCGCAAAGGTCGCAGGCTCGGTGTCGAAGAAGACGGACTACGTGATCGCGGGGGCAGACGCGGGATCAAAGCTCAGCGAGGCAGAAAAGCTGGGCGTGCGGGTGCTCAGCGAGGATGAGTGGTTGAAATTGATCGCCGGTTCCAATGGCTAGGGCGAGCACGGCTCGGCCTGCGGCAACCGCGCCCGACGGCCGGCTCCCCGCAGGGGAGTCGCCGGGCGCAGGCAAAAAAGAAGAAGCGGCACCGTGGCTGCTTCGGTGCCGCTTCTAGTCGTGAGACCTTGAACACCCACCAATTCACTTGCGGGGTCAATCCGCGGGTGGCCAGGCGAACCGGATCTTTTACGCGAGACGCTTACGCATTACTCTCCGGCCCTCACAGCAGGTAGAACGGGCGGCTGGGAGGTATATTCCCAAGGCGATCACTGTTTTTCGATTTTCATGCGCGCTCATCGACAAACACGCCGCCGCCGCAGACAATTCATTGACCGCCAGGGCCGCGATTGCGACAGTCTTGCACATGACGACGACCACCCGATCTCCCGCCCCCCTCGCGGCGGCCACGCGCGCCGATTGGCTGCGGTTGGCCGGACGCGCCGGCGAGACCGCGTTCGTCACTTACGATGGCATCAGGGTCGAACCGCTCCCGCTGCCTGTGCAGACCGAGCCACTCGGCACGCTGGCGACGCGCGCCGATGCCGACGGTTGGGACATCCGCGCCTGGCATGCCGGCAACGATCCCAAGGCGACCCGCAAGGCGATCGCCGACGACCTCGCTGGCGGTGCCACGTCGCTCGTCCTGCAACTGGCGACGCCCGGGCAATTCGGCCTGGCGCCGCGTTATGAGGCCATCGCAGTTGCGCTGCAGGATGTGCCGCTCGAGCGCATCGGTGTGTGCTTTGCAGCCGGCGATCAGTATTTCGGCGCCGCGCAATGCCTGCTGTCGCTGTGGGATGCCAGCGGCCAATCTGCGGCCTCTGCCCGGGGCGCCATCCACGCCGACCCGTTGGGCACGCTGGCCCAGACCGGAGCGCTCGAAGTCGGGCTGTGGCCGTCGCTCGAATTGCTCGGCCAGTTCGTCGCCAGCAACCTGGCATCCTGGCCAAATGTGCGCCTGCTGCTGGCAGACGGGGCCATCTATCACGATGCCGGCGCCAGCGAGGCGCAGGAGCTGGCTGCTATCTTGGCTTCGGTGGTCGAATATCTGCGTGTCATGGACTACGACGGTGTTGCGGCAGCCGACGTGTTCCCACGACTCAGCATCGGCATTGCCGCCGATTGCGATCTGTTCCTGACCATAGCCAAACTGCGGGCGGCAAGAATTCTGCTGGCGCGTGTCGCGGACGCGTGCCGGGCCGCCCACGCCGTTGGCCACATCGAGATCTGGGCAAAAACCTCGCAACGCATGCTGACGATGCAAGCGCCCCACACCAACAGCCTGCGCAACTCGATCGCGGCGCTGGGCGCGGCGGTTGGCGGAGCCGATAGCATCACGGTGCGGCCGCATACCACGGCGCTGGGCCTACCCGATCAGGCCGCACGCCGGCTCGCCAGCCGTACGCACGCTCTCCTGAGGGAAGAAAGCGGCATTGCCCGTGTGCTCGATCCGGCCGCCGGCAGCGTGCAGATTGCGAAACTGACCGACGCTCTGGCGCGCCGCGCCTGGAGTTTGTTCCAGGACATCGAGGCCAAGGGCGGGATGGCCAAAGCGCTGCTCGGCGGCTCGGTGCAGGACGGTATTGCCAAGACCGCCGAAAAGCGCGCGGCGGATTTGGCGTCCGGCAGCTTCGCCATTACCGGTGTGACGGCGTTCGCGGGCCCTGACCGGCCCGCTGCCGACCGGACACCACATCCGCCAGTCGCCCCGATCGAGCGCGCCGAGTCGCGCATCGCCGCCATGCCGCTGCGCCGGCTGTCCGAACCCTACGAAACCTGCTGACCGCAGAAAGAACGTGCCATGCCCCAAGAATCGTCCCGCACACCCATACTCACCGGCGGCTGCCAGTGCGGCGCCGTTCGCTATGCGCTCTATGCCATGCCACCCACAATGAGTATCTGCCATTGCCGCATGTGCCAGAAGGCGGTCGGCGGGCCCTACGCGGCCCTGGTGCCGAACCAGCCCGTAGACTTTGCCTGGACACGCGGCACACCGGGAACGTTCGCCTCGTCGAACGTCGCCAACCGCGACTTCTGCCGAGATTGCGGCACGCCGCTGACATATCGTGGGCCGTCGAGCCGGGTGAATGTGAGCTATGGCAGCCTGGACGAGCCGCAGCTGCTGACGCCGACCAAACAGTATGGACTGGAGGGCCGTCACGCCTGGATCGATTTTCTGGCGGAGCTGCCAGGCGTGCGCACCGACGAGGATCTGACGCCACGCCAGCTGTTGGAGATCGTCAACCATCAGCATCCCGATCGGGAGACTGGTGCGGATTGGACGCCCAATAGTGTCTGACACTTGGACAGTCATAGGATTGCACACCATTGCGCGCGTTCCCCGATTTCACAATGTTGGCCCTCAAGGCGCCGTCGGCATCACCTCCGACAGAGCTAGCTCCTGAGCACTTCCCCACCCCCGAAGGCATCCCCGTCAAATCGCGCTACACAGCCGCCGACCTCGCGGGCCTCCCTAATCTCGACACCTTCCCCGGCCTCGCGCCGTTCCTGCGCGGCCCTTACCCCACCATGTATCTCGATAAACCCTGGACTATCCGTCAGTACGCGGGGTTCTCGACCGCCGAGGAGAGCAACGCCTTCTACCGCCGCAACCTGGCCGCCGGGCAGCAGGGCGTGTCCGTCGCCTTCGATCTCGCCACCCACCGCGGCTACGATAGCGACCATCCGCGCGTGGCTGCCGATGTCGGCATGGCGGGCGTGGCGATCTCGTCCATCACCGACATGCGGCGGCTGTTCGAAGGCATCCCGCTCGACCGGGTGAGCGTGTCGATGACCATGAACGGCGCGGTGCTGCCGATCCTGGCGCTCTACATCGTCGCCGCCGAGGAGCAAGGCGTGCCGGCCGCAAAACTCACCGGGACCATTCAGAACGACATTCTGAAAGAGTTCATGGTCCGCAACACCTACATCTATCCGCCCGCGCCTTCGATGCGGATTGTGTCGGACATTTTCGCCTACATGGCCAAGGCAATGCCGAAGTTCAATTCGATCTCGGTCTCGGGCTATCACATGCAGGAGGCGGGCGCGCCGGCCGATCTGGAGCTGGCCTATACGCTGGCCGATGGCATCGCCTACTTGCGCGCGGGTGTCGCCGCTGGCCTCAAGATCGACGATTTCGCCCCGCGGCTGTCGTTCTTCTTCGGCATCGGCATGAATTACTTCATGGAGATCGCCAAGCTGCGCGCGGCCCGGCTGCTGTGGGCCGAACTGGTACAACGGGAATTCGCGCCGAACGATCCGCGTTCGCTCAGTCTGCGCACGCATTGCCAGACCTCTGGCTGGAGTCTGACGGCTCAAGACGTGAACAACAACATCGTGCGCACCATGATCGAGGCCATGGCGGCGACGCAAGGCGGCACGCAATCGCTGCACACCAACGCGCTGGACGAAGCACTGGCACTGCCTACGGATCATTCGGCGCGCATCGCCCGTGATACGCAATTGCTGCTGCAGGCCGAAAGCGGCACCACGCGCATGATCGACCCGTGGGGTGGCAGCTATTTCGTCGAGCGGCTGACGCATGACCTGGCGGCGCGGGCACGTGAGCATATCGCCGAGGTGGAGGCGTTGGGCGGCATGGCGAGCGCCAACGAGCAAGAGCTGCCCAAGGCCCGCATCGAGGAAGCAGCTGCCCGCACTCAGGCCCGTATCGACAGCGGCCAGCAGGTGATCGTCGGCGTCAACCGTTACCGGCTCGACGACGAGCCACCGCTGGCGATCCGCAAAGTGGACAATGCCGCGGTGCGCGAGGCGCAGATCGCCCGCCTCAAGCAATTGCGCGCCGAACGGGACGAGACCCGCACACAATCGGCCCTCGCCACGCTGACCGGGATTGCCCGATCGGGCATGGGAAATTTGCTGGCCGCATCGGTCGAAGCCGCCCGCGCCAAAGCCAGCGTGGGCGAGATCACGGCTGCCATGGAAACCGTCTTTGGACGCCACCAAGCCAACGTGCGCACGATCGCCGGTGTCTACGGCGCCGAACTTGGAGTGAACAACGAAGCCGTCCGCGAGGTGCGGCGGTTGGCCAAGGCCTTTGCCGATGCGCAAGGCCGCGCGCCAAAAATCCTGGTCGCCAAGATCGGCCAGGATGGCCATGATCGCGGCCAGAAGGTGATCGCCTCCGCGTTCGCCGATCTCGGCTTCGAGGTGGTGATCGGCCCGCTGTTTGCCACTCCGGAAGACGTCGCCCGCGATGCCGCCCGGTACGACGTGCACATCGTCGGCGTATCGTCGTTGGCCGCCGGGCACTTGACGCTGGTGCCCGAGCTGCAGATGGAACTTGCCAAAAACGCGCGCTCCGACATCATGATCGTGGTTGGCGGCGTCATTCCGGCCTCGGATCATGCCGCGCTGCAAGCAGCAGGTGCCAAGGCCGTGTTTGGACCGGGCACCGTCATCGTCGAAGCTGCCGCCGATCTGATCGCCAGACTGAATGCCGAGCGGGGGCTCAGCACTTACCCCAAGAACCACTAGCAGGAGCGCCCCTTGTCCCAAGCCTGGCTCACCATCATCGGCCTCGCGCTCGACTTTTTCGGCATATTGCTGTTTTCCAACGAATGGTGGACCGCGCTCAAGGCCGAGCGAAAAGAGGCCGAGATCGAAGCGCGCAAGACCATGTTCAAGCCGAACCCGATGATGCCGCGCAATGACAATCCGAGCCAGGCGGTGTTCGACTGGATGCGCGAACAGCAGGAAAGCCGTCAGCGCCAGGTCCGCGCCGCTGAGGCCCGTGGCGCGCGCTGGCATTTTTATCTGATTGCGCTGATCCTGGTCGCCACCGGCTTCCTGTTTCAACTGGCCGGAGCTTGGCCCGGATGTTGCTCTGTCATCGGCATCCAGGCAGGTGGCTGATGGATATGCCCGCCACGCCGCTGCGTGTCCTGATCACCGGCTTTGGACCGTTCCCCGGCATCATCGAGAATGCCAGCGAAGCCTTCGCGCCCGTGCTCGCCTACCGCGCGCCCGAGCACTTTCCCAACCTGCAGACCGCCTGCGCCATTCTGCCCACCGAATGGACCGCAGCACCGCACCGACTGCTGCGGTTGCTGGCTGAGTTGCAACCGCATATCTGCTTGCATTTCGGCGTACAGGGCGGCGCCAAGGGGCTGGTGCTGGAAACCATTGCCCGCAACAAGGCAGGCGACAAACTCGACGCCGCCGGATTGCCGTCGCCCGCAGCTGTGCTGGAAGCTGGCGCACCGCACATGCTACTGCCTCCCGCCGGTCCGCGCCGGCTGCTAGGTGCCGCCCTGCGCCAGGGACTGCCGGTCGGGGCCTCGGTCAACGCCGGCGACTATGTGTGCAACGCGCTGTTTTTCCATTCACTGTCGTCCGCCCGCAAACTGGCGCAGCCGGACGGCCGGCGGCGGCTGGTCGCCTTCTTGCACCTGCCAGTACGCGTGGGCGGCGCCGGCCTTGCCGAGGATGACGCGCTCAATGCCAACAATCTGACGTTGGAAGCCGCCGTGGCGGGATCGCTGAGCGTGCTTGGCGCCATGGCCGAGCAGTTTGCGTCCGCGACGGCGGCAGTTGGCTCGGGGCTTGCTGCGGTGAGGTGATACCGCCACGCGCAGGGACCTCGTCATGCTGACCGACCGCCGAGGCCTGCTGGCGCGCACCGCAGCCCTCACCGCCGCTGCCATGGCGATAACCTCAATTGCCAACGCCGCCTCAACGCCAACTGCACCAACTGGCGAGATTGATCTGTCCGGCCTCGACTCCACCGGTGAGTCCGATCAGACGGCTGCCTTGCAATTGGCCATCGAGCGTTCGGCTGCCAGTGGCTGCATCTTGCGGTTGCCGGCCGGCAACTATCATTGCAAGACCCTTGGACTGCCAGGCGGTGCGCGCATTGTCGGCGTGCCAGGCGCCACCCGGCTGCTGTTTCAGGGCAACAACGCGTTCATCGTGGCATCGCATGCCGACAATATCTGGCTCGAGGGGCTGGTCATCGACGGCAACACGCGTCCACTCGATGCCGTGGCGACCGATGGTCTACTGACGTTCAGCGACTGCGCCGGCCTCACCTTGCGCAACATCGCGGTCAGCGGCGCTTTGCTGAACGGCGTTTCGATGCGGCGCTGTTCGGGAACGGTTGAAAATTGCACCATCACTGCATGCGAGGCGAGCGCGCTGTTCAGCCTCGATGCCGAAGGCCTTGCCATCACTGGCAACGCCATCAGCGACATGGGCAACAACGGCATCCAGGTCTGGCGCACGGTTGCGGGCGAGGACGGCACGCTGGTTGCCAACAACCGCATCTCGCAGATCGCGGCGCGGGCCGGTGGCGACGGCCCGAACGGCAACGGCATCAATATCTTCCGATCCGGTTCGGTGCAGGTGCTGGGCAATCGCATCACCGATTGTGCGTTCTCCGCCATCCGTGCCAATGCCGCTTCCAACTGCCAGATAATCGGCAACAGCGCCGAACGCATGGGCGAGGTCGCGCTCTACGCCGAGTTCGCTTTCGAAGGCGCGGTGATAGCCAACAACCTGGTCGACCGGGCCTCGGTGGGCATCTCGGTCACCAATTTCAACGAGGGCGGACGGCTGGCGGTGGTGCAGGGCAACCTCATTCGCAACCTGCATCGCCAATCGGCGAGCGGTGAGGATCAAGGCATCGGCATCTCGGTCGAGGCCGACGCCAGCGTCACCGGCAATGTGGTGGAAGGCGCGGCCCAGATCGGGATTCAGGCCGGCTGGGGCGAATATCGGCGCGATATCGTTTTGTCGGGCAATGTGGTGCGGCAATCGCCGATCGGCATAGCGGTGTCGTCGGATGCCAAGGGCGGCGCGGTATTGGTGGCGCAAAACCTGATCAGTGGCGCCACCGGTGGTAGCATCCGGCAGATGGATCACGCGACGGTGCTCGATCCCGATCTCGCCCGGGAACCTGCGGGCGCGCACGCGGGCATTACGCTGAGCGGCAATGTGTCGGTTTAGCCGAAACTACGATCCCCATCGGTATTGTCACAAGCGGGCGGCGCGCGCCTCGTCTGTTTCTGCGTCCACACCCTTCAATCGCGTCTCCAACAGCTCGCCTGCCGCCTCCAGGATCGGATAGGCAACCGAAGTCAGGTGGCTGTTGATACGTTTCAGATCGCGGACGATGTCGAGATGGATGGCCGTCGTCTCGATCGATTCCGGGCGTCCAGCGCGCAGACGCGCAAAATGGCTGTTAGCGGAATAGACCTCCGCCTCGCGCAACAGCGGCTTCTCGTTCAGCAGTTTGCGCGCCAACCGCACATCGCGCAGCGTAAAGACGTTGAAGGCGAGCTGCAGATTATCCCGCACGCGGCCGTGAATCTGGCGCAGCTCATCCAGCCCTTCGCGCGAAAACGCCAGCTTGTAGCGGATTTTCTTGGCCGCCAGCTCCATCAGATTCTTGTCGATGATGTCGCCGATATGCTCGAGATTGGTGATGAAGGTGAGGATCTCGACAAAGCGGGCGCTGTCCTCGCCTGACATGCCGGCGCTGGAAATTTTCATCAGATAGAGCTTGATCGCCTCGTGCCGGCGGTCGACCGCATCGTCGGCCTTTTCGATCTGCTTCATCAGCCTTGCGTCATCGCGCTCGAAGACGGCCAGACTCTGGTCGAGCATCTCAGCCACCAGATCGCCGACGGCGAGGGTCTCGCGGGTCGCCGCGGCCAGCGCTTCGGTCGGCGTATCGACCGCGCTGGCATCGAGATAACGCGGTTGGCTGTCGTCGCTGGAGACCGCCACATCGGGCAGCTGCGTGCGGGTGAGCTGTGCGATGCGTCCGACGACCGGCAGGAATACCATGGCGGTCAGCAGATTGAAGGCGGCATGAAAGAACAGCACGGTATGTCCTGGCGATAGCGCATGCATGGGTTGCAGCCAGGAATTGGCGAACGGCAATAGCCCGACCAGGCAAGCGATGGCCGTGATGCCGCGCATCATCAGGTTGCCAAGCACGACGCGGCGACCGGCGACCGGCGCGGCGAGTTGATCGACGTACGGCGCCAAGCTGCCGCCGACATTGGCACCGAGCACCAGCGCAAGCGACAACGGCAGCGTGACGACGCCCGATGCCGCCAGCGACATGACCAGGATCACCGTCGAGAGACTGGAATGGGCGAGCCAGGTGATGCCCGCACCAAGCAGAAAGGCGAGCAGCGGCTGGTCCTCCAGCAGACCGATGACGGTGCTGAGGCCGGGCGACTGGCGCAGAACGGTCGAAGCGGTGCCGATCAGTTGCAGCGCCAGCAGCGTCAGGCCGATGCCGATGCCGATGCGGGCGAGATTGCGCTTTTTCTCATCGCGCGTGGCCAGAAAGCCGAACACGCCGACCGAGATCAACAGCGGGGCGAGCCAGCTCAGCCGGATCGAAAAAATGAAAGCGGCAACCGACGTTCCAACATCAGCCCCGAGCATGACGGCCAGCGAGGTCGTCAGCTGCATGATCTCGCGCGCCACCAGCGAGGAGACGATCAGGCCGGTCGCGGTCGAACTCTGCAAGAGCACGGCCGCGATCAAGCCGGCACCGGCAGCTGTCAGCCGGTTGCGGCTACCCAGCGCCACCAGGCCGCGCAACTGGCCACTGAACGAGCGCGTGATGCCAGTGCGCACCATGCGCACCCCCCAGAGCAGCAAGGCCACCCAGCCGGCCAAGGACAGCATCAATTCCGAACCGCTCATCGCGCTCTCGTCCACCTCTCGCACAGATCCAAATCAGGCGGGGAGTATAGCAGCTTGTGTCATGGCCGCAGCATGGCCATTGAATTTGGCATTGAGGCCAGTTGTTCAGCTTCGGCTCGCAGCCTTGCTCCAATCCACCAGTTGTCCGCCGATCCCTTGCTCGCCCGGAGATGTCCATCGTATCGCCACCAAATCCCCCTGGCAGAGCATGCGGACCAAAGGCTAGTATGCCGGCCACAGACCAGCAGGGAGGCCAAACCGATGGCGACGAACATCAAGGGTCCAGCGATTTTTCTGGCGCAATTCATGGGCGATGCGGCCCCGTTCAACAGTCTGCCCGCCATCACAAAATGGGCAGCGGAGCTAGGCTACAAGGGCGTGCAGATCCCGTCCTGGGACGGCCGCGTGTTCGACCTGAAGAAGGCCGGCGAGAGCAAAACCTATTGCGACGAGATTGCAGGCATCTGCCATCAGGCCGGCGTTGAGATCACTGAGCTGTCAAGCCATCTCCAGGGGCAACTTGTTGCCGTGAACCCTGCTTATGACGAAGCATTCGATGCTTTTGCGCCACCGGCCGTGCATGGCAATCCTGCCGCCCGCCAGGCCTGGGCCACCGAGCAGATGATGCTCGCCGCCACCGCCTCGCGCCATCTGGGCCTGAAGGCTTCCGTGTCCTTCACCGGCGCGTTGGCCTGGCCGTATGTCTATCCTTGGCCGCAGCGTCCGGGCACGCTCATTTCTGAAAGCTTCAAGGAACTGGCCCGCCGCTGGCGCCCGATCCTGGATGCCTACGATACCGCGGGAGTGGATGTCGGCTTCGAGATCCATCCCGGCGAGGATGTGTTCGACGGCGCGACGTTCGAGATGTTCCTGGATGCGCTCGGCGGCCATCGTCGCTGCAACATCAACTACGATCCCTCGCATTTCGTATTGCAGCACCTGGATTATCTCGCCTTCATCGACATCTATCACGAGCGCATCAAGGCGTTTCACGTCAAGGACGCCGAACTGAACCCGACCGGCCGCCAGGGGGTCTATTCCGGCTTCCAGCCCTGGGTGAACCGCGCGGGACGGTTCCGCTCGCTGGGCGATGGACAGGTGGATTTCGGTTCGATTTTTTCCAAGTTGGCCGGTCACGGATACGACAGCTGGGCGGTGTTGGAATGGGAATGCTGTTTGAAAGATTCGACCGTGGGCGCGGCCGAGGGCGCACCGTTCATTGCCAGTCACATCATCCCCGTGACGGCGAAAGCCTTCGACGATTTCGCCGGCGGCACGGTGGATCATGAGCAGGTGAAGCGGATGCTGGGGTTGACGCGGAGGTAGTTAGTAGGGGCGGCTTGCGGCCGCCCTCGTG